>CALMPK010000027.1 GCA_937873575.1 uncultured Hyphomicrobiaceae bacterium
TGCCACGCGCCCGGCGGGCCCGTCGTCATGGTGCCGTGCTATGGTCCGGGCGACGGAATCCCGATCATCTTCGAAATCATCACCCAGGCGGAGTGCCATGCAGTCGAGTGAGCCCGAGCCGACCTCCGCGTTGACCGGCCCCGAGCGGCCCGGCGCCATTCCGTGGCCGCCGGTCCTGCTGGCGGTTGCGGCACTCGCCGCGTTGATGCTCGGCCGCCATTACCCGCTCGCCTGGCCCGGCCTCGACGATGCCGCCGCGCGCTTCATCGGCGTCGGGCTCGGTGTCGCCGGGCTGGCGCTGATCCTCTGGGCGGCCAAGACGCTGTGGCGTCACAAGACCACCGTCCTGCCGCACCGCGGCGCCAGCGATCTCGTCACCGACGGGCCGTTCCGCTGGCGGCGCAATCCCATCTACATCGGCGATGCGCTGGTGCTGCTCGGTCTCGCCGAGATGACCAAGAACGTTTGGTTCGCGATCCTCGTGCCGGTATTTCTGGTGCTCGTGACCTGGCTCGCGATCCTGCCGGAAGAACGCCACCTCGAGGCGCGTTTCGGCGAGCGCTGGCGGGCCTACCGTGACCGCACGCGGCGGTTGATCTGAGACGAGCGGCGGCGGCGTCCACCATGAGCACGGACTGGCGCGAGAAGGAGCGGGAATTCCTGGCGAGCCTCAAGGCCGACACCGGCCGCGATCTCGGCCAGTGGATGGCGCTCATTTCGAGCCAGGACCTGCCCCATCGCAACGACATCATCGACTGGCTGCGCCGCCAGGGCTTCATGTTCTCGCGCGCGTCCTGGCTGGAGCGCATTCACCACAACGGCGGACAGCCGATCTACATCACCGCCGAGGAGCTCGCCGGGGCGATTGCGGCTCCAGCACATTCACCGCCCGTCTCGCCCCCCGCTCCTGCTCCCGCTGCCATGCCGGCCGCGCCCCCCGCGACGGCTCCAGCACTGCGGCTCGTCGCCGGACGGGAGAGCGTTGGGGTTCGTCAGGGCGAAGGCGGACAGCCGACGCCCGACCCGAGGGTCGCTGAGGCACCGCCTGCCCAACCGGCGTCGCCTCCCGAGCGGAGCGCGCCAAGTCCACCTCCTGCCGCTCTCTCTGCATTACCAGTCGACGAACTGCCGCCCGCCACCGAGGCCGAGATCGCCGAGGTGATCGGCAAAGCGAAGGCGTACCGGCCGCTGGCCATCCCCCTCCTGCGCGCTCTGAAAACCGCTGTTCCCGGCCTCGTCGTCGGGGCCGGCCCGGGCCCTCTTGCCCTCGCCCGCAGCCGGGTGTTCGCCCTGCTCGCCGGCAGCGGCAAGGATCTGCGCCTCGCCCTCGCTCTCCCGGGCCGCCCGATCGAAGCTCCGCTCGAGCCCGTGAAGCTGCCGGTCACGCTCACGCGCGCCGCCGAGGGCCTGACGCACATGGTCGTCCTCACCGATGCGCGACAGGTGGATGGACGGCTCGTTGCGCTCGTCAAATCAGCGGCCGGCGTCACGTGACGCCGCGTTGCGCTCGCCCATCCGCCGGTACCGCTGAACGAGACGGTTCTCCCGCGTTCACCGCCACCCGGCTATAAGACCTCTTGGCCGCGCGCCCGCCGACACCATGTATTTGCCGCGATCCTGCTGATTATGCGGCTGAGGATCGCCTCCGCCTTTCCTCCCCCGAGAGGCCGCGGAAGCCGCGACGGGCGTCGGGCGACGAGCAAAGGAGCTGGCACATGTCCGGCACATCGAGGAAGCTCTTAACGGCCGCCGCCGTCTCGGCTCTGCTCGCCAGCGCCATGACCGCCGTCGTTCCCCTCGACGCCGCGGCACAGACGGCCCGGCGCGACGGCATCGGCGATTTCCTGACGCGCACCACCGAGACGGGCCCGGCGACGACCGAGGCCAAGGACCCTCGCGAGGGCGACCAGGCCTTCGAGCAGGCGCGCCAGCTCATGGCCGCCGTCGACGCCATCCTGCGCGAGACCGCCGACAACCGCTCTCAGGCGAGCAAGCTGCCGAAGAGCGAGGACTTCATCGTCCCGCCGATCTGGACGGAAACGCGCGAAGACCGCGAGGCCAAGATCCGCCGGCTGCTCGATTCCGCCCTCGGCATCGTCACCGACGTTCCCGTCGTCGAGGTGCAGAAGAAGGTCGAGGGGCTGCGCTCCAACATCCGCGCTACCGAGGAAGCGATCGTGCGCTTCAAGGAAAAGCAGCTCACCGCGCCGAAGGACGGCGTGCTGCCGGGTGTGCTGACGGATACCGTCGCGAGCCTCGACCAGTCGATCAAGGACGCGGAGGCGCGCATCGCCGCCAACCGCGACGAGATCGCCAAAGCCAAATCCGAGATCAACGAGGCGCTGACGCGGTCCGGCGTACAGCTCGGCAACGATCAGGTCGACTTGTTGCTCGACAGCGTGCTCTCGGGCGATCTCGTCCGCCTCGTCGCGGTGTTCAACGCGGCGAAGGTCATCGACACCCAGCTCGGCAAGCTGATGGCGGCCTCGGGCGACAACATGAACGCCGCGCGCAAGTATTTCGCCATGCACGCGGCGCTGTTCGCCATGCTGGTACATGCGCAGGACGCGACCATCGCCAAGATCGACACGGGCTACATGCCGAAGCTCGACGCGATCCTGAAGGACGTCGCCGCCGCGCGCACCAAAACGAAAGACCTGCTGCGCCAGGAGAACCGCCCCGACCAGAAAAAGGCGCTGGAGGCGAACCTGGAGAGCCAGCGGCTCGCCGAGGATGGGGCAAAGGGCTACCGCCGCTATCTCAACCAGCAGCGTGAGCAGATCGCGCGGGCGCGCAGCCGTGCGGTGCACGATCTGAGGATCGCCGACAACACGTTCGAGACGGTCGAAGCGAGCTTCCAGCTTCGCAACCTGATGCGTGACAGCGCGGCATCGTTCGAGGCGATCCAGAAGCTCGAGGCGCCGACCTTCGAGCAGATCTTCAAGAACGAGGAGCTGCGTCGCGAATTCGAGAACCTGACCCGCAAGCTCGACGCCCCGACGAGTTGAAGAGGCAGGCGGCGCACCTGAAAGGCGCGCCCCCGCTGTTGCCGAGCGTGCGGCCGACCGACCAGGGGAGGCAGCCCATGAAGCGAATTCGATCCGGCACGCTCACCGTTGCGAAATCTCTCGTAATTGTGTCCGGCGCGGCGCTCGCGACGTTACAGCCTGCAAACGCGCAAGGAACAGCCGCGTTCGAGGCAACCGTCAAACTCCAGGGCATTTCATTCACAGTGGCGAGCCCCAATACCGCCTCGGGCAACACGCTGACCATCGTGCCCAAAGGTCTGAAGCTCGATAACTCGCCCATTGAGTTGCCGGTCGATGGCATTGTCACGGCCGCCGAGGTCGGCGATCTCAACGTCGACGGTTCTCCCGAAATCTACGTCGTTGGCCATGGCAACGGGGCCGACAGGAAGGGCATCCTCATCGCCTACAGCGCCAACAGATCAAAATCGCTGAGTGGCATCACCGTGCCACCGCTCGCTGCAAAGGCGGCGACGGGCTACCAGGGCCACGACGAGTTCGCTGTCGTCGAGAATGTCGTGGTGCGGCGTTTCCCGATCTATTCGAGTGACGGCAAGCCGAGCGGCAAGAGGCGGCAGGTCCAGTACAAACTGAAACCGGGCGAAGCGAGCTGGAAGCTCGTTGCCGATCGCACGATCGAGTACTGACGCAAGATCGAGTTCTGGCGCGCGATCGGTGCTCGACGCTGCTCCGCCTCCCCATTCCTGCCGCGATAGCCTATATCTCGCTTGGAGCCTTCCACTATGCGAGCCGAGCCCACATGACCTCCGACACACCGAGCTGCGACCTTGCCGCCGGCGCAAAATGCCCCGAGGCGCAGCCTGCGCCCGCACTCCCTCCCATCGGCTGGACCATCAGCGACGGTCTGACCGCCTACGAGGATGCACTGCGCTTCATGGAGGCACGCGCCGAGGCCATCGCACGCGGCGAGGCCGGCGAGCTCATCTGGCTGCTGGAGCATCCCCCGCTCTACACGGCCGGCACCAGCGCCCGGCCGCAAGACCTGCTCGAGCCGGATCGCTTTCCCGTGCACCCTGCCGGCCGCGGCGGGCAGTACACCTACCATGGTCCGGGCCAGCGCGTGGTCTACGTCATGATCGACGTGAAACGCCGCTTCGGCGACGTGCGCGCGTTCGTGTGCGCGCTGGAGCGCATCGTCATCGCCACGCTTGCGAGTTTCAACGTCCGCGGCGAGACGCGGCCGGGTCGCGTCGGAGTGTGGGTGCGCCGGCCGGAAAAGGGTGACGACGCAGAAGACAAGATCGCGGCCATCGGCATCCGCCTGCGCCGTTGGGTGAGCTTCCACGGCCTCGCCATCAATGTCGATCCCGACCTCGCCCACTTCGGCGGCATCGTGCCGTGCGGCATCTCCGAGCATGGCGTCACGAGCTTCGAGGACCTCGGCCGCATCGTCTCGATGGCGGAGGTGGACATGGCGCTCAAGGCCGCCTTCGAGGCAGAGCTCGGAACACTCGAACGCCTTCCCGCCTCTCCGCGCTGATCGCACGGATCTGCTCCCACGAAACGCCCCCGTTCGAAGTTAGAGTTTTACGGTCAGTTCCCGAGGCCGGGGAGATGCGCGAACGACCTTGTTGGGTTGGGGGAGGAGCAGGGACGGCCGCAGAGATTGCCCATGCGCAAGATCAAGGACGTGTTGCGGCTGAAGGCCGGTGGCCAGTCGAAGCGGCAGACCGCAGCGAGGGTCGGCACCGGGCCGACGGCGACCGGCGATTATCTCCGTCGCGCCGAGGCGGGAAGGCTGGCGTCGCCGCTGCCGGAGGAGGCGACATCAGCGGTAAGTCCAACCGTCCTCTCGCAGGATCGATCGCTACTCCGAGAACGCTTCTCGAGCGGTTCTTGGGCGAAGCCATCTCGCTGGCAATCTAACCTTATGATTTAATTGGTCGGAGCGGGGAGATTCGAACTCCCGACCCCTTGCTCCCGAAGCAAGTGCGCTACCAGGCTGCGCTACGCTCCGACGACAGCGCCTTTCGGCGATCTGCCCAGCATCGCCGCCCGTGCGGGGCTGGCCGATGGTCCCTGTGACCGGGCTTTTCAAGCTGACCGTTCGGGAAACGGCGAGCCGTGGCTTTCTGGGGAACGCCGGGGCGTTCCGCACTTAACCTCAGCGACGGTGCTTCAGGGACGACGGGGAATACCGCTCCCGAGGCGCCATTGCAAGGGCAAAACGATGCTGGAGTAGATGCGCCGCACCGCCCTTGGCGGGGCTATCGACAACGGACGCCAGAGCACACGGATCGCAGCCGGAAAGGCATGGCGAACCAAAGGGGTGGAAGGACTGGACGCGATGGGGCGTCGGCGGGCAACGGGCCGCCGATACGACCGCCCTCCACGCGCCGGCAGACCTTCACCCCGACTTACACCACGGGCGCGCCATAACCGTAGCTGTAGGGAACGGGACCCGAGAATGCGATGACGTCGCCGTCGTCGAGCACCACGTCCTGATTGACGTTGCCGCCCTGATAGAGCCCTGGCGTGATGTCCCTGCCGTTCTTGAGAACCAGGAAGATCTCCCCGAGCGGCATCTTGAACATCGAGATCAGATCGCCGACCGAAGCGCCCGCCGGTAGCTCGAGACTGCGGCAGAGACCGTCCTGCCCGCAGTACTTGGCGAGGGAGTTGAAGAAGCGTGCTTCGATCCTGACTCGGGCGCCCTCGGCGTTGTGACCCAGCATCGTGTCGCTGCCGCTCATGGTGCTCTCCCCGTTCACTTGCTCCGAGCCGGGATCATTGCCACCCGCACGCCGGCGCCCGTGCAATTCGTGCGGCTCACGTTTCACTGATCCTATCCCGCCTACGAACGCTCGCGCGCCGATACGCCGGGCCGTCGTCTCGCGACACGTCTCGCGTCCTAGGTCCTCGCGGCCTGACGCATGCCCCGCGTGGCAAGCGGAACCGAGCGGAGCTGCGCCGTCGCTCAGCATGCAGGATAGTTTGCACGCGCCACCGATCCTTGACTTTCGTTACGCTGCCCGTCCGACCTCCGGTTTATCGGAGCGCTGGATACATGGTACTTTCATCGCGCAGCACTGCACGCCAGGCTGCCGAACAGAAAAGCCAGGGGAGCGACATGCTGGACGCCCGAGACTTGGCAACAGCTAGAGAGGCGGTGTTGTTCGCGAGCCTGCCCGGCGAGCTTGCCAACTCCATCCTCCAGCGCTCGTTCACCAAGAACTTCCGGCGCGGTGAGACCATCTTTCTCCAAGGCGACCCGGCACAGAACCTCTATGTCGTGCTCGATGGTTGGGTGAAGCTCTTCCGCATTACGCAGACCGGCGCGGAAGCCGTCGTCGGCGTTTTCACCAAGGGTTGCAGCTTCGGCGAAGCCGTGGCGTTCGACGGCAGTCCCTATCCAGTCTCCGCCGAGGCTGTCACCGACACGCGCCTGCTCGTCGTGCGCTTCGGCATCCTTTCGTCCATGATGTACGAACGTCCCGAGATCGCGCTCGCCATCGTCTCCTCGACTTTCAGGCATCTGCACGGGCTCGTCGCCCAGATCGAGCAGCTCAAGGCCCACACCGGCGCTCAGCGCGTCGCGGAGTTTCTGCTCGAGTTGTGCAGCATCGATAACGGTTCGTGCACCATCACACTGCCCTACGACAAGACGCTGATTGCCGGTCGCCTCGGAATGCAGCCGCCGAGTCTGTCGCGAGCCTTCAACCGTCTCGAGGAGCTCGGCGTCACCATCACGCACAATCAGGCGCGCATCGAGGACGTCACGGCCCTGCGCGACTACATGCGCGAGGATCGCAGCGCGCCCTGGCGCAAGGCCGAATAGAGCAAAGCCGCAAAGCGCACATGAGCTTTCCCTTGCCGTTTCGCGCTCATGCCTTGCCGCCGATGCCGTCGGCGATCCGCCGGGCCATCCAGATCGCCGGAAGGAGGCCCGCCACCGCACCCGCGATGCCGCCAGCGATCAGCCCGGCGAATCCGAACTGCGCCAGGGCGGGGATCGAAAGCACCACGAATGCGCCGTTGATCGCGCAGGCGGGCCCCATCAGCGCGTAGCAGAACACGAGCAGCCAACGTGGCGTGCGCTGCTTCTCCGTCGTCCCCGTTGGCGCGGCCATGACGCTACGATCCTCCCGTACCGATGAGATAGGCAGCGAACCCGAGCGCGAGAAAGACACCGAGCACGATGTCGAATGCGCTGGTCCAAAATCGTGACGTGCCGATCTTCAGATAGCGCGAGAGGATGACGCGGCCCTTGAGACCGGCGAGAGCGAGCACGCACGCAGCGACGGCGATGCGCCCGTCTCCGTCTGGCTCGAACAGCGTCAGCGCCGTCGTCATCGCGCTGAGAACAACGAGCCAGACCCATGCTCCGATCAGCTCGCGCGCGCCCATGCCTCACCTCAGCAGGTAGATGATCGGGAACAGGAGCACCCACACGAGATCGACCATGTGCCAGAACGCGACCGCAGTCTCCATGTTGCGCGCACTGTCGTAGACGGCGACGAGCCCGAGGATGGCTATCCCGGCAACGACATGCGCCGCGTGAAAGCCCGTCACGAGAAAGTAGAACGTGAAGAACGGGCTCGACTCGAGGCCGATGCCGCGCGCCGCCTTGTCGGCGTACTCGTGGCCCTTGATCGCGAGGAATACGAAGCCGAGCAACGCCGCCGCGCCGAGCATCCACCGCGCACGAACGCGATTCCCCGCTTCTCGTGCCGCCACCGCGAGCGCAGCCGCCAGACCGCTCGTGACGAGCACGATCGTGTTGACCGCGCCGGCGGTCCGGTCGAGCAACGCCTGATCCGCCGCGAAACCCTGCGGCTCCGTCGCACGCACGCCGAGGAAGGCGAGCAGCGCTAGGCCGAAAACAAGAAGTTCACTCGCGATCAGCACCCACATCATCAGGTCGCCGGGCAGCTCGCCGAGCACGCCCCAACCGTCGTCTTCGCGCCCGTGCTCTTCCGCCACGATCGATCTATCCTATGCGCTGACCAGATGCCGGTAGATCTGCGGCAGGGCCGTCGTCAGCTTCTCCGGATCGGGAATGACCGCGAAGCCGCCGCGACCGAAGATGCGCGCGAACGACGCCTGCGCTTTGGTATCGATCGTGACGCCGAATACCGATTGACCGCGCCGCCGCGCCTCACGCACCGCCATGTGGCTATCCTCGACTCCGTGCCGCCCCTCGTAATGATCGAGATCGTTCGGCTTGCCGTCCGTTATCACCAGCAGCAGCCGGCGCTGGCGCGGATGCCCTGCAAGCTCGCATGACACGTGCCGTATCGCCGCGCCGAGCCGCGTATAGAATCCTGGCCGCAGCCCTGCTATTCGCGCTTCGACGATCGTTCCCATCGGCTCGTCGAATTCCTTCACCTGTTGCACGTAGACCCGATCGCGCCGCAACGAGGAGAAGGCATGGATCGCGGTGTCGTCGCCGCAGGCATCGAGTCCCCAGGCCAGCGCGATGAGCGCCTCACGCTCGATGTCGATGACCTGGCGCTCGGCAACGGCGCTCTCGGTTGAACGCGACGAATCGAGCAGGATCGACACCGCTAGATCGCGGTCCTGGTTGCGGCTCGCGCGATACACGCGGTCGTCGTTCTCGCCGGTCGCGATGAGATCGACACGGGACGCGATCACCGCCTCGATATCGAGTTCCTCCCCGTCGATCTGTCGCGCAAGATGGATGCGCTTCGGCCTCAGCGCCTCGAATTGTCGCCGTACCCTGCGGATGCGACGGCGTGTCAATGCGCAGGCGAGGAACGCCGGCGTCGCCTCGGCGGGCGGCGCATCCGTCGCCAGCACGCGACAGTACGCGGGCAGATAGGCGCGGGCACGGTGATCCCACTCCGGGTAGACGTGCTTGCCGGCCATCCGCTCCAGCTCGACGTCCTCGGGCGCGAGATCGAGATGCAGCTTCAGCCGCGTGCGGGCCCGCTGCGGCACGTTGGTCAGCGCCAATTCCTCCTGGTCGTCCGCCGCTTTCTTCGCCGCGTCCTCGTCGTCGTCCTCGACACGGCGATTGAGATTGAGGAACTCGGTCCACGACAGAATCGCTTCGAACTTGTGCAAGACGAGGCTGTCCTTGCGCGCGGCCTCGTCAGCGTTCTTGCGCGCCGCGCGCAACGTTCTCTCGTCCGTCTCCGCGCCCGGCGCCTCGGCCTCGTGATTTTCTCCCTCGTCGCGCTGCCCCGGAATTCGCCCACGCTTCTCTCGCACGTCGGGCCACATGACGACCGGCTCGAACGAGTGATAGCCGCGTGGCGCGACGAACTGCGAGAGGTCCGCCTCCTCGCGATGCACGGCAACCGCGATCGCCAGAGCAAGAGGCTCGACCGGCGGCGGCCCACCGAGCAGAAGGCGCGTCGCCGCCTCGACGGCGGATTCGACACGGGGCAGACGGCGGTCACGCCGGGCCGCCAGCACCTCGGCCCTGAGGCGCGTGTGCAGCGAACGCAGCCCGGGACACGCGGACAGGGTATCGCGTGTCGTACGCGCCGCCGCCTGCAACGCTCGGATGTCGGCCCGCAGCGGATCGTGTTCCGCGCGGGCAGGCCCTGCGTGCACCGCGGCCGCCGCCATCCAGATGTAGAGAGCCTCGTTCTTCTCCGCCGTATCGAGAAGCGCGAGCTCCCCCGGCAACCGCAGCACTTCACCATCGAAGCTCGCCCGCGCTACGCTCTCCGCCGTCGTGCCGAGCGCGCGACGCCACGACAGGCGATGATGCGAGACCTGCGGCGCAGACGCCTTGATCTCGACGTCGCGAGCGCCGCCGAGGCCACGGAACAGCACGCCGAGGCGTCCGCGCATGTCGTCCAGACGCACGCTCGCCGTGCCATGCTCCTGCGGCGCATCGAGCGTGGATGCAAACGCATGCCACAGCTTACCGACGCTTTCCTCCGGCTCCCAAGGCTCGAACTCGAGGTCGCTCATCGGGCCGCTCCTCAGCCGTACACCGCCGCGACGAGATCGAGCAGACCACGCTTCACATCGGCGTCGTCGCTCAGCGGCTCGATCAGCGCCACGCGAACCGCGTGCTCGATCGGCATTCCCGAACGGATCAATGTGGCGCAGTAGACGAGCAGCCGTGTCGAGACGCCTTCCTCGAGATCCTGCCCCTTGAGCGCGCGCAGCTTGCCGGCCAGTCGGATCAGCGGGGCGACCTTCTCACGCGCGAGACCGCTTTCGGCGGCGACGATCTCGATCTCGCGCTGAGCCGGCGGAAAATCGAAATCGATCGCGAGGAAACGCTGGCGGGTCGACGGCTTCAGCGTCTTGAGGATGTTCTGGTAACCCGGGTTGTAGGACGCGACGAGCATGAACTCGTCCGGTGCTGCGAGGACTTCCCCGGTGCGCTCGATAGGCAGGATGCGGCGATCATCCGTCAGCGGGTGCAGAACGACGGTCACGTCCTTGCGCGCTTCCACCACCTCGTCGAGATAGCAGATCGCGCCGTCGCGCACCGCCCGAGTGAGCGGCCCGTCGATCCACTCCGTCTCGCCACCCTTCAGCAGGTAGCGACCGATCAGGTCGGCGGCCGAAAGGTCGTCGTGGCATGACACCGTATAGAGCGGGCGCCCGAGCCGCGCCGCCATATGCGCGACGTAGCGCGTCTTTCCGCAGCCAGTCGGGCCCTTGATGAGCAGCGGCATGCGGCTGCGATAGGCCGCCTCGAACACCTCGCATTCGTCGGCGACGGGAAGGTAGAAGGGGGCATCAGCCCCCTTCGTCTCGGCGTTGGTCGCACTCTTCATCGTATCACTCCGCCGGGCTGATTTTCACCGGACCGCCGGCCGCAA
This sequence comes from uncultured Hyphomicrobiaceae bacterium, assembly GCA_937873575.1. Classification (GTDB taxonomy): domain Bacteria; phylum Pseudomonadota; class Alphaproteobacteria; order Rhizobiales; family Hyphomicrobiaceae; genus JAEUMD01. The sequence continues at coordinate 10,802 of CALMPK010000027.1, forward strand.
TCACTTCCCGGCGCGGCACCAGGATCGCGTAGACGAACAGCACCGCACCGAGCACCACCGCGACACCCGCGCCGAAGCGCATGAGGTAGAAGATGTGGAGCTGATCCTGCACGTCCATGTAGTTCTGCCCGAGGACGCGCTGGAGGTGGGTCTGCACGGTGCCCGCGAACGTCAGAACGAACGTCATGAACGCCATGCCACCCGACATCAGCCAGAAGCTCGCCATGTTGAGCACCTGATTGTACGGATCGCGGTTGCGCAGGATCGGGAAGGCGTAGGAGAAGATCGCGAGATTGAGCGACACGTAGGCACCGAAGAACGCAAGATGCCCGTGCGCTGCCGTGATCTGCGTGCCATGCGTGTAGTAGTTGACGCCGTGCAGCGTATGCATGAACCCCCACACGCCCGCGCCGAAGAACGCCAGTGTCGTCGTGCCGAGCGACCAGAGCAGCGCCGCCTTGTTGGGATGCTCGCGGCGACCCTTCCACACCATGACGAAACTGAACACCATCATCAGGAAGAACGGGATGACCTCGAGACTGGAGAAGATCGAGCCGATCCACTGCCAGTATCCGGGCGTGCCGATCCAATAGTAATGATGGCCGGTCCCGAGAATGCCGGTGAACAGCGATGTGGCGACGATCACGTACAGCCACTTCTCGACGATCTCGCGGTCGACGCCGGTGAGCTTCAGCATCAGATAGGCGAGGATCGACGCCATCACGAGCTCCCACACGCCCTCGACCCACAGATGCACGACGTACCACCAGTACATCTTGTCGAGGCTGAGATTGGCCGGGTTGTAGAAAGCGAACAGGAACATCAGCGCGATGCCCCAAAGGCCGATCAGCAGCACGTTCGTCACCGCGGTCTTGCGGCCGGCGAGCACCGTCATCGAGATGTTGTAGAGGAACATGAGTGCCGCGACGACGATACCCATCTTCACCCAGAGCGGCTGCTCGAGGAACTCACGCCCTTCCTTGCCGAGCAGAAAGTTGCCGCGGAACAGGTCGAACACGTAGGTGACGACGACACCGGCCGTACCCAGCACCAGAATGGCGAGCTGGATGTAAGCGAGCTTCGGCGAATGGATCTCGCGCTCCGCCTCCTCCGGTATGATGAAGTAGGCGGCGCCGAAGAACCCGAGCAGCAGCCAAACGACGAGCGAGTTGGTGTGGAGCATGCGAACGATGTTGAACGGCAGCAGCTCCGACAGGGTGTTCGGCGAAACGTAGATCCAGCCGGCGAGCAGACCACCCGACACCTGCACGACGAACAGGATCATGGCCGTGAGGAAGTAGGCGAAGGCGATTTTCTGGCTTTCATATTTCATGACGTCTGTCTCCCGTACGTCTCAACCGGAGTCCTTGGGCGGCCAGTTCTTGGTGTCTGTCTTGTCGGCCCAGATCAGGAAGTTCGCGAGATCACGGATCTCGTTGTCGGTCAGGTGAAAGCGCGGCATCTGGCGGCGACCCTCGATGCGCGTGGGCTGCGCCTCCATCCATCCCTTGAGCGTCTGGAAGGCGTCGTCAGGTTTGTCGAGCACGCCCCACCGCGTCATCACGTTGCCGACCTCGGGCGCGAAGTACGCACCCTCACCGTGCAGCGTGTGGCAGTTGATGCAGGCATGTTCCTCCCAGATGCGCTTTCCGCGCGTCACCGAGTCGGTAAGGGGGGTCGCAGCCGTGGATGTTCCCACAATGTAGAGGTGGCTGTGGATCGACAGCCCCACGAAAATGAGAATGAAGAAAATGGACCCGCCGTAGAAAATGTTGCGGGCCATGGATTTGGTCATGACTTCGCGCATGGCGCTTGCCTCCTTGCGACACCGGCATTCGAGAGCGAGCGAAGTCTCGCAGGCGAAGCGCCGAGTGCCTTTAACGAAAGGCAAGCGCGACGAATAAGAGCCACGTCGCCGGTCGCCGAGAAGGACGGCGCGGAAAGCGCGGACAGCGCGCATCACTGCCACGCACGGCAAGAGATTCGCGCGCGGCAGCGGTTACATGCGCATAGAGGCACCCTTTCGCGAGGGCGCTCAGTGGATGGCGAGCAACTGCTTTCCGCTCATTGCCGACTATCGGCGCGCGGCCGGATCAGGATCGGCGCATAGATCACGGCGAAAATCGAGAGCGCAGCGATCCAGAACCCGCCGGCGATCATCATGACCGTGAAGTAGCGATCCGGCATGACGACCTGGCCGAGCGACCTCACGAGCGCGGCGAGGGCGATCAGACCATAGGCCCACGCGATGGGCCGCGCGACGACGAGCGGGCGCCCGGTGTGCCCCAATGCGGCGCGGCTCATCACGGCGAGCGTCATGCCGCCGACCGATCCGATCGCGATCACATGCAGCGCTGCGGCTTCACCGATCGGCGCCCCGAGCCAATGCGCGGCGAGCGCCAGATAACCGAGTACGAGCATCGCGAACCCGAGATGAAGGCTCCAGAGGATCGGCTGATCGATGACCGACAACCCGCGCCACCCCTGCAGGCGTACGGCGTTGGCAATTCCCGCGGCGAGCGCCAGCGCAGCGAGGAGTCGCTCGTCGAAACCGAGCGGGGCGGAGAGGGCGAGCGCCATTGCCAAAACAGTGCCAGCGCCATCGACACGGGTGCGCAGAACCGGCAAGGCATCCTCGCGGCCGTCGCGCAGCAGGGCATTGCGCGTGAAGGCCGGCGTGACGCGCCCGCCGAGGATCGCGATCAGCGCCGCGAGTGTCAGTAGACCAAGCCTTGCGCCGCTGCGTGCCCCGTCGGGCACCGCGCCGAGCCAGCCGAGATGCATCAGCACATTGCCGATCGTCATCAGCGCCAGGAGCCCCAGGAAAACGAGGTTCTGCGGTTTCGGCCGCTTCATCAGGTTGAGCAGGATCTTGATCCCGAGCACCGGCACGAACGCGACGTCGACGGCCATGACGAGGACCGGTGGAATGGCGCTCGAGAACATCAGAGCCAAGCGGCCCGCGAGCCAAAGTCCGGCGATGGCGGCAATGTAGACCGCACGAGCCGGTTCAGCCCCCGTCCAGTTCGGCACCGCCGTCAGGAAGAAACCAGCCATCACAGCCGCGCCATAGCCGTAGATCATTTCGTGCGCGTGCCATTCGTGCGGCGGAACAACGAATGGAAGCGCCGTGAACACACCGCCGAGGGCGTGAACCGCCAGCCATCCGAGCCACATTCCCATAGCGACGATCGAGAAGATCGGTCCGGCCAGGAAAAAGAAGCGGAACCCCTCGCTCAAGACGAGCGGGACGGGATGCTTCGATCTGTCACCGCTCATGCATTCCGCTCCCGAGCTCCCGCGAGGCGCATGTCTCCAAGGCGGCGGATTCGCCCCTTGGCATCTTCACCGATCACCGCCACGTCACCGATGCTACGGGCGAGGTCGGCCACGGCCTCGTGCGGAAGAACGGCGAACGCCGTCGAAAGTGCGTCCGCCATTTCCGCATTCGGAGCGAACACCGAGAGGCTGATCCAATGCCGCGGGCTTGTACCTGTCCTCGGGTCGATCAAGTGATGGCGGAACGCTGCCCTGTCGAAGACCAGCGACTTCGGCTCGCTCGTGGCAATCGCAACCTCCGCGACAGAGACGGCAGCCTTCGCAGCCGGAATGCCGACCGCGCGCCGCTCTCGCCCGGGCAAGCGCAACTCACCCGCGTCCACGACGACATCGCCAAACCCATGCGCGAGAAGGACCTCCGTCGCACGGTCCGCGATACGGCCCTGCGCGATGCCGTTCAACGTCAGAGCCATTCCGTCATCCAACTGCAGCCTCTCAGGTGAGATCGAAATCGATCCGCACGCCGTACTCAGCAGGTCGCCCGTCACTGGCTCGCCGCGCGATGCCGCGAGCCAGAGCGGTTGCACCGAAGGGTCGAACGCTCCCGCTGTCTTCTCGCGCCAGGTGACGGCGCTCCTCGCCAGCTCGACGAGATCCCTCGACGGAACCTCCAGCACACCAATTGTGTTGAGGCGGCTCAGCTCCGATGTCCTGCGGTGGAGCGAAAAGACGTCCTCGAGGCGCTCGATCTCGGCTGCAACGGCGCCGAGTGCCGCGCGCGCGGCCTCTTCGTCGGCGCCATAGAGCGCGACGCGAGCTTCGCCCCCGAGCGCCGAGCCGCGCCACGTGTAGGCCGGTCGACTGTCGCCCGATGCGATGAAGGCGCCCGCGCCGCCTGCCATGCCGGCGGCGAACGCGGTGACGAGAAAGCGCCTGCGGTTGAGTTTCATGACTTTCTCCCTACTGCGATCACACCGCCGTTGGCGCCTGCTGCGATGCACCGGCCTCGCCACCGCCACGACGCCCCGCGCGCCGCTTCAGGGCGATGCACTGAGCGTCGTCATTCATGATGACCTGGCACCTGAGACAGAGAACGCACTCGTTGGGATTGATTCGCCCGAGCGTGTCGATCGCACCGACCGTGCATTGCGTCTCGCAGAAGCGGCATTCGCGGCCGCACTGTGGACGCCGATGCAGCCAGTCGAACAGCCGCAGCTTCGCCGGTATCGCCAGCGCCGCACCGAGCGGGCAGAGATAGCGGCAGTAGAAGCGCTCGATGAAGAGCCCCGCGACGAGCAACGCGACAGCGAACGCGACGAACGGCCAAGCGCGCCAGAACCGCATCGTTATCGCAGTCTTGAACGGCTCCACCTCGGCCAGCACGAGGGCCTGCTCCATCGAGTAGAACGACAGGCCGAGGATGGCGACGAACAGCGTGTACTTGATTGCCCAGAGCCGCTCCTGGATCGCGAAAGGAACCTCGATCTGCCTGACGCCAAGCCGCTTGGCGGCCTCGTTCAACAGCTCCTGCATCGCCCCGAACGGGCACAACCATCCGCAGTAGACGCCGCGCCCCCAGAACAGCAGGCCGAGCGCGACGAAGCTCCACAGAATGAAGATCACGGGTTCGATCAGGAACGTCTCCCAGCGAAAGCCGTTGAGCAGCGCGTGCATGAAGGCGACGACCTGCACCACCGATAGCTGTCCCTTGGCGCTCCAGCCGAGCAGGACGAGTGTGACGGTGAGGAACCCCATCCGCCCCCACATCCACAGACGCGGCCGGGCGACGAAGAACTCCTGAACGAAAAACGCGCCCGCCACCCACACGATCATCGCCACGACGAACGCGATCGTCAGCGGCTTGCGCTCCCACGCCGAGACCCAGAGTGGCTGCTCCTGCACCGCGGTCGCAGCGCCGGTGCCCGCCAAAATGTAGGTCTGCGGCAGACGATACGGCACCGAGAGGCGGAGACTTGCGATTTCGCCGCTTGCACGCTCGCGCTCTGCCGCGATCTCCAGCCGGAATGGCTCGTCGGCACGGAACCCCGTGTCCCGGCCGATGCGAAACACGCTGATCTCCCGGAAGGACGGCGCATCGCGCGCAGTAAGCTTATCGATGCGCAGGAAATCCGCCGCCTTCGGACGCAAGGTTCGCGAGCCTTGGATGATCTCGATACGCTCGAACAGACCCGTCGTTCGGTAATCCGTGCCGCGGTGGGATTGCACACCGTTGCTTGCGAAGAGGATTGCCGCGTCGCCGGCACCGAGCGATCCGATGGCGCGCGTGTAGGACTGCTGGCCGAGCAGGCCACGGCCAATCGTCGGTGGATCGATCAACGCCAGCCAGGCATCGAGAAAGGGTTCGTCGCTCGCGGGTAGCGGGTTCGCGATCGTTCCAAAGCGCTCGGCCGCGGCGCGCATACTGATCGAGGCATGCGCCAGCGATCCGTCCGCCGCCAGTTCCGGCCATGACTTCTCCGAAAACGAGACGCGATCCACACCGGCACCGGCCGTCGTGACGAGACCACGCGCCATGGCAACAGTGCGCGCGGTCCGCAAGATCGCATCGCGGATGACACCGGTCGAGACTGTTGCGCCGGCCATGATCGGCGGCAGGCCGGCGCTGTCCTTGAATGCTTCGACCTTCACAGTCTTGAGGTCGTGGCCCGAGAAGCCCTGCACGTATCGCGCGATGTCCTCGCTCGATATGCCGAGCGTCAGGATCGGCTCGTTGTGCTGCACGAGAACGGCGCCAGCGATGCGTGCGTCGGGCGCGATTCCGACGAGTATGTCGATCGGCCGTCCCGAGTATCCGACCGATCCCGCGATCTCCCACGTCGAGGCGATGTATCCGACGTCTCCCGCCGGTCCGGTCACTACCCAGACCGGCGGGATCGCGTCCGACCGCACGATCTCCATCCCAGGCGAGGAGGATGGGAAGAGCAGTGCGACCAACGCAGCATCGGGCACCGCGGGTGCGATTGCATTCTGCGGAATGTTCAACGCACCACGCGCGTACGCGACGCATGCATACGCGAGCACCCATGTGATTGCGCAGAGCGCAATCGACATTCGAAAGACCACACCGCACTCGCGTTTGCGACGCATCGTGAAGCTTCTCCGTCCCTCGAGACCAACCGGTTCGACGCGCTTGCCGCTGACGGCGATTGCATCGTCTCAGCCGCAAAGCTTGCACCCCTTGCCCAAAGTCAAGGAGGTCATGCGGTCGTCGCGACACCCTTCTGTTGCTCAGATCCAAGGAGGTGGTTCCAGATGAAACGCATGTCATTGAGCGCTACTCGCATGGCCGCGTTGCTCGCAGGCATCGCGCTACCCGCGATGCTCGCCGTACCGCCGCTCGCCGCGCAGGAAAAACCGAAGAAGCATGCCGATACGCCGGCCGCGGCCTATGAGCCGAGCATGACGACACTCGGCCAGATGAAGGTCGATATCCCCGGGCGCAAGCCCGACGATCCCGTCATCACCAGCGAAGAGTTCGCGACCGCCAAGCAGATCTATTTCGAGCGGTGCGCCGGTTGCCACGGCGTGCTGCGCAAGGGCGCGACCGGCAAGGCGCTGACCACCGACGTGACGCGCAAGAACGGCTACCAGTATCTCAAGGACTTCATCACATACGGATCACCCGCGGGCATGCCGAACTGGGGCACCTCAGGCGAGCTCACCGAAGCTCAGGTCGATCTGATGGCCCGCTATATATTATCATTGATCCGCCCCAGCCGCCCGAGTACGGCATGGAGCAGATGCGCAAGAGCTGGAAGGTTCTCGTTCCGGTCGACAAGCGGCCGACCAAGCAAGAGAACACGCTCAAGCTCGACAACCTCTTCTCGGTCACGCTGCGTGACAGCGGCCAGGTCGCCCTCATCGACGGTGGCACGAAGGAAATCGTCAAGATCCTCGACACCGGATACGCCGTGCACATTTCGCGGCTCTCTGCATCGGGTCGCTACCTCTTCGTCATCGGCCGTGACGCCAAGGTCAACATGATCGACCTGTGGATGAAGGAGCCATCGACGGTCGCCGAGATCAAGGTCGGCTCGGAGGCGCGCTCCATCGAAACGTCGAAGTTCAAGGGCTTCGAAGACAAGTACGCGATCGCTGGTTCGTACTGGCCGCCGCAGTTCGTCATCATGAACGGTGACACGCTCGAGCCGCTCAAGATCGAATCCACGCGCGGCATGATCTACGACACGCAGGAATTCCACCCCGAGCCGCGTGTTGCCTCGATCGTCGCCTCGCACTACCGCCCGGAGTTCATCGTCAACGTCAAGGAGACCGGCAAGATCCTTCTCGTCGACTACTCCGACATCAAGAACCTGAAGACGGTCGAGATCGAGGCCGAGCGCTTCCTGCACGACGGCGGCTTCGATTCGACCAAGCGCTACTTCCTCGTCGCCGCCAACGCCCGCAACAAGGTCGCCGTGATCGACACGAAGGACGGCAAGCTCACCGCGCTCGTCGACTCGGGTGGCGAGAAGCCGCATCCTGGCCGCGGCGCCAATATCAACCATCCGGTGCACGGACCGGTATGGGCAACCTCGCACCTCGGCGACGAGATCGTGTCCCTGATCGGCACGGACCCTGTCGGCCACCCCGACAAGGCGTGGAAGGTCGTGCAGAACCTCAAGGCACTCGGCGGCGGATCGCTGTTCGTCAAGTCGCATCCGAAGTCGAACCACCTCTACGTGGACGCACCGCTCAACCCCGAGGCCGAGGTCTCGTCGTCCGTCGCGGTCTTCAACGTGAGCGACCTCGGCCAGGAGAAGCCGAAGTACACGACGCTGCCCATCGGGCAGTGGGCGGCCATTCCCTCGGGCCAGCCGCGCGTCGTGCAGGGTGAGTACAACGAGGCCGGCGACGAAGTCTGGTTCTCGGTGTGGAACGCCAAGGACAAGGTCTCCGCCATCGTCGTCGTCGACGACAAGACGCTGAAGATGAAGCACGTGATCAAGGACCCGAAGCTGATCACGCCGACCGGCAAGTTCAACGTCTTCAACACCCGCAACGACGTCTATTGAGACACGAACGCGAGAGGCGGCGCATCGCCGCCTCTCGTCCCACCCCGCAGCACGTCCCGCCACTCGATAGCCGCGAGGAGATCGACACGATGAGGATGCCAGGACGGGTCTACCTGGTCGGCGCAGGCCCCGGCGACCCCGATCTTCTGACGGTGAAGGCATCGCGGCTGCTGGCGTCGGCCGAGGTTGTCGTTTACGACCGGCTCGTCTCCGACGAAATTCTCGCACTCGTCCGTGACGGTGCCACCATGATCGCCGTGGGCAAGGAACCAGGACGCCATCCCGTTCCGCAGGACGAGATCAATCGCATCCTCGTCGCGCAGGCGCGCGCGGGACATATGACGGTGCGCCTCAAGGGCGGTGATCCCTTCATCTTCGGCCGTGGTTCGGAAGAGGCCGCCGCACTCGCCGCCGCGGGATTGCGCTGCGAGGTGATCCCCGGCATCACCGCCGCCCAAGGTGCCGCTGCAAGCACGGGCATACCGCTCACGCATCGCGGCCTAGCCTCGAGCGTGCGTTTCATCACCGGCCATTGCCGGGCCGACGAGCCGCTCGCCTTCGACTGGCCGGGCCTCGCCGACGCCGAAACGACACTGGTCGTCTACATGGGGGCCGCGACGATTGGCGAGGTGGCAGCCCAGCTTCTCGCCCATGGCTGCGCGCCGCGCACTCCCGTCCTCGCCATCTCGCGCGCCACGACAACCGCCGAGCGACGCCTCGTGTCGAGTCTCGCGAGCATCGCGCGCGATATGATCGATGCCCGCCTCGACGGTCCGGTTCTTTTCATAATCGGTGAGGTGGTGCGCCTTCACACGCGGTCAGAGGGCTGCCCCGCGTTGCATGCCGCACTCGCCGAAATAGCCGCCGGACATGAAGGAGCGCTTCATGCGTGAGCGGCGGCGTGCACTTTCGCCCAGCTTTGCACTGCTCGTCACCGCCTCCTCGCTCCCGGCGCTGGCGATAGCGGCGGAGCTGGAGCGTCAACCGCATGACGCGCGGCAGAGCGTCACCGCCGAGCGCGCTCGCGAACTGGAGCATCTCGTCCGCCAGGATTGCGGGTCGTGCCACGGCATGACGTTGAAAGGCGGCCTCGGACCTGGCCTCACCCCAGAGCGTCTCGCCAGCACAGATCGCGCGAGCGTCGCCAGCATCATTCTCGACGGCGTCCCCGACACGCCGATGCCGCCGTGGCGTCCGCTGATCAGCGAAGCCGACGCGGCGTGGATCGCCGATTACCTCCTGATGGGACGCACGCCATGACAATCGCATCGAGCGCCCACCGCCTCGTTCTGACACTCCTGGGCATCGCCGTCGCTTGCATGCCGCTCAACGCGGAAACGAGCAAGCTGCGCGGCACCGGCGATCTCGGCATCATCATCGAGCGCGCGACGGGCTCTGTGCTCGTTTTCGACTCGACTCGCCGGGAGTCGATCGCGCGTGTCGAGGGCCTCGGCGATCTCTCGCACGCATCCGCCGTCATGTCGCCCGACGCGCGCTATGCGTTCGTGTTCGGTCGCGATGGCGGATTGACGAAGGTCGACATGCTGACGGCCACAATCTCGGCGCGCGTCGTGCAGGCAGGCAACTCCATCGGCGGCGCGATCTCGGACGACGGCCGTCTCGTCGCCGTCGCCAATTACGATCCCGGCGGCATCAAGGTGTTCGATACCGAGACGCTGCAAGAAGTGGCGGACATTCCAGCCACCTGCGCCAAGGGCCGTTCCAAAGTCGTCGGCCTCGAAGATGCACCGGGCCGGCGGTTCGTCTTCTCGCTGTGGGACGCCGGAGAAACATGGATCGCCGATTTCTCGACACCGGGGGAGCCGCACGTGACGCGCCTCACCGGCATCGGCGACCGCCCCTACGATGCTCTCATCACCACCGATGGGCGCTACTACGTCGCGGGCCTGTTCGGCGAGGACGGGCTGACGACGATCGACCTCTGGCAGACGCCGCTCGCGCCGCGTCGCATCCTCTCGGGCTACGGCAACGGCGAAGCCAAGCTTCCGGTCTACAAGATGCCCCACCTCGAAGGCTGGGCGCTCGCCGGTGACCGCTTCGTGCTTCCGGCCATCGGCAGACCCGAACTGCTCTGGGTCGACAGCCGCACGTTCACCGAAGTCGCGCGGACCAAAGTGCATGGCCAGCCCGTGTTCGCTGTAGCGCGGCCCGACGGGCGCCACGTTTGGGTCAACTTCGCCCATCCCCACAACGACACCATCCAGGTGATCGACAGCGTCACAGGCAGCATCGTGCGCGAGTGGAAAGCTGGGCCTGCCGTTCTGCACATCGAGTTCACGCCGCGCGGCCACGAAGTCTGGGTATCCGTGCGTGATGCCAACGTGGTGCAGGTCTACGACACCCACACGTTCGAGCTCAAGGCAGAGATCCCGGCGCACAACCCGAGCGGCATCTTTCTCGCGAGCCGCGCCTACAGGACAGGGCTGTGACGATGGGTGAAACGCCACACGACGCGATCGACAGCCGCCTGATCGAGGATTGGCAACGCAATCTGCCGCTCGTCTCGCGACCGTTCGCGGCAATCGCCGACGCGCTCGAGATAACCGAGGCGAGCGTGTTGGAGCGGCTACGGGCCCTTGCGGCCTCCGGGTTCATCGCGCGCGTCGGCGGCGTCGTCCGCCCCAACACGCTCGGCGCGAGCACGCTCGCCGCCATTGCCGCGCCGCCGCTGCGGATCGACGCCGTCGCCCGCGACCTCGCGTCGATCAACGGCATCAACCACGTCTATCTGCGCGAGAACGAATGGAACCTCTGGTTCGTCGTCACCGGTCCCGACCGCAATCATGTCGACTCCGTGCTGCGCGATGTCGCGAGAAGCACGGGCGAGCGTGTCATCGATCTGAGGCTCGAGCGTCCCTATCACATCGATCTCGGCTTCAAGCTCTCCGAAAGGGAGCGGCCACGCCGCCACGCAGATCCCGGCATGCCCACCGCACCTTGCGGACAGGACTTCGCCTTCGCGCGATCTGACCGGGCGCTCGTGCAAGCGTTGACCGAGGGGCTGGCGATTGTCCCGCGACCCTTTGAAGCCGTCGCTGCTGCACTCGGCACGAACGAAGCCGCAGTGATCGAGAGGCTGTCGGCGCTCGTTGCGGCCGGTGTGGTGCCACGCATCGGCGTGATCGTGCGCCATCGCGCACTCGGCTGGCGTTCCAACGCGATGGTCGTGTGGGACGTCGAGCCCGCCCTGATCGATCATGCCGGCGCCGCGCTGTCGAGCGTGCCAGGCATAAATCTGTGCTACCGGCGTCGGCGCCACGCGCGGGACTGGCCCTACAATCTCTACTGCATGGTGCATGCCCGCTCGCGCGAGGAAGCCTTCGAGGTCCTGCAATCGGCGTCGCAGACGGCCGGCCTCGATGGTCTGCCGCGCCAGATCCTGTTCTCGCTGCGATGCTTCAAGCAGACCGGTGCTCTCGTCCAATCGGGAAGGGAGGCCGCCTGAATGCCACGCCCACGCCATGCTGGGTCCATAACCCTCGGCGCGCTCGATCGCCGCATCATCAACAGGCTGCAAGATGGTCTGCCGTTGACGCAGGAACCGTTCGCAGACGTCGCGGCCGAGCTCGGATCGTCGCAGGCCGAAGTTCTGGAGCGCACCCAGCGGTTGCTCGACGCTGGCGTACTGACGCGGTTCGGCCCCTTCTACGATGCCGCGGCGATGGGCGGCGCGTTCTGCCTGTGCGCGATGGCTGTTCCGCCCGAGCGCTTCGACTCGGTTGCGGCTCAGGTGAACGCCTTCGACGAAGTTGCACACAACTACGAGCGCACCCACGCGCTCAACATGTGGTTCGTGCTGGCGACCGAGACCGAAGCGGGCATCGCGCGCACGGCGCGGGCCATCGAGCACGAGACAGGACTTCGCGTCCTCCTGTTCCCGAAGCTCGAAGAATTCTTCATCGGCTTCCGGGTGGCGGCATGACGACGATCGACAGAATGGATCGCGCCCTGATCGAAGCGACGCAGGCGGGACTGCCGATCGTCCCGCGACCGTTCGCTACAATCGCACAGCGCATCGCCAGCAGCGAGGCCGATGTGATTGCGCGGTTTCGCGATCTCGAACAGCGCGGCATCGTCCGCCGTATCGCCGCCGCGCCCAATCACTACGCGCTCGGCATGACTGCCAACGGCATGTCGGTCTGGGACGTGGATGACGCGCGCGTCAGCGAACTCGGACGCCGCGTCGGGGCGCTCACATTCGTCACGCATTGTTACGAGCGCCCGCGCGCCTTGCCCGTCTGGCCCTACAATCTATTCGCCATGGTGCATGGCGCGACGCGCGCCGAGGTCGAGGAGAAGCGTGCTCTCATTGCCGAACTCCTCGCGGACGCCTGTCGCGCATCCGACATTCTCTATTCCACGCGCATCCTGAAGAAGACCGGGATGCGACTTTCCCCGAGCGGAGGCTGAGCGATGTTCCGTCTGTCGCACTACATGAAAGAACTCGTCACGCCGACACCGATCCGTCGGCGCTCGCGCGACGTTCGCCCCGTCGTGATCTGGAACCTGACGCGACGCTGCAACCTCAAATGCCGGCACTGCTACGCGGTGGCTGCCGATCAGCATTTTCCGGGAGAGTTGACGCGGGAGGAAGCAATCGCGGTACTCGACGACCTTGCCGCGTTCCGCATCCCGGCTCTCATTCTCTCCGGCGGCGAGCCCCTCTCGCGCGACGATACGCTCGACCTTGCGCGCCGCGCGAAGGCGCATGGCCTCTACACCGCGCTCTCCAGCAACGGCACACCGATTGCCGGCCGCGTCGCCGACGAGGTGGCCGCCGTCGGATTCGATTATGTCGGTATCAGCCTCGACGGCATCGGCTCCACCAACGATTGGTTCCGCGGCGCCAGCGGTGCCTTCGACGCCGCACTCGCCGGCGTGCGCGCATGCAAGGCGCGCGGTATCAAGGTCGGTTTGCGGTTCACCATGACCAGCGACAACGCCGACCAGCTTCCCGAAATTCTCGCGCTGGCCGAAAGCGAAGGTGTCGAGAAGTTCTATCTTTCCCACCTCGTCTACGCCGGCCGTGGCAACAAGCATCGCACCGACGACGTCGACTGGCCGGTGACACGACGCGCCATGGATCTCCTGATCGACCGGGCGTGGCACGCCGTTCTGATGGGGCGGGAGTTCGACATCGTCACCGGCAACAACGACGCCGACGCCGTCTACTTTCTGAGATGGGCCGCCGCGCGGTTCCCCGAGGAGCGAGTCGCGCACCTCAAGGAGCATCTTGAAGCGTGGGGCGGCAACTCCTCGGGTCTCGGCGTCGCCAATATCGATACGCAGGGGATCGTGCATCCCGATACCTATTGGTCCAGCTATTCCATCGACAGCGTGCGCAAGCGCCCGTTCAGCGCCATCTGGCAGGACGAGAGCGAGCCGATGCTCGCGGCGCTGCGCACGAGGCCACGTCCACTCAAGGGCCGCTGCGGCGCGTGTGCCTACAAGAGCGTCTGCGGCGGCAACACGCGGATACGCGCCTTGCAGTTGACCGGCGACCCTTGGGAAGCCGACCCGGCGTGCTATCTGAGCGATGCCGAGATCGGCCTCGCATCTGGCGACACGCAACCCGCGCGCGCTCCTGTCACGCCCTATCGAGGACAGCGCCATGATCCCGCGCATCGTTACGTTTAGCTTCGCGGTTGGCCTCGCGGTCGTGCTGGCATGTTCCGCCCGCGCCGATGCCCCGCAACCTCAGGCCATCTACGCGGAACATTGCGCGTCGTGCCACGCCGGCGATCGCCTCGGCGGCACGGGCCCCGCGCTCATTCCCGAGACGCTGCAACGCATGCGCCCCGAAGCGATCGCAAGCGTGATCGCCAATGGCCGCCCGGCGACGCAGATGCCCGCGTTCGGCCAGGATCTCGAAGCCGGCACGATCACCGCGCTTGCCGCCTACATCAAGACGCCGCTGCCCAACGTGCCGGCATGGACCTCCGACGATATCGCCAGGAGTCGCAGCCTCAACGCGGATTACAAGCCAGCGGCGCATCCCGTCTTCACGTCAGACCCGATGAACCTGTTTCTCGTCGTAGAGACGGGCGACCATCACGTCTCGGTCCTCGACGGCGATACGTTCGATCGGCTCGATCGTTTTCCAACACCCTTCGCGGTGCATGGCGGGCCGAAGTTCACGGCGGACGGACGCTTCGTCTTCATCATGTCGCGCGACGGATGGGTGCAGAAGTACGACATCTGGTCGTTGCAGGAAGTCGGGCGCGTGCGCGCCGGCCTCAACTCGCGCAACATCGCAATCTCGAAAGATGGCAAGTGGCTGGCCGTCGCCAACTATCTCCCGCACACACTCACGATACTATCGACCGACGATCTTTCGGTGGCCCGGACGTTCGAGATCGCCGACCGCAACGGAGCGACCTCGCGTGTCTCGGCGGTCTACCAGGCGCCGACGCGCGACAGCTTCGTGCTGGCGCTCAAGGATGTCGCCGAGATCTGGGAGGTTTCGACGAACCCGAACGCGCCCGCTGTGCACGAAGGTTTCGTGCACAGCCACGAAGCGGGCATGGTCGAGGGACTCGCATCCTCGCAAGGTCTGTTCGCCCGGCGCCGTATCGCCACTACGCAACCGATCGACGATTTCTTCTTCGATCCCGAGTACCGCAACCTGATCGGCGCATCACGCGACGGATCTAAAGGCGTCGTCGTCAATCTCACGGTCGGCCGAGAGATCGCCGACCTGCCGCTTCCCGGCATGCCGCATCTCGGATCGGGCATAAGCTGGTTGCGCGACGGCAAGCGGGTCATGGCGACGCCGCACCTCAAGGAAGGCAAGCTCAGCGTCATCGGCGTCGACGACTGGTCGCTGGTGGCGACGATCGAGACGGAGGGGCCCGGCTTCTTCCTGCGTTCACACGAAAGCACGCCTTACGTCTGGGCCGACGTCTTCTTCGGCAAGAACAAGGACGCGATGCACGTGATCGACAAGCAGTCGCTCGCCATCGTGCGAACGCTTCGCCCGGCCCCTGGCAAGACCGTCGCCCATGTCGAGTTCGACCGCTACGGCCGCCACGCCCTCGTCTCGGTCTGGGAGGATGACGGAGCACTGATCGTCTACGACGCGGCGACGCTGGAGGAAGTGCGCCGCATCCCGATGCGAAAGCCGTCGGGCAAATACAATGTGTGGAACAAGATCACGTTCTCGGAAGGCACCAGCCACTGACGACGGGCCGCCACCTCGGGTCAGCATCCCTCTGGCATGTGGCCGGTCAACGCCGGGGCGAACGCTGGCTCGAGCCCGCGCACCGTGCGGCTGCGCCTCGGCCCTGCGGCTAAACTACGCATGACCTCCGCCGACCGGTTTTGGAGCGGGCGATGGGAATCGAACCCACGACATGCAGCTTGGGAAGCTGCCGTTCTACCACTGAACTACGCCCGCCGGCCGGTGCAAACTTGAGTTGCTGCAGCAACGCACAGTTCCCATCCCAAGCTCGCCGCGCACGTTAGATAGACGCTTTCACTTGGGCTGTGAAGGGCCTCCCGGCCCCCCGTCATGGGATGTCCTGCGGTCGACTCGCAAGGCCGAAGTCGGACGACGCCATTGTGTTCGGACTGTTCTTTTGCAAGTCCAGCCACTCTTAAGTCGCACGACGAAGGGAAGGATTTTTTCCCGGTTTACGCGCTCTTACCATCCGCCCCGGCGCAGATCAGGCGGGCACACCCCGTCGAGCATGGAAAATATCAATGCGCCGGAATCGGCACACCACCCCATCCGGGGTGGCTCTCGGCGTTCAAGGAGGAACCCAAGTGGACCCCGAACTCATCGCCAAAATTAAGGCAAACCCCCAGTACAACGAGTTGGTGCGCAAGCGCTCGAGCTTCGCCCGCGTCCTTACCATCATGATGCTCCTCATCTACTTCGGCTTCGTGCTGCTCATCGCCTTCAACAAGCCTTTCCTTGCCACGCCGCTCGCTGGTGGCGTGACCACGATCGGTATCCCGCTCGGCGTGTTCGTGATCGTCTCGGCCTTCATCCTGACCGGCATCTACGTCCGTCGGGCGAACGGCGAGTTCGACAACATGACCAAAGAAATCATCGAGAAGGTCAAGAAGTGATGCGGTCGCTCGTCAAAACGTTCATCGCCGCCGGCGCGCTTGCCGGCACTGCAGGCGCAGCCCTCGCGGCCGGCGCCATCGAGGGCGGCGGCCAGCAGGCGCTCAACCTCGAAGCCATCATCATGTTCGGCGCGTTCGTGCTGTTCACGCTCGGCATCACCAAGTGGGCCGCGTCGCGCACCAAGTCGGCCGCCGACTTCTACACCGCGGGCGGTGGCATCACCGGCTTCCAGAACGGCCTCGCCCTCGCCGGCGACTACATGTCGGCGGCATCGTTCCTCGGCATTTCCGGACTCGTGTTCTCCACCGGCTATGACGGCCTGATCTTCTCGGTCGGCTGGCTCGTCGGCTGGCCGGTGATCCTGTTCCTGATCGCCGAACGCCTGCGCAACCTCGGCAAGTTCACCTTCGCCGACGTCGCATCGTTCCGCCTGCAGCCGACGCCGATCCGCATTCTCGCGGCCATCGGCACGCTCACCGTCGTCGCGTTCTACCTGATCGCGCAGATGGTCGGCGCCGGCAAGCTCATCGAGCTGCTGTTCGGCCTGCCTTATCTCTACGCCCTCATCATCGTCGGCGCGCTCATGATCGTCTACGTGGCGTTCGGCGGCATGACGGCGACCACCTGGGTGCAGATCATCAAGGCCTGCCTTCTGCTCGGCGGCGCGACCTTCATGGCCATCGCCGTGCTCGCTCAGTTCGGCTTCTCTCCCGAGGCCCTGTTCAAGCGCGCAACGGAGATCCATCCGAAGGGTGGCGCCATCATGGGTCCGGGCGGCCTCGTCTCCGATCCGGTTTCGGCCATCTCGCTCGGTCTCGCGTTGATGTTCGGCACCGCCGGCCTGCCGCACATCCTGATGCGCTTCTTTACCGTCGCCGACGCCAAGGAGGCGCGTAAGTCGGTGTTCTATGCCACCGGCTTCATCGGCTACTTCTACATCCTCACGTTCATCATCGGTTTCGGCGGCATCGTGCTGCTGATGAACGACCCGACATATTACAAGGTTGCTCAGGGCGCGACCAGCTACGACAAGATCAAGGACATCCTGGGCGGCACCAACATGGCGGCCGTGCATCTGTCCAAGGCCGTGGGCGGCTCGCTGTTCCTCGGCTTCATCTCGGCCGTCGCCTTCGCGACCATTCTCGCCGTCGTCGCCGGCCTGACGCTCGCCGGCGCTTCCGCCGTCAGCCACGACCTCTATGCCTCGGTCATCGCCAAGGGCAAGGTCAGCGAGGGCAAGGAAGTCACCATCTCGAAGGTGTCGTCCGTCGTCATCGGCATCATCGCCGTGGCACTCGGCTACCTCTTCGAGAAGCAGAACGTCGCGTTCATGGTCGGCCTCGCCTTCTCGGTCGCCGCGTCGATCAACTTCCCCGTGCTTCTCATGTCGATGTTCTACAAGGACATGACGACGCGCGGCGCGCTGATCGGCGGCTTCATCGGCCTTGTCAGCTCGGTGACGCTGGTGATCCTGTCGTCGACCGTGTGGGTCGACGTGCTCGGCCACGCTAAGGGTTCCGCGCCGTTCCCCTACTCCAACCCGGCGCTGTTCTCCATGACGGCGGCGTTCCTCGGCATCTGGCTGTTCTCGAAGCTCGACAACAGCGCCCAGGCCCAGAAGGAGCGTGCGGCTTACGACGCCCAGGCGGTTCGCTCGGAGACGGGCATCGGCATCGCCAAGGCATCGGCTCACTGAGTCGCGACAAATACGCCCGCGCAGGTGACGCCTTGCGCGGGCGCAACGACACGGGCAGCCGGGGAAGGCAAATGCGGCCTCCCCGGCTGTTTTCCATCTCGAACAGATAGAACCGTGCGCCCATGACCCAAGCCTTCGACACGCAGAACCCGCCGTTCGACCGCCTCGACCAGGAAGAGGCCAGCGAGCTCAGGGCTGCGGTCGACATCGGCTACTACGCG
>CALMPK010000028.1 GCA_937873575.1 uncultured Hyphomicrobiaceae bacterium
TACCTCGAGCCCGGCGGTGGTGACCGTGACCCGCCGCACCAGCAGCTGGATGATGCGTGCCTGTTCGGCCGGGAAGAGTTGCGACCAGAGGGCATTGAACTCGTGAAGGGCTGCGATGGAATCCGCCTCCGATGCCCCGCCACCGTCGCGTTGTAATGCAACCAACACCTGCGTGACGACCTCTGGCGTTTGCAGGATGCGCCGCACTTCGATCACGACTGCGTCCTCGACCATTCCGGCGGCGAGCCGCATCGGCGCGGTCTCCTCGCCGGTCTCGCGGTTCCGGATCACGTCCATTGACACATAGTAGCGGTAAAGCTTGGCCCCCTTCTTCGTACTGGTGGGCGTCATGGCGGCACCATTTTCGCTGAAGATCATCCCCTTCAAGAGTGATGGCGTCTGCGCGCGGCTGTTGTTGGCCCGCTTGCGGGGGCTTTCCTGCAGGATGGCATGCACGCGATCCCAGAGGTCCACCTCGATGATGGCGTCATGTTCACCGGGATAGGCCTTCCCCTTGTGCAGGGCCTCGCCACGATACACGCGGTTGTTCAGCAGCCGGTAAAGGTAGCCCTTGTCGATCAGCGTGCCCTGCTTGTTGCGGAACGCCTCACGGCGCAGTTCCCGCGCCAGCAGTGTCGCGGAGCCGAGCTCAATGAACCGCTGGAAGATTCGCCGCACGTTGGCGGCCTCGGCCTCGTTCACTACCAACTTGCGATCCTGCACATCATAGCCGAGGGGCACATAGCCCCCCATCCAGATCCCCCGCTTGCGCGACGCTGCCACCTTGTCTCGGATCCGTTCGCCAATGACCTCGCGTTCAAACTGGGCGAAAGACAGCAGGATGTTCAGCGTCAACCGCCCCATGGATGTGGTCGTGTTGAAGGACTGCGTCACCGAGACGAAAGTCACGCCGTTGCGGTCGAACACCTCGACCAGCTTGGAAAAATCCATCAACGAGCGCGACAGGCGGTCGATCTTGTAAACCACCACGACGTCGATCAGCCCATCGTCGATGTCGGTCAGCAACTGCTTCAGGCCGGGGCGGTCCAGATTGCCTCCCGAGAATCCGCCATCGTCATAGCGTTCGCGCGTGGCGACCCAGCCCTCGGATTTCTGGCTGGCGATGTACGCCTCGCAGGCCTCCCTCTGGGCGTCGAGGCTGTTGAATTCCATGTCGAGCCCTTCCTCGCTCGACTTGCGGGTGTAGATGGCGCAGCGCAAGCGGCGGTTCGGGCGACTGTCCATCTGCATCATGCCTCCTCCCGCTTGCGCTCGCGTAGGCCAAAGAAGCGGTACCCGTTCCAGCGCGTGCCGGTGATCTCGCGGGCGACGGCGGAGAGCGATTTGAACTTGCGACCCTGCCAGTCGAAGCCGTCCTTCAGCACGGTCACGGTGTGCTCGACGCCTTCCCATTCGCGCAGCAGCTTCGTGCCCGACACCGGATTGCGGGGATCGGCGATCCGATGTTTGCGCCGGGCGTGGCCTTCGACCTCGTCCGCCAGCAAGTCCAGCATACGCCGCGTGTCCCGGTCAGGGCCGCCGTAGGTCAGTTCCTGAAGCCGATAGGCGATCCGCAGCTCAAGAAACGCCCGGCTGTTGTTCGGCGCCGAGGTGCCGAGGAGCTTTTCCCATTCGGTTTTCAGATCCTTGACCGACATTGCCTTCAGGGCGGCCAGGCGCGACAGCACTGTTTGGTCCAGGCTTGGATCATGACCCGGCTGCGCAGGGGTTATCTTATTGTGATGCTTCATGAATTCCTCCGATGCGGATGCGTTTTGCACGACGACCACCGCTCTTTCGGGGCGAGAAGTCCACGAAACTGTCTCCGTTCTCGGCAGATAAACCGCTGGACTGTGCAGCGTTCAGCCGCATGACCCCAGCGGCCAGGATGCGGCCGATCTCGGCAAGGCGCGCCTCGTATGACATGCGCTCAGGGCATAGGGGATTGGGCCCCGAAATCGGGCTCTCTGATGTAGGTGACATGGCGACTTTTCGCGATTAGGATGATGCCCACAAAGTATCGCGAAAGCAGGAAAACACAAGCTTTTCAATATTTTGTGGACTGCATCGACCTATTCGAAGCGCGGCGCAACTCTGCGCACGCGCTCCATCGCATCAATGGCTACCGGAGCCTATTCTGGCCGCGAATCAGCGCGCGTCGCCGCCCATGAACTTGTCGAATGTGTCGAGTGTCGGCTCTTCCTCGAGCTCGGCCATCTCCCATCGCGATGGCGCGTGGTCGGGATATAGCAGCAGCGAAATCGACATCTCGTTGCCGGGCGAGAACACGGTCATTTCACGCACCGGCTCGGAACCGGCCCAGACACCTGCCGGGTGGTGATGGCCGTGACGGCCCGTATCCCAGTCCACCTCCTGCGCGGCCAGAGAAGCTGGCGGCAACTCGGTCACGACCTGCCGTGCGCGATAGAACACGCCGGATTTCAGCAGCGGTTCGCTGGACCAGGCCCAATCGATGAAGCCATCCTTGCCGACTACGATCATGGCGCGCTTGTCGGTGATGGTCATCCACTTCAGGATCGCCGCCGTCAGGGACACGGCATAGCGGTCCGACAACTCGGTCATCACGTCGATGTCGATTACCCGTCCCTTGATCTGAGCGCGGAAATCGTCCAGCGGCATCAGCAGGTAGGAGGCGAAGGTATTGGCCTCACCTTCGATCTTGTTCCGCGCCTCATCCCAATCAGCCATGTTGCGGTTGGTGCATTTGAGGCCGCCGGGATGGGCATGTCTGTGGAGCAAATAGTGGCCCAGTTCATGCGCCAGCGTGAAGTTGCGCCGCCCCGGGGACCGGATGGTCTCATTGTAGATGATGCCCCATTCGCCTGATCCGCCCGGACGCGGCATCAACATGCCTTCGACGCCTTTGGAGAGATTCAGCCCCCCGACCATCGTGATCGGTGCGTCCGGAAAGACCTGCTGCGAGAAGTCCTGCGCCAGTGCCGCCACGTCGATGGGGAAGCGCGGGAGCCCGTGCACAGCCTGATGCACGGACAAGATCTTCGTCAGGCGGTTGGCCCAACTCTGAGGCGTCGCAGGCAGACTCAATCCTTTTTGCCCCACATGTCGATCATCTGGTTGATCTTCTGCTGGTCCTCGGGGGCAAGCTTGCTGAACTTTCGGAAGAAGGCTTCCTTCAGCACCTTGTCACTGGGCTCCTCGCTCTCGTCGAGCAGGTAATCGGTCGTGACCTCGAGGGCTTGGGCGATGCGGGTCAGCTTCTCCCCGGACGGTTTTCTGGTGTCTCGGTTCTCCAGTTCCCAGATGTAGCTCTTGCTCGAGTCGGTCAGCTCGGCGAGCTTGTCGAGGGAGTATCCCTTTTCCTGGCGGTGGCGCTTGATCTTCGCGCCGAGGGACGTGGTCATCGTTTCATCCTTGGTTTCCTTGGGTTCAGGACGCGCGTTCGATATGCCGAACAAAAATGTACAGCGCAAGTAGACTTGGCGATTTGTTCGGTATATATCGGCCGCCAGCGTATCGCTTCGCGCTGATTCCCTCCTCCTCCCGGCCAAGAAAGGGCCCCGCATGACCGCCATTGCTGCATTCCTCCGCAAGACCCCCGTCACCCGTTTGCAGGACTACTTCACTGCCAGCGGCTTCACCTCGCTCGCGCCTGTCGATTGGACCAAGCCCGAGGCGGAGGTGGTCGAGCCGCTGATCAAAGCCGTGGATGCCATGACCGATGACGAAAAGCAGCGGGTCGTCATGAACGCCGGCCAAGTTGCCGCTCTGGCCGACGAACCTGGCCAGAATGCCCTGCAGAACGTTGTGCTTAACAGGGCCCTCTTCGACACACTGGAAGGGCCGAACAACCGGTCGCTTTGGGTGTTCCTGAATGAACCGGACCAGTTCCGTAAGGCAGAGGAGGTCCGCTACAACGATGAACGGCGCCGGGGGCGGTCCTGGAGCGGGTTCGAGGTCGAAAAGGACTGCGCAGTTCGTCGTGATCCGATCTCTATTGCCGCCTTTACCAAGGCGATCCGTGACCGCTTTGAGACCCCGCATGTCCATGTCGACGTTTTTGACCGGCACCGCGTGATCCTTGATGATCAGGAATGCGACCTCGTTCAGGTTGCCGTCTACCGCGAGGGCCGGCCGGAGGACATGCTGGGCTTTGACGCGAACAGCACCTTGTCGCGGCGTATCGTGAAGCCCGTGTTCGAGGCTGCGCTGACCTACGAGGCTGCGACCGGCGTCATCGAAGTCGTGGCCAACACGCTGGAGGACCGGCGGGATCTTACAGCCTACATGGCCCGGGATCTGCTCGGCATCGACTTCGAGGAAAAGCATATCCCCTTCCGCGAATACGACCTTAGCATGTTGCTGAAGCCCTTCGACTTCCCGACCGACGTCGAGGATGGGATCAAGGAGGTGACCGTCAAGGAACTGCGCTTCATGGACGTGGGCGAGCGCAACGAACGGATCACGCTCGAATCCATGTCGGGGGCCGAACGGTCTATCTGGGAAATGGCAGAAAAACGGATCGGCCTGGACATCGGCGGCACGGGGCATGTTCTGCCGATCACATCGGGTGTGCCGGAATGGATCATCACGCGCGCCCGGTTCACGATCAAATTCCACCCCGGCCCGGGCGGCGGGCGGGGCAAATCCCTGACGCTGACCGTGACGATGCCGCATGGCTGTAACCTGAAGGACATGACGCCGCACGAGCGGCTGATCGGCGAGAAATATCTGCGCCGCTGGGGCATCCTGACCGACACCGCCAGCCTGGGTGACCTCATTGACTAAGCAGGCGGTGGATTTGCTGCTGCAGGTGATGGAAACTCGCGCCGCCAAGGTGCAGGCAGCGACCTTGCGGCAGGTGGCGCCTCGGGCAACAGACCAGTTGCTCGGGGCCAAGCTTCTGATGGCGTCCGGGCATATCCCGGTCGTCACTGCGATGGACGCCTTCGAGGACGAGCCCATCCCAGCAGAGTGGTGCGCCGAGCGCAGGCAGTTCGGATACCACAACAGCGTCGGTCGCTGGATCACTGTCGATGCAGACGAACTCGCGGCGTTGAGCATCGATTACCAGCTGATCTTTGCAAAGATGCTGGTCAATTTCGATCGTACCGCGCCCGCGCGTCCTGACCCGCTGATTGATGGCGTGGCATGGGACATAGGCACCATCCGGCTGACTGGCGCAAAATCGCCGGTGCCAGTCTGGTTCGCACGGCACCTTGCTGACCCTAGGGTCTGGAGCAGTCTTGATGCCCTTTTCGAACGCAGGCCACCTGACAAGCTGCGTGTCATCCTTACGTCGACCCCAGGCGATCGCATCCCGATCACCGCCAACAAGGCAAATGTGGTCATCAGCATCGCGGATGTAGCAAGCGCCCCCGGCAAGCTGGCGATCTCGCCACAGGCCGTTGGTAAGCGTGTGTTCCCCGGACAAGCGCAACGGCGGTTTCCCATCGACCACTCGGACGACTACGGGGTCGTCTATGTCCACGAAGAGGAGTTCAAGTTTCGAGGCCTGCGCCATCGAGACTTCCTGGCGATCCTGTTCGACGCTTATTGGTCTGGCCGTCCCGTGTGCAGAACCATAACCGCGCTGTCCGATGCCGGCTTCTCGGAAAAGACCAACAGCCTGTCGAAGGCGTTCAGCGGGCGAACCGACTGGCAGTCCTTCATAAAATATGACGAGGGCAACTGCTGGATCGAGGCACCACCCGGATAAAGCATTGAAAACATTTGCGACGGCCGCTCAATCGAGCGGCCGTTTTGCGTTTCTTCGTCCCCTACCACTTCCCCTACCGCTCCCCTTCAGAAGCCCTACCAGCCCCTCCGCCATGTTGATCCCGCAAGTGTTCGCGGAAATCCCAAGGAGGTTCACATGGCGACCAGGCACCTTTCCCAGATCGAGCTGGCGGCTCGCTGGAACATTTCGCACCGCACGTTGGAGCGCTGGCGGTGGACGGGTGAAGGCCCGAAATTCATCAAGCTCGGCGGCCGGGTGATCTACCGGCTAGAGGATGTCGAGGCCTTCGAGGTCGAGCAGATCCGCGGCGCGGATCACGAACCCCATCGTCCGATGTCGGCGTGAGGGGGAACGACATGAAAATCTCCAATCACATCACCCTCGCCGACATCCACCGCATGCCGGTGGGCCAGATCGCGGCGCTGCCCGCCGACCAGCTCGCCCTGCTGAAAGGCACGGCGGACGATCAGCTGACGCAGGCGAAGTCCATCTCGGACTGGCTCGATGGCGCCATTTCCCTGAAATACGCCGATCGCGCCGGTGACTTTCGCCACGAGGCTGGCAAGGACACTGGGACGATCCGGTTCGAGGATGACGGCGTGACCGTGATCGCCGAACTGCCAAAGCGCATCGATTGGGACCAGACCAAGCTCGCCCAGATCGCTGCAAACATCGCATCCGCTGGCGAAGACCCGGCCGAGTTCATCGACACGAAGCTGTCGGTCTCCGAACGCAAATACGGTGCCCTGCCGGAAAGCTGGCGCAAGGGGTTTGAACCCGCGCGCACGGTCCGGACCGGTAAGCCCAAGTTCCGTCTGGTGTTGAACGAGGAGGTGCGCTGATGGCCATTTCTCTCGCATCCCTGCGCATGACCTCGGCGCTGACGCCGCCGCGCATCCTGATCCACGGTGTGGCAGGGGGCGGCAAATCCACCTTCGCCGCGGATGCCGACCGGCCGGGGGTCATCATGACCGAGGACGGGCCCGGCCAGCCGCAGGGGCCGCATTTTCCGCTGGCGACGAGCTACGCAGAAGTGGCCGGGGCCCTTGATGCGCTCCTGACCGAGAACCACGAGTTCGGCACGGTGGTCATCGACAGCGTCGACTGGCTGGAGCCGCTAATCTGGGCCGAGGCCTGCCTGCGCAACGGCTGGGCCTCCATCGAAACCCCCGGCTTCGGCAAGGGATATGGCGAGGCGCTGAATGTCTGGCGCGAATATCTCGACAAGCTGAATGCTCTCCGGGACCAGAAGGTTATGGCGGTCATCCAGATTGCCCATACCGACATCAAGCGCTTCGACAGCCCCGAGCACGAGCCCTACGACCGCTATGTGATCAAGTTGCAGACCCGCGCCTCGGCGCTGCTGCAGGAGCATTCGGACGTCGTGCTCTTCGCCAACTATCAGATCTCCGTCGCGAAATCCGATGTCGGCTTCAACAAGAAGGTGACCCGGGCGCTCGGGTCCGGTGCGCGCGTCATGCACACCGAGGAGCGCCCCGCTTTCCTCGCCAAGAACCGTTACGGCTTGCCGGACACGCTGCCCCTCAGCTGGGCCGAGTTCATGGCGGCCATGCCCCAATCCGAATGATCCGCCTGAAAGGACAAGACCATGGCACGTTTCGATACGTCCTTTGACGCCACCAGCGTCGAGCCCACCACCGCCTACGAGCTGCTGCCCGCTGGCAAATACCGCGCCCAGATCGTCGAAAGCGAGATGCGCGTGACACGCAACGGCATGGGCCAGTTCCTCTGGCTGATGCTGGATATCCTCGATGGCGAGCACAGGGGGCGGAAGATCTTCGATCAGCTGAACCTCGTGAACCCGAACCCGACCACCGTGGAGATCGCGCAGCGCACGCTGTCGGCCATCTGCCACGCGACGGGCAAGATGCATGTCAGCGACAGCGAGGAGCTGCACCTGATCCCGATGACGATCCAGGTGAAGATCAAGCCGCCGAAGAATGGCTATGGCGAGAGCAATGCCATCGCCTACCTGCCGCCAGAACGTGGCGCGGTGGCCCGTACTGCCAAGCCGACGCCCGCTGCGCCCGCCGCACCCGCGGCCCCGCCCAAGATGGCGTCTGCCCCCTGGAACAAGAAGGGCTGATGCGCTGCGCTGCCCTGACCTGGTGACAGCCGGGGCGGCGCCCAACCCCATCTGAGGATACTTCCATGACCGACATGACCAACGCGGCCCCCGTGGCCGTGAACAGCCCCGGCTTGCCTGATGATCAGCGCCGGTTGATCGAACTCGACGACGCCATTGCCAAGATCCGCACCCAGATCGCGACGGCCGATCTTGCGCGGCAGCGCGGCCATAAGCCCATCGACCCGGACTGGTTCCATCGGGCCCGCACGGCGCTCCGGCACCTGAGCCGTGAACGGGCAGAACTGCTGGCCAAAAGCACCGGGCGTCGCCGCCGCGAAAAGCTGAAGGACGCGCTGATCGGCGTTCTGCGCGAGCGCCATGATCCGGAAACCTGGAACGGCATTCTGGCCGAGGCGCAGGCGCGCAGTGAACGGGAGGGTCTGTGATGGCAGAGCTTCCCGAAGCCCCCACGCCCACCCTGACGGCGATCTATGCCGATTATGAAGCCCGTCAGGGTGATGGTTTCCGCGATCACCTCGGCGCCTCGATCATCGGCAAGTCCTGCGCCCGCGCGCTCTGGTACGATTTCCGCTGGGTCACGCCCTCGCGCCATTCCGGCCGCCTGTTGCGTCTCTTCGAAACCGGCCAGCTGGAAGAGGACCGCCTCGTGCGCAATCTGCGCGCCACCGGCTCGACGGTGCTCGAAGTCGACCCGGAGACGGGCCGCCAGTTCCGCGTCGAAGCCCATGGCGGCCATTTCGGCGGCTCGCTGGACGGCGTTGCCATCGGCATCCTCGAGGCCCCGAAGACCTGGCATGTGCTGGAGTTCAAGACCCACGGGGTCAAGAGCTTCACTGAGCTGACCGCCAAAGGCGTGGTGCTGGCCAAGCCCCAGCACGCCGCGCAGATGCAGATCTACATGCACCTGACGGGGATCGCCCGCGCCCTCTACGTGGCGGTCTGCAAGGACACCGATGCGCTTCACATCGAGCGGATTGAGGCCGACAGTGCCATGGCAGCGCGCCTGCTGGAAAAGGCCGGGCGTGTTATCTTTGCCCAGCATCCGCCTGCGGGGGTTAGCGAGGACCCGGCCTGGTTCGAATGCCGGTTCTGCGATCACCATGCCGCCTGTCATGACGGCGGTGGGGCGGCCGTGACCTGCCGGTCGTGCCTGCATGCGACGCCCGTTGACGGCGGCTGGCACTGCGCCCGCCACGACCGAATGCTGGCACCCGCCGAGCAGCGTGCGGCCTGCACCCGCCATCTCTTCATCCCCGATCTTGTCCCGGGCGAGGTCATCGATGCGGGCGACGATGTCGTCACCTACCGCATGGCCGATGGCTCGACCTGGGCAAACGACGCCCGCACGACGGAGGCCGCGCCATGCTGACCCTGCGCCCCTATCAACAAGCCGCGATCTCATCGATCTACGGCTATTTCCAGAACCACAAGGGCAATCCGTTGGTGGTGATCCCGACCGCCGGAGGCAAGTCTCTCGTCATGGCCGCTTTCATCGAAGGCGTGCTGAAGGCATGGCCCGACCAGCGCATCCTGATCGTGACCCATGTCCGCGAGCTGATCGCCCAGAACCATGCCGAGATGATCGGGCTCTGGCCCGAGGCCCCGGCAGGCATCTATTCGGCGGGCTTGGGCAAGCGCGAGGCGCAGGCTCGCATTCTCTTCGCAGGCATCCAGTCGATCCACCGCCGCGCACACGAGGTAGGCCACACCGATCTGGTGCTGATAGATGAGGCGCATCTCATCCCAGGCAACACCAGCACCATGTATCGCCGGTTTCTGGACGGGCTGGCCCGGATCAACCCCGCGCTCAAGGTGATCGGGCTCACTGCCACGCCCTTCCGGCTCGACAGCGGCATGTTGCATGAGGGCAAGAACGCGCTCTTCACCGACATCGCTTATGAAGCTCCGGTGCGTGATCTGATCGACGCTGGCTATCTCAGCCCGCTCGTGTCGAAACAGCCTGCCACGCGCCTCGATGTTTCCAAGGTCGGCACCCGTGCGGGCGATTTCATCCAGCGCGATCTGGCAGCGGCGGTCGACAAGGAGGCCATCACGCGCGCCGCGGTTACCGAGATCATAGAACATGGGCGTGATCGGAAATCCTGGCTGGCCTTCTGTTCGGGCGTCGAGCACGCCCAACATGTTGCAGAGGAGTTCGGTCGTCAGGGGATCAGCTGCCGTACAATCTTTGGCGACACGCCGAAGGACGAGCGGGATGCGATCATTGCTGCCTTCAAGCGCGGCGAAATCCGCGCGCTGGCCTCGATGGGCGTACTGACCACCGGCTTCAACGCGCCGGCGGTCGATCTGATCGCGCTCCTGCGCCCTACCAAGTCTGCAGGGCTCTATGTGCAGATGGTCGGCCGCGGCACGCGCCTCGCCCCCGGCAAGGAAAACTGCCTGGTCCTCGACTTCGCTGGCAATGTCCGCCGCCACGGGCCGATCGATCTGGTGCGGCCTCGGCGGCCCGGCGAGGCCGGTGGCGGCGAGGCCCCGACCAAGGTCTGTCCGGAATGCGACAGCATCATCGCGCTTTCGGCGACGGAATGCCCCGACTGTGGCCATGTGTTCTCGGCCCGCGAGGTGAAGATCGCCCCGACGGCGGCCACGCTCCCAGTCCTGTCGCCGAAGGTCCAATGGCTGCGGGTGCACGGCGTTTCCTACAGCCGCCACGACAAGCTGGGCGGGCTCCCCTCGCTGAAGGTCACCTACAGCTGCGGGCTCAAATCCTACAGCGAATGGGTCTGCATCGAGCACCAGGGCTATGCCCGCCAGAAGGCGGCCGAGTGGTGGCGCAAGCGCGCGCCCGGGGTGACGGTGCCGCTCAGCGTCGATCAGGCCCTCGTTCAGGCCGCCCGACTTGCCCGCCCCAGCGAAATCTCGGTCCGTCCCTCGGGCCGCTATGTCGAAGTCTCCGGCTACAGGTTTGATCCATGCGCCCAATCCACACCGGCCTCTGCGCCGTCTGCCACCGGCAACCTCGTGGGTTTGGCTGGTTCGACCGGGACTTCCGCATCTCCGACCCGCGCCGCGATGCCAGCCGCAAGCACCTCTGCAGCCGCACCTGCCAGGAGATCTGCCATGGGAGGAAGGGCATGATCGATCCAACCCCCAATGAGGCCGAGGCGATGACGGTCGGTGGCCAACAAGGCGGCGAATACCTCGAGAGCGTCGGCAAATCCGATCTCGCCATCCTGACCGAGACTGAGTGGGACCGTTTCATCGATGCGGTCGTCACCGGATATTGCGACCACCTGCGTGAGCTTGCGGCCAAGGACCGCAAACGCCTCGACGCCATGACCCCCGAGGTGCCCTTCTGATGGCTGACACATCCTTCATGGCACGCTTCGGCGCGCGGCTCGTCACCAATGGCTATGCCATCCTGCCCATCGGCCCGGGCACGAAAAAGCCCGGCCGCTTCCAGCGCGGGGCTTGGGCGGATTACCCGGAATGGAACCGCCATGCCGAGCGTGGCACTACCGAGGTCGAGGTGGCCACATGGTCTTCCTGGCCCGATTGCGGCATCGGGATTGTCGGCGGCGCCGTGGCGGCGGTGGATATCGACATTGCCGAGGACGCTGAACTGGCTCTGCGGATCGAGCGCCTTGCCCGGGAACGTCTCGGCGATACACCTGCCTTGCGCATTGGCCGGGCACCTAAGCGCATGCTGGTCTATCGCACCACAGAGCCGTTCCGTGGCATCAAGCGCCATCCGCTGGAAGTGCTCTGCCTCGGGCAGCAGTTCCTGGCCTATGCTATCCACCCCGACACCGGCGCGCCCTATGTCTGGCCCGAGGAGGGGCTGGCGGACATCGACATCACCGACCTGCCGGAAATCTCGGCCGAGGTGGCGCTAGCGTTTCTCGACGAGGGCTATGCGCTGTTGCCAGAAAACCTGCGGCAGCGCGGGCTGGCTTCCAATGCACCAGCCAGTGACATCGCGCGCAGCCACGGTCAAATCGGTACGTTGCCCGCAATCGAGGCGGCGCTCGCCTGGCTGCCAAATGCCGAACTCGACTACGATAGCTGGATGCGCGTCGGCATGGCCCTGAAAGGTGCGCTTGGCGAGGCCGGGGCTGATCTCTTTGCTGACTGGTCAGCGCAGGCGGCCAAGGATGTGCCCGCGACCACGATGAAGGCCTGGGCCAGCTTCAAGCCCGACCGGATTGGGGCCGGCACGATCTACCATCTCGCGATGGAACGCGGCTGGCATCCTGAACCCGCTCTGCGTCTGGACGGCAGCCTGCCCGAGGATGGCGACCATCCTGCGGCGGGGCTGCTGGCGGGGCTGGGTGTGACGGCAGGCGTGGCATCGGCGCCCCCCGCCGGGCCGCCCTTCTCCCTCACCCTCCCCGACGGGTTTGTGGGTAATCTGACCGATTACATGCTGACCACAGCCCGGCGCCCTCAGCCGCTCTTGTCGCTGGGGGCCAGCCTCTGCGCGATCGGCGCGCTGATGGGCCGACAGTATCGGACGCAGAGCAACCTGCGCTCGAACCTCTACGTCGTGGGCATTGCCGACAGCGGGTCGGGCAAGAACCACGCGCGCGAGATCATCAACGAGACCTTCTTCGAGGCTGGGCTCGCCCATCACCTCGGTGGCAACAAGATCGCCTCCGGCGCCGGGCTTCTGACCGCGCTGCACCGCCAGCCCGCGATCCTGTTCCAGATCGACGAAT
The DNA here is from genome assembly GCA_937873575.1 of uncultured Hyphomicrobiaceae bacterium. Classification (GTDB taxonomy): domain Bacteria; phylum Pseudomonadota; class Alphaproteobacteria; order Rhizobiales; family Hyphomicrobiaceae; genus JAEUMD01. The sequence goes on from CALMPK010000028.1 coordinate 12,509, forward strand.
TCGGCATGTTCCTGTCGGCTGCGGCAGATCGCAAGCGCAGCCCGCGCCACATCACCGAGATCCTCGACAATATGACCGAGTTGTTCACTGCGGCCGGTGGGATCTTCCTCGGCGCGGAATACGCCAACCGGGATGGATCGAACGAGCGGCGTGACATCGTGCAGCCCTGTCTTTGCGTCTATGGCACTACGACGCCGCTGCACTTCTGGGGTGCCCTCCAGGGGGCCAACGTCGTTGACGGCTCGCTCGCGCGCTTCCTGATCCTGCCCAGCGACGAGGACTACCCCGACGAGAATATCGCTGTTGGCATCCGGCAGGCACCGCCCGCGCTGATCCAGGGGCTGCAAGCTGTGGCGAATGGTGGTGGGCGGCCGCAAGGCAACCTGACCGGCAAGACTGCCGGTCAGAACACCGCCGTCAACCCGATGATCGTGCCCATGACCGAGGAGGCGCGCGCCCGGTTCCGCCAACTCAGCATCGAGCTGACGGAGGAATTGCGCGCCGCCGCTGGCACGGCCTTCACCGCAATCCTCGCCCGTATCGGGGAAAACGCCCTCAAACTCGCGCTGATCGTGGCGGTGGGACGCGATCCGGCCCGGCCCGAGATCGAGATCACGGCCGCGGAATGGGCCATTAGCTTCGTGCGGCACTATGCACAGCGCACGATGGAGGCTGTCGAGCGGCATGTCGCGGATACCGAGACCGAGGCCCACCTGAAGCGGCTGAAGGAGATCATCCGCGCGTCAGGCGCCAAGGGCATCACCAAGTCCGAGATCACCCGAGCCTCGCAATGGCTGAAATCGCGCGACCGGGATGAAATCCTGCTCACCCTGATCGAGAGCGGCGACATCACCACCGGCATGCGCGGGTCATCGACCAAGCAAGCCATGGTCTACAGGATGGCAAGGTGGGGTGGATGACCGGAGATCTTTCAAAGCATCAAAAAGCGATCTTGAAGCAAGGGGTGGGGTCAAGCCTATGCTATGAAAGAGAAAAGAGGGATCCTTCAAATCTTTCAATCTTTCAAGAGGACCCCTTATCCCTGTAGGCGTGCGCGCGCGTTTTAATATGAGGAGAGAGGTACCTATTGAAATATTGAATAATTGAAAGATTATATATTATATATACAGGACAAACACTTAGGGGCGGAAATCTTTCAAACGACGCCCCTGAAGATTTTGAAGGATCTGCGGGGCGGCCTGCTCGCCCCGCGCCTGACATGACCAGACCACCCTTCGGGGCCTGGCGAGACCGCAGCCTTCACCGGCCAGCCCTCCCGCCACGCTCGCCAAAGCGAAGAGGAGGTCTTGATGACCCAATCCGAAAACACCCCGCGCTGCGTGCTGGCGGTCGATCTTGGCACGACCACAGGCTGGGCCATGCGTGGTCATGACGGTCTGATCACGACTGGCACGGCCAGCTTCAAGCCCGGGCGCTACGATGGCGGCGGCATGCGCTATCTGCGCTTCACCAATTGGCTGACGGAACTCGACCGGCTATCTGGCCCGTTCTCGGCTATCTGGTTCGAGGAAGTCCGCCGCCACGCAGGAACTGACGCGGCTCATGTCTATGGCGGTCTTATGGCAACTTTGACCGCATGGTGCGAACTGCGCGGCGTCCCTTATCAGGGCGTCCCGGTCGGTACGATCAAGCGCCATGCGACCGGCAAGGGCAATGCGCCCAAGGAGGCAATGATCGCAGCCGTCCGCGCCCGAGGCTACAGCCCCGTCGACGACAACGAGGCCGATGCCATTGCGTTGCTGGTCTGGACGATCGAGACGAATGGGGGTGTGGCATGAGGCTGTACCCCAAGGGCTATGGCGGCCAGCGCCGGGATCCCGAGCAGGTCAAACGGGACGGATGGCACGAGCAGCGCATGCTGGCCGTGTCGCTCGATGACCCGCGTCTCACCTGGCCTGAGCGCGAACTCGTCCGCCAGTTGGGTGACAAGCTCTATGGCAAGCTTCCTGCGGTGAGGGAGGTGGGCCATGGCTGATCGTTTCTGGACCGCGGACGACGTCGCCGATCATTTCGAGGAGGCGTTCCGTACCCTGAGCAGGCTGCCGCCGGTGAAGGCGAAGGGCTATTTCAACACCTGGCCCGACATCGTGCGGACCAGCCGCGAGATCGCGGCGATGGAGCCGCAGCCGATGCGGGTCTGGCCCTCGGCTGCCGCGATCACCCGGCTCGAACAGACCTTCGACTGGGTGCTCTGGATCGAGGAAGCGGAGCGCAAGCTGGTCTGGTCGCGTGCCGCCCGCGTGCCGTGGAAGCAGATCGGTGGCGAGTTGGGAGTGGATCGTACCACTGCGTGGCGGAGGTGGCAGCTGGCGCTGACGAAGATCGCAGCAAGGCTGAATGCTATGTGACTCCAATGTGTTGCAACACTTTTGTGTTCGACACATGCAACATGTCCGTGCTATCCGAAGGGCATAATGGGGAGAGTGCGTCGGGAGACGGCTCTCCCCATTTCGTTGTCGGAGTCCGCTGGACCCCGGTATCCAGCGAGAGTCCGGTCGGGGTCCAGCCAACGGCAGTTTCCGGTTCCTTCCTGGCGATATTCGTATGCTGGCGGGCGAAGCGCGGCACATCGCTAGCGACAGGGCCGGATTTTTGGGAAGCCACCAAGAAGCCAGAGCCGCCTGAACCCGCCTGAAGCACTGCAAAATCAAACCCTTGAAGCTGGACACCCCAGGTGGCCACTGGACCCCGCGTGGAGTCCAGTATGGACCCCGGAGTCCGGAAGCCAGGGGTATCCACCCTGATCCGAGGAATGACCCGCCGATGACGCTGAGCTTTGCCCCGGATCGGATCGAGATGTGGCCGCTGGCCAAGCTTCAGCCCTATGCCCGCAATGCGAAGGCGCATGGCGCGGACCAGGTCGCCAAGATCGCCGCCAGCATGGCCGAGTTCGGCTGGACCGTGCCTTGCCTCGTGGCCGAGGACGGCGAACTGATCGCAGGCCACGGGCGCGTGCTGGCCGCGACGCAGCTTGGGCTGACCGAGGCGCCGGTAATCGTGCTGGGGCATCTGACCGAGGCACAGCGGCGGGCCTACCGGATCGCGGACAACAAGCTGACCGAACTCGGCACCTGGGACGGGGCGCTGCTGTCGGCCGAACTGAACGATCTGCTGGCCGAGGATTTCGACCTGTCGCTGGTCGGCTTCTCGGACGGCGAGTTGGACAAGCTGCTGGCCTTCGTGCCGGAGGGGGACGGGGAAGAAGGTGGCGCCGGTGGCTCCGTGCCGCCGGTGACCATCCCCGAACCGCCGCGCAACCCGGCGTCGCGCACCGGTGATCTCTGGATCCTCGGCGACCATCGCCTGTTGTGCGGTGACAGCACCAGCGCGGCCGATGTGCGCCGCCTGATGAATGGCGAGCGGGCAATCCTGTTCGCGACCGACCCGCCATACCTCGTCGACTACGACGGCTCGAACCATCCTACCCGCAACAAGGATTGGTCCGCGTCCTACGGCACCACGTGGGATGACAGTTCGCAGGGCGCCGAGCTCTATGACGGCTTCATCGCCGCCGCCGTGGCCGAGGCGATCACCGAGGATGCGGCCTGGTACTGCTGGCACGCCTCGCGCCGCCAGGCGATGCTCGAGGCCTGCTGGGAGAAGGCGGGCGCCTTCGTCCACCAGCAGATCATCTGGGTGAAGGATCGTGGTGTCCTGACCCGGTCGCATTACCTCTGGAAGCACGAGCCCTGCTTCATGGGCTGGCGCCGCCCGAACCGTCCGCCGAAGGTCGCCGAACAGACGCTCCCCTCAACTTGGGAGATGCCGTCCTTCGCCAAGGACGAGCGGCCCGACCACCCGACGCCGAAACCGCTCGACGCCTTCGGCATCCCGATGCGCCAGCATGTGGCGCGGGGCGGACTTTGCTACGAGCCGTTCTCGGGCTCCGGCTCGCAGATCATGGCTGGGGAGGCCAACGGCCGCCGCGTCTACGCGATGGAAATCAGCCCGGCTTACGTCGATGTCGCCGTGGAACGCTGGCAGGCCGAGACCGGCCGCGAAGCGATCCTCGACGGCGATGGCCGGACCTTCGCTGAGGTGAGGACCGGGCGGCTCGGCGACGATGCCGAAGCCCCCGCCGACGCCCTGGCAATGGAGGCAGCCCCCGAATCCGCGCGTAAGCGCAAGACCGCCGCGTGACATGCATGACCTGGCTTTACCTTCCTCCGGACGCGCTTCCGGAGCCGGAGACGCATGCCTCTTCGGCCTCTCGCTCTGTTCCGGTGCAGGCGGGCTCGACCTCGGCCTTGCCATCGCCATCCCCGGATATCGTGCTGTGGGCCATGTCGAACGGGAAACCTACGCCGCGGCCACTCTCGTGGCGCGGATGGAAGACGCGTCCATGGATCAGGCTCTTGTCTGGGACGACGTTGGAACCTTCGACGGCCGCCCTTGGCGCGGCGCGGTGGATATCGTCACTGCGGGCTATCCGTGCCAGCCGTTCAGCGTCGCTGGCAAACGCCGGGGTGCCGACGACCCGCGCCACCTCTGGCCGCATGTCGCCCGCATCATCGGTGAGGTCGAGCCGCCCTTCGTCTTCCTCGAGAATGTCGCCCATCATCTCCGCCTCGGCTTCCCCGAAGTCGCATGCGGACTGGTCGGCATGGGCTACCGCCTTGCGGCAGGCCTCTTCACGGCGGCGGAAGTCGGCGCGCCCCACAAGCGCGAGCGGCTGTTCATCCTCGCCATCCGCGAGGGGGACGAACTGGCCGACCCCGCGCGCCTGCTCTGGCACCCGGTCGAGTGGCGGGAACCGGACCGATCTGCTGCGGCTTTGGCCGACGCCGCGGGCCAGTGCCAACGAGAACCGGCAGACCAAGCCGACGCCTTCGCAGGAAGCTGGCCAGCACGGGATGAACCTCGCGACCACGGCCGCAATGTGGCCGACACCGATGGCCAACGACGGATGCAAGCCAAGTGCGGGCAATCGCCGGTCGGCCGATCTGACCCATTCGGCCGGGTTGTGGATGACGCCGACAGCGCGGGATCACAAGGACGGGGCGACGAGCTTGGCGAACACGCGGGTGAACGGCCTGCTTGGCCGCCAGGTCCTGGTGACGCCGATGGCTGGGCGCGATACCTCCGATGCGCGCCGGACCTTGAACCCGCTGTTCGTCGAGGCGCTGATGGGCTGGCCCACCGGGTGGACCGGCTTCGGCTCTGTGGCAACGGCGTGGTCCCCTTGGTTGCAGCGCATGCGCTCCGAACTCTCGCGGCTGAATTGCTGGCCGATGGATGAGGCAGCGGCATGAAACAGTCCCGCCTGATGTCGCTGGTCGAGGCCGTCGCCAACGTGATCGTCGGCTACGGCGTCGCCGTGGTCACGCAGATCTTGATCTTCCCGGTCTTCGGGCTGCACACGACGCTGGCGCAAAACCTCAAGATGGGCGCGGTGTTCACGGTGGTGAGCATCGCGCGGTCCTACGTTCTGCGGCGGCTGTTCGAGCGGCTTCGGCAGGTCTGATGCCACCGCTGGCGGTCTGGCTCCCGCGCTGGTAGCCTTCGGGCATGTCCGAAGGCTGGCAACATATCGAGATCAACGATCACGGGACCATCGTCGTCCTGCGTCCGATTTCGGACGAGGGACGGGACTGGTTCGCGGAGCATGTCGGCGAGCCGGAACCGGGTGGCATCTACACCTGCGAGCCGCGTATGGCGCAGGACATCCTGCAAGCCGCCGCTCACGATCTGCTGTCGTGGCAATGAAAAACCGCCGCCCGGTCGGGGCGGCGGCATAGCGCATTCGGCGCTGGGTCAGGCGGCGGGAAGCCGGTAGACCCGCCCGCGCCCCTCGACCTTCTCCGAGGTCACCTCGAGCCCGAGCTTCTTCTTCAGGGCCCCGGCCATCGCGCCGCGCACCGTGTGCGACTGCCAGCCCGTGGCGGCGGTGATTTCCTCGATGGTCGCGCCCTCAGGCGCGCGCAGCATGGCGATCAGCGTGGCCTGCTTGGTGCCCTCGCGCGGCGTGCGCGCCTTGGGCGAGGCTTCGGGTTCGGTGGCGGTATCCGGCGCGGGCGCGTCGCTCGGCGCGTCGTTGGCGCCCGTGGGCGCGGTGTTCGCGTCTTCGAACTCGATGCCGATGGCGGCGAGGCCTGCGTCGGTGGCGACCAGCGTGGTGCCGTGGCCGTCGCCGGTCTCGCGCCACACGGGCTCGCCCTTTCGCAGGTCGGCATCGACTTCCTGCAGAAGGCCCTTGGCGATCATCGTGCCGACCACCTTGGCGGCGGCACCGCCACGCAGGCTGTCAGGGAGCGGCAGGGCGATGCGCTCGGGCCGCTGGGCAGCGGCGCTCAGGATCAGGGCTTGGGTGTCGGAAAGTTGGGTCATCGTCGTCTCCCGTATCGGGGCGCGCGGGATGCGGGCCCTTCTACGAGGTCGAGCCCGCCAGTCGGCGGGCGGGACCGGGAGGGCTTCGTCTCACTCGGCGTGTTCGCCTTCCTTCAAGGCGCTGTTGGTGATCTCGCGCAGCTTGGCGCGGTAGTGGTTCAGGGTGCCGACATGGCCCCAGTTGATCTCGTCGGGATGGGTCTCGAAATGGTCGGCGCTGAGGGCGGCGAGGCGTGCCAGCATCGCGTCGATCTCGGTCTTCGCGGCGATGAAGGCGTCGAGGGCTTTCTCGTTGGTGGCGGCGGCGCGGCGGGTCATTCTGGTGGCTCCGTGGTGAGTTGCATCGTTTCGTTGGAGGCACGTTCCCTCTGTCCGCGAGGCTTATCAACTCGATAAGCACATGAATCTGAATGATAATCGGAGCCGTCGATGCAGGGCATGAGCGAGCGCCAGTACGCCGCCCATGTCGGGCTGTCGCGGGGCGCGATCCAGAAGGCGAAGACGGCCGAGCGGCTGGTTCTCTATCCGGACGGCAGCATCAACGCGGCCGCCAGCGATGCGCGGCGGGAGCAAACGACTGACCCGTCGAAGACCCGCAAGCCGCCCGAACCGAAGCTGAAACCTGTCCCCGAGGCGGCGGTGGCCGCCGTCGGCGACACGCTCCGCGAGCAGGGTCTGGCGGTCCCGGCGGTCGGCGGCGGCACGACCTTCCTGCAGGCCAAGACCGCGAACGAGGTGCTGAAGGCGCAGGAGCGACGCATCCGGCTCCAGAAGCTGAAGGGGGAATTGATCGAGCGGGCGCGCGCGCTGTCGCTGGTGTTCCGGCTGGCGCGTGAGGTGCGGGACGCGTGGGTGAACTGGCCTGCGCGCGCGGCGGCGCTGATGGCGGCCGATCTGGGCGTCGAGCCGGCCGCCATGCAGAAGGTCCTTGAGAAACATGTCCGTGCCCACCTCGACGAACTTGCCGAGGTCCGGCCCGACTTCCGGTGACGATGACGGACTGACCGATTTCGACGGCGCGGGCGAGATCCTGCGCACCTGGGGCGCGGGGCTGACGCCAGACCCGGACCTGACGGTTTCGCAATGGGCGGATCGGCACCGGATGCTCTCGGGTCGCGCATCGGCAGAACCGGGGCGCTATCGCACCGCGCGCACGCCTTACATGCGCGAGATTATGGACCGGCTGTCGCCCGGCGATCCCATGCAGCGTGTGGTGTTCATGAAGGCCGCACAGGTCGGCGCGACCGAGGCGGGCAACAACTGGATCGGCTTCGCGATCCACCAGGCGCCGGGCCCGATGCTCGCGGTCCAGCCGACGGTCGAACTGGCCAAGCGGAACTCACGTCAGCGCATCGATCCGCTGATCGACGAGAGCCCCGAGCTGCGGGAGCGGGTCAAACCGGCGCGCTCCCGCGATGCCGGCAACACCATGCTGTCGAAGGAGTTCGCGGGCGGCATCCTGATCATGACGGGCGCGAACTCGGCGGTCGGGCTGCGCTCGACCCCGGCACGGTACATCTTCCTCGACGAAGTCGATGCCTATCCGGCATCGGCCGACGAAGAAGGCGATCCGGTCACACTGGCCGAAGCCCGGTCGCTGACCTTCGCGCATCGGCGCAAGGTGTTCCTGGTCTCGACGCCCACGATCCGGGGGCTGTCCCGCATCGAGCGGGAGTTCGAGGCGAGCGACCAACGCCGGTACTTCGTGCCGTGCCCGCATTGCGGCGCGATGCAGTGGCTGAAATTCGACCGGCTGCGCTGGCAGAAGGGCCGCCCGGAGACGGCGGAGTATCACTGCGAGAGCTGCGACGCGGCAATCGCGGAACACCACAAGACGGCGATGCTGGAGGGCGGCGAATGGCGGGCAACCGCGGTTGCCGCGGATCCGACCACGGTCGGGTATCACCTCTCTGCGCTCTACTCGCCGATCGGCTGGCTGAGCTGGGAGCGGATCGTGCGGGCATGGGACGCGGCTCAGGGGTCAGACGAAGCGATCAAGGCGTTCCGCAACACGGTCCTCGGCGAGACATGGGTCGAGACCGGGGAAGCCCCCGACTGGCAACGGCTCTACGACCGGCGCGAGACTTGGAAACCGGGCACGGTGCCCGCTGGCGGTCTGTTCCTGACCGCCGGGGCCGATGTGCAGAAGGATCGGATCGAGGTCGATATCTGGGCCTGGGGCCGCGGGCTGGAAAGCTGGCTCGTCGATCACGTCGTGATCGAGGGCGGGCCGGACCGGCACGACGCATGGTCGGAGCTGACCGCGCTGCTCGACCGAAGCTGGCCGCATGAGCGCGGCGCGCATCTCAGGATCGCGCGACTCGCCATCGACACTGGCTACGAGGCCCCGGCGGTCTATTCCTGGTCGCGGGCGCAAGGCGCTGCGCAGGTGTCGCCGGTGAAGGGCGTCGAGGGGTTCAACCGCTCGAGCCCGGTTTCGGGGCCGACCTTCGTCGACGCGACCGAGGGCGGCAAACGGCTGCGGCGCGGAGCCCGGCTCTGGACCGTAGCGGTCTCGACCTTCAAGGCCGAAACCTACCGCTTTCTGCGGCTGGAACGGCCGACTGAGGAGGAACGCGCCGAGGGCGCGGCCTTCCCGCCCGGCACGATCCACCTGCCGACGTGGGTGGAAAGCGAATGGCTGAAGCAGGTCGTTGCCGAACAGCTGGTAACGGTCCGCACGAAACGCGGCTTCGCGAAACTCGAGTGGCAGAAGCTGCGCGAACGCAACGAGGCGCTGGACTGCCGGGTCTATGCCCGCGCCGCCGCCTGGATCGCGGGCGCGGACCGCTGGCCTGAGGAAAAGTGGCGCGACCTCGAGGATCAGCTCGGGGCCGCGCCTTACGGTGACACCGATCCGGCCGGGCAAATTCACCGGCCGGGACAAGCCCCGCAGGGCAAGCGGCGCTCCGACTGGCTTGGACGGCGGGAGGGATGGTTTTGATGACGGACTGGACGGAAACCGAGCTCTCGGCGCTGCGCCGGGCCTATGCCAGCGGCACGACCCGGGTCAGCTATGACGGCAAGTCGGTCGACTACGGCTCGGCCGAAGACCTGCTGGCCCGCATCCGGACCATCGAACGCGCCATCGCGGGCACCGCTCGGCCGCTGCCGGTGGCCGGGCTTGCGGGCTTCTCTCGTGGGGATCGCTGATGTCGGCGACCTGGTTCGATCACGCCATTGCCACGGTGGCGCCGCGCATGGCCGCCCGCCGCGTGTTGGCCCGTCAGGCCTTCGAGACCCTGACGCGCGGCTATGATGGGGCGGCAAAAGGGCGACGGACGGACGGCTGGCGGGCGCCGGGATCCTCGGCCGACACCGAGATCGGCGTCGCCGGGGCGCTCTTGCGTGACCGGATGCGAGATCTCGTGCGCAACAACCCGCACGCGGCGAAAGCCGTCGCCGTGCTGGTCAACAACATCATCGGCGCGGGGATCATGCCGCGCGCCGCGAGTGGTAGCGAGGCGTTGGACCGCAAGGTCGACACGCTCTTCGAACGCTGGACGGCGGACTGCGACGCCGACGGTCAGCTCGACTTCTATGGGCTCCAAACCCTGATCTGCCGCGAGATGGTCGAGTCGGGCGAGGTCCTGGTGCGTCGCCGCCTGCGGCGATCCTCGGATGGTCTGCCTGTGCCGCTGCAATTGCAGGTGCTGGAGGCCGACTTCCTCGACGCCACGAAATCCGGCGCGCTCGGTGCGGGGCGGCTGGTTCAGGGGATCGAGTTCGATCCAGTCGGCAAGCGCCGCGCCTATTGGCTTCATGCCGAACATCCGGGCGACGCCTATGGGGCCTTGCAGAACGGGTTGCAGAGTCGCCCGGTCCCGGCGACCGAGATCGCCCATGTCTACGAGAAGCAGCGCACGCAGGCGCGCGGCGTTCCCTGGGGCGCGCCGGTGATCCGCAGTCTGCGCGATCTCGACGACTACGAGGTGGCGGAACTCGTCCGCAAGAAGACCGAAGCCTGCGTCACCGCCATCGTCTTTGGCGACGACGAGGCGCAACAGGGCATCGCGCCCTCCGTGGTCGATGCCGATGGCAACCGCGTCGAGCAGTTCGAGCCGGGGCTGATTGCCTATGCCCGCGGCGGCAAGGACATCCGGTTCAACCAGCCCTCGGCTACAGGCGGCTATGGCGAATACAAGCGGGCGAGCCTGCACACGATCTCGGCGGGGTTCCGGGTGCCCTACGAGCTGCTGACCGGAGATCTCAGCCAGGTCAACTATTCCTCGATCCGGGCGGGGCTCGTCGAGTTCCGACGCCAGATCGACGCCGTGCAGTGGCAGCTGTTCATCCCGATGTTCTGCGCGCCGGTCTGGCGGTGGTTTACCGAGGCCGCATGGGCGGCGGGGCAGATCCCGTCGCCGACCGTGCCGGTCGAATGGTCGCCGCCCAAGTTCGAGGCGGTCGATCCCCAGAAGGACGCGATGGCGAACCTGCTGTCGATCCGGTCGGGCACCATGACGCTGGCCGAGGTGATCGCCCGGCAGGGCCGCAACCCGGACGCGGTGTTGGCCGAGATCGCCGCGACCAACGCCAAGCTCGATGCGCTGGGGCTGGTACTCGACAGCGATCCGCGTCGCGTCACCAAGACCGGCAGCGCGCAGACCAGCGATCCGGCCACCGACGACCCCTCCGCCGAAGCGGATGACACCGACCCGGCGCAGGCCGACCAACAGGACTGACCCCATGGACACGATGATCGAACTGCCGGCCATGCGCCGGTCGGCGGAGCTTGCGCCGAACACGGCCGATGCCGACAGCCGCACCGTCGAGGTGATCTGGTCGGCAGGGGCGCGCGTCCGTCGCGCCACCTTCTTCGGCGAGCCCTATGACGAGGAGCTGAGCCTCGACCCCGCCCATGTCCGGCTCGACCGGCTGAACGCGGGCGCGCCGTTCCTGAAGGTGCACGAGCTCGACACGCTCGACGCGGTGATCGGCTCGGTCGTGCCAGGCTCGGCCCGGATCGAGAACGGCCGCGGTATTGCGCTGGTGCGGATCAGCGAACGTGCCGATGTCGAACCGATCTGGCGCGACATCCAGGCCGGGCACATCCGCGCTGTCTCGATCGGGTACCAGGTCCACCGCTTCGAGGTCTCGAAACCCGAGGCGGCCCGCGAACTCTGGCGGGCGGTGGACTGGACGCCGTTCGAGGTCTCCGCCGTCGCGGTCGGCGCCGATCCCGCCGCCGGCTTCCGCGCCCAGCATCCCCTTCACGACTGCGTCCTCCACCGCCGGGACGCCCCCACACCGCAAGGAGCATCCCCGATGACGGACAAGACCCAGACCCTGGCGAGCGACGCCGCAACCCCCGCCACCACCCGGCCGACCGAGCCGGTCGAAACCGAGGACACCGCCATGACCGAGCCGAAACCGGCTGCGCCCGACCCGAAGGTCGCGGCCAGCGAACCGAAGGTCCACGCAAGTGAGACGCGCAGCCAGCCGAAGACGCAGGCAGGTCCTGCACCGGACACCGAGGCTGTCGCCACCCGCGCCCGCGAGGCGGAGCGCGACCGCGTCTCCACCATCTACGATCTGGCCGGACGGCTGAACCTCGAGCGCGGCTTTGCCGAGGATCTGGTCAAGCGCGGCGTCAGCGTCGACGAGTCCCGCCGTCTGATCCTCGATCAGGTCGCCGCGAAATCCGACGAGACCCGGACCTTCCCCCATGTCTCGGTCCCCCTCGGCGGGCGGGACGAGCGCATCACCCGCCGCGACGCGGTGGCGAACGCGCTGCTGCACCGCTACAGCCCGACGCTGTTCCAGTTGGAGGACGCCGCGCGCCAGTACCGCGGCATGACGCTGCTGGAACTGGCCCGCGAAAGCCTCGGCAATGCCGGAGTGAACACGCGCGGCCTCTCGCGCGACGAGGTGGCGACGCGGGCGCTGCATTCGACCTCGGACTTCCCCGAGATCCTGTCGGCGGTCACCAACAAGACCCTGCGCCAAGCCTACGAGGCCTATCCCCGTACCTTCATGCTGTTCTGCCGTCAGGTGCTGGCGACCGACTTCAAGGCCATGCACCGCGTCCAGCTGGGCGAGGCGCCGCAGCTGCTGGAGGTGGGCGAGAGCGGCGAGTTCAAGCGCGGCACGCTGGGCGAGAGCAAGGAGAGCTACAAGGTCAAGACCTATGGCCGGGTGGTCGCGATCACCCGCCAGACGCTGATCAACGACGATCTCGATGCCTTCACCCGGATCCCGGCGATGTACGGCAACTCTATTGCCCAGCTGGAAAGCGATGTGGTCTGGGGCATCATCACCGCCAACCCGGCCATGGCCGACGGCACCGCTCTGTTCCACGCCAACCACAAGAACCTCGCGGGCACTGGTACGGCGCTCGATGTGAGCAGCGTCGGTGCGGCCCGCGCGGCGATGGCCAAGCAGACAGGGCTCGACAAGAAGACGGTGCTGAACGTCCGGCCCGCCTTCCTGATCGTGCCCGCCTCGCTGGAGCTGAAGGCCGAACAGCTGGTCGCCCAGAACCTCGTGCCCGCCGCGACCTCCAGCGTGGTGCCGCAGTCGATCCGCACGCTCGCGCCGATCAGCGAGCCCCGGCTTGACGCCGCCAGCGAGACCGCCTGGTATCTCGCGGCGAGCCCGAACCAGATCGACACCATCGAGTACGCCTATCTCGAGGGTCAGCAGGGCGCCTACATCGAGACCCGCAACGGCTTCGACGTCGACGGGGTCGAGATCAAGTGCCGCCTCGATTTCGGCGCCAAGGCCATCGACTGGCGCGGCCTCTACAAGAACCCGGGCGCGTAAGGCGCACCCATCCTGAACCCTGACACACGGGCGGTCCAATCGGGCCGCCCTTCCTTTTTTCCGAGAGGACCCCCATCATGATAAACTTCGTCCAGCCCGGCAACACCATCACCCTGACCGCGCCCTACGCCGTCGCCTCCGGCGATGGCCTGCTCGTCGGCTCGATCTTCGGCGTGGCCGCAGGCACCGCCGCCCTCGGCGAGAGCGTCGAGACCGCGCTCACCGGCGTCTTCGACATCACCAAGATTGGCTCGCAGGCCTGGACCGCAGGTGCCAGGATCTACTGGGATGACACCAATAAACGCACCACCAACGTGGCCACCTCGAATACGCTGATCGGTGTCGCCACCGAGGCGGTCGCGGGCGGGGCCGGAGACACCATCGGCCGGGTACGCCTGAACGCGGCGTTCTGATGAGCGCCTTCGCCGCCGCCGTCGGTGCGCTTTTCGCCGATCCGAACATCGGCAGGGATGCTGTCTACACGCCCGAGGGCGGCGCGCCCGTTCTGGTGCGCGTCGTCGCCCGGCGCGCCGACGCGGTTACGGATTTCGGCGATGCAAGGATCTGGTCCGAGACCACGCGCGTGGATCTGCGCGTGGCCGAGGTTGCGACCCCGCGCCCCGGTGACCGCATCGAGATCGACGGCGACGCCTTCCTCATCCAGGGCGAGCCCGCGCGCGACCGCGAGCGGCTGGTCTGGACCGTCGATCTGAGGCCCGCTTGAAACTGAAGCTCGACATCGATCCCGACATCGTCGCGATGATGCAGGCCGAGGTGGCAGCGGGGGAGCGCGCGGTGACTGCCGCCATGCGAGAGGCCGGGACCGGGCTGAAGGCCGCGTGGCGCTTGCAGGTCACCGGCGCAGGGCTTGGCACACGGCTGGCCAATTCGATCCGGAGCCAGAACTTCCCGAGGTCGGGCGAGAGCCTCGACGCCGCGGCGCTGGTCTGGTCGCAGGCCCCGGTGATCGTCGGTGCCCATGACACCGGCCCGCTGATCCGTTCGAAGAATGGGTTCTGGCTGGCGATCCCGCTGCCTGCCGCCGGCAAGTCGCTTCGCGGCGGCCGGATCACGCCCGGCGAATGGGAGCGACGCCGTGGCCTCCGCCTGCGGTTCGTCTATCGCCGCACCGGCCCAAGCCTGCTGGTGGCCGAAGGACGGTTGAACACCAAAGGACAGGCGGTGGTGTCGCGCTCCAAGACTGGGCGCGGCAAGGTCACCGCGCCGATTTTCCTGCTGGTGCCGCAGGTCAAGCTGCCGAAGCGGGTGGATTTGGCGCGGGATGCCGCGCGTGCGCACGAAACCTTGCCGGGGCTGATCGTCGCGAACTGGGCAGAGGACAGGCTCCGATAGTCAGGCGCGCGCGGCAGCCTGTTCATTGCCGCGTGCGGAACGGCGGCGGCGGGGTTCCTCGATCTCGCCAAGACCCTCGAGCGCCACCGGCGCCTTGCCGGGAAACTCGACCATGAGCTTCAGGCTGCCCCCCATGGCCTGCACATAGCTTGAAAGCGTCGAGAGCAGCAGATCGCTCTGGCGCTCGTATTTCGCGACGGTCGCCTGCTGGATGCCGAGGGTTTGGGCCAGCTGGACCTGCGTCAGGTCCTTGGCCTTCCGAAGCTCCTGCAGCGTCAGATACTCGGTGTGGAGGCGGTCGGCCTCGGCCTCGACGCCCGCGCGACGGGCCGGTTCGAGCGCCGCCAGCTTGTCTTTCAGGGTCCTTGCCATGGTCCTCATCCTTTCCGTTTCGCCAGATGACGGTCAAACCGCTCATCGGCCCGGGTGATCAACTGCTTGTAGAAGCGCTTCTCGCTGCCACCTGACTTGTCCCCGCCGACAAGCAGGATCGCCTGCCGGTCAGGATCGAATGCAAAGGCGATACGCCACACGCCATCAGCGGCGTTGCATCGCAACTCCTTCATGTTCGCATGTTTCGACCCGGTCAGGGTGTCGGCATGCGGGCGACCGAGCGATGGCCCCTCGCGCTCCAGAAGAAGGGCGCGGGCGAGGATTGCGTCCTGCACCTCGGGCGGGAGTTCGTCGAACTCCGGCTCGAACTCCTCTGAAAACGAAACGGTCCACGGCATACGGTCCTCATGTCTTGGAAGCTATATAGCCTCGAAGCACTAATTTTGCAATAACGGTCCGAAGAGCACCCCCATATGCCCACCCCTCGCGAAACCATCCTCGCCGCGCTGCACGCGCGGCTTTTGGCGTTGCCCGCCAGGGCTCTCCGCGGCGACGTGCTCCCCGAGCGTGTGCCGGCCGAGGGGCTGCTGATCCTGCGTGACGGCCAGCCGGGGGAGCCGGATGTGACTCTGTCGCCGCTGGCCTACCACTACCAGCACCGGGCCGAAATCGAGGCGGTCGTGCAGGGCGCGGACCGTGACGCCGCCTTCGACACGCTGATCGCCAGCATCGGCGCGGCACTCGCCACCGGCCGGACACTGGGCGGGCTCTGCGATTGGGTCGAGGCCGAAGCGCCGAGGCCGGTCGACCTGCCGGTCGAGGGCGCGGCCAGCCTGAAGGCAGCCGTGATCCCGGTCGTCCTGCATTACACCACGGCCGATCCGCTGGCCTGACCCAAACGACAATAGGAGATGACCATGGCACGAGCCCAGGGGGCGCGGGCGCAGATGGCGCTTGCGTTCGAAACGACCTATGGCACGCCGCCGGTGGGCGGCTTCACAAAGATGCCCTTTGCCAGCACCACGCTCGGCGCGGAGCAGCCGCTCTTGAACTCCGAGCTTCTCGGCTACGGCCGCGATCCGCTGGCGCCGATCAAGGACGCTGTCACGGCGGACGGCGATGTCGTCGTGCCGCTCGACGCCGAGGCCTTCGGCTTCTGGCTGAAGGCCGCCTTCAGCGCCCCGACGACCACTGGCACCGGCCCTTGGACGCACGAGTTCCAATCCGGCGCCTGGACGCTGCCGAGCCTCTCCATCGAGACCGGCATGCCGGAGGTGCCGCGTTACGCCATGTATTCCGGCTGTGTGCTCGACCAGATCACCTGGCAGATGCAGCGGTCCGGCTTGCTGACCGCCACGGCGCGCTTGGTGGCGCAGGGCGAAACGGTCGGCACGATCACCAGCGCCGGTACGCCCGCCGCGCTGGAGCTGAAGAGGTTCGGCCATTTCAACGGGTCGATCACGCGGAACGGCTCGGCCCTCGGCAACGTGGTCTCGGCCGACATCACCTACGCCAACAACCTCGACCGGATCGAGACCATCCGCAGCGACGGGCGGATCGACGGCGCGGACCCATCCATCGCGGCACTCACCGGCTCCATCGAGGTCCGTTTCGCCGACAGCACGCTGGTGACGCAAGCGATCAACGGCGATCCCTGCGAGTTGGAATTCGCCTATGTCCTGCCCTCGGGCGAGAGCTTCACGTTCACCGTGCACGCCGTCTACCTGCCGCGCCCCCGGATCGAGATTTCAGGGCCGCAGGGCGTGCAGGCCACCTTCGATTGGCAGGCCGCCCGCGACAGCGTGGTCGGGCGGATGTGCACTGCTACCCTGATCAACGACATCGAGGTGTACTGAGAATGCTGACGCTCGACCTGACCAACGCGCCCCGCTGGCATGACCTCGCCCCCGGCGTGCGGGTGCAGCTGCGCCCGCTGACCACCGCGCAGATGGTGGCAACGCGCAGCGATCCCGCCGTCGAAGCGGTGCCCGAGGGCGCCTCGGACGAGGAACGCGCGGTCGCCTTCGCCAAGGCGCTCGCGCGCCGCGCGGTTCTCGCCTGGGAGGGCATCGGCGATGCCGAGGGCAAACCCATCGACCCGAGCCCGGAGGCCATCGACGCGCTGCTCGACGTC
>CALMPK010000029.1 GCA_937873575.1 uncultured Hyphomicrobiaceae bacterium
ATTTCTCGACGTCAATGATCGTAGATGCCCATGCGGCGGTTGGCTCACTTCATTCGCTGGCTGTCGTCGAAGGTATCCCGACGCAGACGCGCGGTTCGAATGCGGAGCGGGACTACTGCAGCGATAGGATCGTAGACGGTATCAACGTCTGCGGCGTGACGGGAGGCTGAGCGTTACGCGCGGGACGCGTCACGCTGAATGTCTGCATTTCGGCAGTGTGCCAATGTCTTCTGTTGGCGCAGAGCGGCCCTTAGAATTTCGCATAAGCTCGGATAGGCGCGAAGGCACGTGGGAAAGAGCGGCGGTGATGGGGCCGGATCCAAATGGCTAGGTAGGTGAAGAGCGTCGCCGAGTCTCGCACGCCCATACCTCTAGTCCGTGAAATCAACCCGGCTTCACTCTTCGCGACGCCGGAGGGAGCGGTGCCAAAGCCTTTTTCCCCCACGCGTTTACGGGGCCTCGCACGGCCAAGCCTTGTTGCGGTCCGACGTGTTGACCGAACTTGCCCAAAGGCGCACACTATCCCCGTAATGTGGAAACACGCCTTACATAAGCGGAATACGCTTCACGCAGGACGCTTCGTCGGAGGCGTCTAGCCCCAAACTCGTATTGAGCGAGCGCTCAGGGTTTGGGGATCACTTCCTTGCACGCGATCTAAGTCAAAGTCGGCTCGATAAGGCCGCTGGCGCATTCGCGCGTGTGAAGTCTCGTTTCATTCAATCAGCCAATGGGACGCTTGGTGCGGCACTGTCGCGCCGCTGTGCCGCCGTGGGCGACAAGGACTTTCGACATGACAAAGAGCCGATCAAAAGCGGTTAGGAAGCCCCGGCTTCTGATGACTACTCAAGACCACGAAATCATCACCTCGATGATCGGCAGAGCGCCGTCCTCAGCCGCGGCGATGTTGCTCGCGGACGAGCTCGACCGGGCCGTGATGGTGGATGAAACTTCTGACACGCGGCCTTTCTGCCGGATAGGAAGCTTGGTCACGTACGAGGACCAAACCAGCGGACAAATCCGTGAGATCAAGCTGGTTCTGCCGGCGCACGCGGACATCGACAAGAGCCGCGTTTCGATCCTCAGCTTGGTCGGCGCCGCCCTGCTTGGTCTGGCCGTCGGGGCCGAGTTCGGCTGGATCGACGAGAGGGGCCGGCCGCACCGGTTGAAGGTCCTGCACGTGGTGAATTCTCATGACGCGCATGCCGGATAGCGACGCGATGTTACTGGAGGCCGCCGCGTCGGAAGCGATAAGCGCGGCGCGCTGGGAACGAGTCGATCTTGAAGCCCGCCGTCCCGGCGAAGCTCACACAGACCTTATCTTGGGCAAGGCTGCGGAGCTCGCATTCTCGCCCATTGGCCGGGACCAGCTGATGTCGCTCGCGCTGGTGAAGGGCGTTCGAGACCCCGACGGCGCCGGCCCATTGCTCGAGACTTCCGTGAGCCATGCGGAGCGGGCGGCGATTGCGGAGCGCGTTTTCAGGCATGCGCCGCATCGCGCCTCCGAGACTGAGGCTCTGGTGTCGCGGATCGAGGAACGGAATGCGCGGCGGCTCGGTCGTGACTCCCGCTTCGACCTCCTGCCGCAGAGGATCCGCCAGGACGCGGCTCTTCAGGAGTTTCTGTGGGATCATCCCGCCATCCCTGCCGGCGACGAGGTCCGGCTGGCGATGCTCTGCTCGGTCCCAAAGCTGCTCGAACGAGTTGAGGCCCTTTCGGGCGACTGGCCATGGCGGCTCGTGACCGGCTGGCTCCCTCCCTTTTTCGGTAGAGGCAAGTAATGAGAGAACGACACAACATCGTGGGCACAGAGGTCGACCGTCCAAGGCCGCCCATCTACGCAAGCGGCGATTCGAGCCTCCATGTCCCGAAACGCCGCACCTCAGCGCGCTTGATCATCTATCTATTGGTGGGCGTCAGTTGTCTCGGTCTGATTGTCGCAGCGGTCGTTTGACGCCGTGTGGCCGCACTAGGCCGAAGATTTAGCAGCCCCGGCGACTGGCGGGATCCGCACCGCGGGCGCGGCGATCCCAAAGGACTCACCAACTTTTCCCACCTGCATGGACGTCATCTTAGCCGGGGTCGACGATACGTCTCTGCACCAAGTTCGGAGCTTCTCGTGTCAATCATTCGCTTTGGCCCGCTCGCGGCGAGCCTGGCTACATTGCTTGTTGTCATCCCGGCGCTCCCGGCGCCTTGGGCATGGGCCGTGTTCGCCATAGCCGCGACACTTTCTGGGCTTGGGTTGTACGACTTGGGCCAGCCCGCACATTCGGTCCGGCGGAACTACCCGGTTGTAGGGCGGCTTCGCTGGTTCTTCGAGGATATCCGCCCTGGCATCAGGCAGTATCTATTTGAAGATGAACACGAGGAGACGCCGTTTTCCCGCAGTCAGCGCTCGCTGGTTTATGCGCGCGCCAAGAATGAAGTGAGTGACCGCCCCTTCGGCACCCTTCTCGACGTGTATGAGAACGGCTACGAATTCATGGCGCACTCGACAAGACCGGTTCCCGCGGCCGATCCCAGCGCCTTCAGGATTTTGATCGGTGGCGAAGACTGTCGACAGCCTTACTCTGCTTCAATCTTCAATATCTCTGCGATGAGCTTTGGCGCACTGAGCGCCAACGCGATCCGCGCGCTCAATAAGGGCGCCAAGCTTGGTGGCTTTGCCCATGACACGGGCGAAGGCTCAATTAGCCCCTATCACCGCGAGCACGGTGGCGACCTCATCTGGGAAATTGGGAGCGGCTACTTCGGATGCCGCGACGAGGAGGGCAGGTTCGATCCTCACCGCTTCTCCCAACAAGCCGCGGACCCCCAGGTTCGCATGATTGAGTTGAAGATCAGCCAAGGCGCGAAGCCCGGAAAAGGGGGGATTTTGCCCGGGGAGAAGGTCACTCCCGAAATCGCGCTCACACGCGGTATTCCGGTCGGCCGCGATTGTATCTCTCCACCGGGGCATTCGGCCTTTAGCACGCCGGTGGAGCTCGTTCATTTCATCGCTCAATTACGCGACTTGTCCGGCGGCAAGCCCGTTGGGTTCAAACTGTGCGTGGGTCAGCCATGGGAATTCATGGGCATTGTGAAGGCGATGCTCGAGACCGGGATTCTGCCTGACTACATCGTCGTCGATGGCGCTGAGGGGGGGACGGGTGCAGCGCCTCTTGAGTTTGCTGACCATTTGGGCATGCCGCTTCGCGAGAGCCTGCTCTTCGTCTCCAACACTCTTGTGGGGGCGGGCTTGCGCGACCAGATCAAGGTCGGCGCGGCCGGCAAGATCGTCAGCGCTTTCGATATCGCAACGGTGATGGCGCTTGGCGCGGATTGGACCAATGCGGGGCGCGGTTTCATGTTCGCCATCGGCTGTATTCAGTCCTTGTCGTGCCACACGAACCAGTGTCCCACCGGCGTGGCCACGCAGGATCCGATGCGTCAGCGTGCGCTCGTGGTAAGCGACAAGGCCGAGCGCGTGCACAACTTTCATCGAAACACATTGCTGGCCTTGTCTGAGATGATCGCCGCAGCAGGCTTGGACCATCCGAGCAGGCTTGGCCCCCACCATCTCGTCCGTCGCGTCAGTCTGACTGAGATCAGACTGTTTTCGCAGCTGCATATTTTTCTTGAGAAGGGTGAGCTATTGGCGGGCAACTCTGACCGAGACTTCTATGGCGCGGCGTGGCGTCTCGCCCGGGCGGACAGTTTCGACATCGCCGCTTAGGCGATACAGCGTTGTCAGCTTAACCCACCGGAGCGCAGTGAGGTCGGCGCGCGCGCCGGCTGGGCCGCCGTGGTCAACTCGGCCCAAACGTCATTCGCCGCTCTCCGGAAGGTGGGGAGGGTGCTTCGGCGGATCAGGTGACCCCGAGTGTAGAACCGTGGCGAATGTT
>CALMPK010000030.1 GCA_937873575.1 uncultured Hyphomicrobiaceae bacterium
CGCTGTGCAACGCTGCTGTCTCCAGCAAGAGCATAGTTTCTCGTATGTGGTCCTTGTTCCAGTCCATAATCACCTCCTAATTTTCGATGTTCTTAAAGTTCAGCCTGCAGATGTGTGGGCCAGGAAGGCCAGCCTTTCCGGCTAAGCGACACCGCTATTCGTCGCTGATGACGTCTTCGCCCTGGTATGGAACCCTGATCAGCCGAGGATCTCGAATGATGCTCGTGACGAGCCAGACATATTCCTGCTCGGCGGTATCGAAGCCGAGGATGCTGAAGGATTGGCCGAAAGGGCATGGCGGGAAGTCTGGAAAGCCCTCGCGCAGAACGTAACGCTCGGGATCGCTGTGAAACTCGCTCTTGTAGACTTTCCGTAGTCCGTGCTTGCTCGGCGCGTCCTGGTCACCTGCCGGTGCTGTTTCCCGATGCGCCACAAGGCGCTCGGACAAGTCGCGGGGGCAGATTTCGTGGAACACGTCGAAGGCGTCGATCAACAGGCCTTTATGCTCTGTCGCCGGATCGGTGATCGCGTAGATGTTGGAGGCATCTTCGCCGTCGTCCCCGCTCTCGAGGCGCAACGCCGCATCGACGCGAATGCTGCATGCATCGAGGGTTGACCCTAGTTCGAGATCGACGAGATTGCCGTCCTTGACGCGGTATTCGCGGTCATAGCCTTTGGCGATGAATGACTGGACTGCTTCTAGAACGTCGGTCACCTGGGAGGTCATGGAAGCACCTTCATCTTGAACTGGATTGGACACGCTCGCGCACAAAGCGCGCTGTGACTCGGCGGACGGAGAAGCTCGCGAAGTGCGTTACTCATAGCCACTTGGCCTTCTTGAAGCGCATGAATAGGAGAAGGCAGAACACCGCTATCACTCCGAGCACGACGAAGTAGCCATATGGCGTGTCCAGTTCCGGCATGTGCTTGAAGTTCATGCCGTATATTCCGGCGATCGCCGTCGGGACCGCCAAGATCGCCGCCCAGGCCGCGAGCTGGCGAGTGACCACACCGATCCTTTGCGCTTCCAGAAGGCTGCTGGCCTCGAAGACCGTGGACAGGACAAGCAGGAGGCCGTCGACCATGGACTGCACGCGGTGGACATGGTCCGCGACGTCGTGGAAATATGGTGTCATTTCGGCGCTGATGCAGGGAAAGTGGCCGCGAACGAGCTTTCGCACCAGCTCGGCCATAGCCCCGAGCGTGCGCTGGAACCGCGTGAGTTCGGACCTTAGTTCGAAGATTCGCGCCACCTCTTCTGGCCCGAGGAAATCGTGCAGCGACCGTCGCTCCATCGCCAGGACGTCGTCCTCGATCATTTCGAAGATGGGCAGATACTGGTCGACCACTCGGTGCAAGATCGCGTGCAGCACATAGTCGACACCCTTGCCGAACTGCGTCGGCGATGCCTCGAGTTGCGCCCGAAGTTTGCCCAGCGCTCCGGCGTTGCCGTGCCGCACGGTGATGAGGTGATTGTGACCGGTGAAGATCGCCATCTTGCCGTAGCTGATCCGGTCGCCGACCAGCTCGGCGGTCTGGGCGACGACGTACAACTCATCGTTGTAGACCTCGAGCTTGGGCGGGCACAGCGGGTGCATGGCGTTGTCGATCGCCAAAGGATGGAGGTTATACGTCGTCTGGATCGCGCTGAGTTCGTCTGCGGTGGGCTCGCTAAGCGCGATCCAGCAGAAGCCCGAGCGATTCTCGTTTAGTTCGACGTGCTCATCGAGCCTGATTTCACGGACTCGCTTACCTTCGTTGTAATAATATGCGGCGATAATGGTCATGCAGGCCTCGCAGGAATTCGCAGGCCACGCTGTACAGCCGGTCGCGCCAGCCCGCGTTCGAGCCATGCCTGCACGTTCGAATAGCTGCTTAGGCCGAGGATGTCGCCCGCTGCGTAGAATTCGACCAGCGCATTCACCCAGCCAAACGTCGCAATGTCCGCGATCGAGTAATCATCGACAATCCATTCGCGGCCCTCCAGCCGGTGATCCAGGACCCCGAGAAGACGCCTGGATTCATCAACAAAGCGCTGCCGAGGTCGCTTGTCCTCATAGTCCTTGCCGGCAAATCGCAGGAAAAAGCCTAGCTGTCCGAAGGTCGGCCCAACGCCCGACACCTGAAAGAACACCCAGGCCAGAGTCTCGTACCGCTGGGCGGGTGTTGTTGAGATGAGCTGCCCCGTCTTGTCGGCCAGATAGATGAGGATCGCACCGGTTTCCCATATGCCAATGGGCTGGCCGTCAGGGCCAGCCGGATCGATGATCGCGGGTATGCGGCCGTTGGGATTCAACGACACGAACGCTGGATCCTTCGACTCGTTGTTCGAGATGTCGACGAAGTGGGGCTCATACGGCAGGCCAGTCTCCTCCAGCATCATCGAGACCTTGACGCCGTTGGGCGTGGGGGCCGCGTATAGTTGCAAGCGATCCGGATAAGATGCTGGCCAGCGCTGCGTGATGGGAAAGGAGGAGAGGTCTGTCATATCTGGATCCTGGCACTGCGACGGCGGCTGAATGGAATGATCTGCTTCAAGGCCGGGTTCGACGACCGCGTCGATTGACGCGGTCGTCGGAGGTTGCGAACCGGATCGGCGCGGCACTAACGGCAGCGAAGCCTATTCCGCTGCAGCCCCGGCCGCAGGGCTCACATCGCCGGCCTCATGCCGCTTTGGAAGAACCCAGTCGGGACGGACGAAGTGGCAGGGGTAGCCGCCCGGCCGCTTCTCCAGATAATCCTGGTGATCGGGCTCGGCCTCCCAGAACTCGCCGACCGGCTGGACCTCGGTCACCACTTTGCCATCCCACAGCCCCGAGGCATCCACATCGGCGATCGTATCCTCGGCGACGCGCTTCTGCTCCTCGTCGACATAATAGATGCCCGACCGGTAGGAGAGCCCACGATCATTGCCCTGGCGGTTCAGCGTCGTCGGATCGTGGATCTGGAAGAAGAATTCCAGGATGTGCCGGTAGCTCGTCACTGTCGGGTCGAAGACAATCTCGATCCCCTCGGCATGCGTGCCGTGATTACGATACGTGGCGTTCGGAATATCGCCGCCCGTGTAACCCACACGGGTCGAGATGATGCCGGGCCGCTTGCGGATCAGATCCTGCATGCCCCAGAAACATCCTCCTGCGAGAACAGCGCGCTGATGCATGTTAAGCCTCCTCTACTTGATCGAGATATTCACCGTATCCCTCGGACTCCATCTCGTCGCGCGGGATGAAGCGAAGGGACGCAGAGTTGATGCAGTAGCGCAGACCGCCGCGGTCGGAAGGACCGTCCGGGAAAACGTGGCCCAGATGGCTGTCGGCGTGTACCGACCTGACCTCCGTCCGGACCATGCCGTGTGCGCTGTCCCGCACCTCGTTCACGTTTGCCGGAACGATCGGCTTGGTGAAGCTGGGCCAGCCAGTACCCGAATCGAACTTGTCCGTTGAAGCGAACAGCGGCTCTCCCGACACTATGTCGACGTAGATGCCAGGCTCCTTGTTGTCGTTGTGCTCACCCGTGAAGGGCCTTTCGGTCCCCGAATCCTGGGTAATCCGGCGTTGCTCGGGGGTCAGGCGGTCAACTGCTGCCTGTGACTTCTCAAACTTCATGATAGTCTCCAATAATTAATCTAGAGAGCTCGACACACTGTCATTTATCTTTGCAGTCATTGCGCCGACTATAGCAGTGCGCCCCAGATTTATCCAATACGCTGCGCGTATAGTTTCCATAGCGCCGAAGCTCTTCACGTCGTGATTCAGTTCCACTCATACCGGGCTGCCAGCTGCGCGATGTTCCGTATCTCGACCGTTGCCGTGGAGCCGGATACTGTCGCGATCACGACTTCGCGCTCCAAGACAAATCCGTCGATCGGCCGAGTGACGAGGCCTTGCACGGTCGGCGATCGTTCCGGAAGAATGCATATGGCGTGGCCGTCAGCGACGACCCGTTGCACCCAGTCCTCGCGATCTGATCGAAAGCGAGGTCGCATGAGCAAGTCCCGTCGCGCGAAGTGATCGAGGATCCGATCGCGAAACTCGCATTTCAGGCGATCGACGAAAGGAAACTCGAGCAGGTCTTCGCCGCGCACGATCTCGTTGGCAGCCAAGGGATGGTTTGCAGAACAGCCGAGCACGAAGCGCTCCCGAAATAGAGGATGCACATCCAGCTTGCGTTCCGTTCTTGTTTCTCGCGGCAGGATGCACGCGTGGTATTTTCCTGAAAGCACCTCCGATGTGTCCTCGTTCGACTGGAGCGAGTGCAGCTTGATTTCGATGGATGGCATCTCCGCCAATGCGCTCTCGAAGAATGCCGTAAATTCCTTTGGTCCGACGGTGGGCGCGACGGCGACATCCAGCACGCGGTGCCCCCCCATCGCCCAGTGCTCCGAGTGATTGCGAACGCTCTTCATCGCGACCACCATGCGCCGGAATTCTGCCTCGACGTCATGGCCAAGGCCAGTCAGGCGGCTGTTCTTCCCGTCGCGATAGATCAGCGGCCCGCCAAGCTCATCTTCCAAGCGGCGGATCGCGCGGGTCAGACTTGGCTGTGACACACCGCTCAAGCGAGCGGCCGCTGTGAAATTCAGCGTCTCGGCCAAGTTGATGAAATAGCTGACTTGATTGAGTTCCATAGTCCTTTGGCCCACGCGCCTGACTGATACCTCTTCCGTGAGACCGCCTTTGGAAAGCAGGTCGCAGAAGTATGCTTGGCGCATATAATCATGGTATAGGGGCTTGTCTATATGCGCCAGACATATAAATGATAGCCTGAGATGACGATTACCGGTTGGCGGTGCGCTCCGCTCAGCTCCGTCGAAGGTTCTGAGAGCGCAACCGCCAAGCCGCGTGCTGGAGGTTTGATGGACATGGCAGGAAGATCATTTACGTTTGTCAGTGGGGCTGGCTCTCCGCTGTCCGGGCACCTCGAACCGCCGGAAGGGACGCCGCGGGGCTGGGCGATCTTCGCCCACTGCTTCACGTGCGGGAAAGACAGTCGCGCCGCTGTTCACATCTCGCGCGCGCTGTCGCGTGCGGGCATCGGGGTCTTGAGGTTCGATTTCGCCGGGACCGGGATCGGCGGTGGGACGGGAGAACCTGTGAACTTCGCGTCGGACGTCGAGGACCTTCGGGCCGCCGCAAATGCGATGGCGGCGGCGGGCATGTCACCGTCCCTCCTCGTCGGGCACAGCCTGGGTGGCACCGCTGCGATCGTAGCCGCCGCCGACATGCCTGATATTGCGGCGGTAGCGACGATTGGTGCGCCGGCCGACCTTCAGCATATCTTGCGCCTCTTCGGACCGAATGATCTGGACACCATCGCGAGCGAGGGCGAGGCCTCGGTGGAGATTGCCGGTAGGCCCTTCCTCATTCGCCGAGGGTTCCTTGAGGCGGTTGAGGGGGTCGGCGTCGAGAAGGCCATTGCCTCCCCGCGACGGCCGGGGCTGGGCATGCACTCTCCGCTGGATCAGGTGGTCGGCATCGACCACGCGTCGCGCATCTTCGTCGCGTCCAGGCACCCTAAAAGCTTCATCTCGCTCGACAACGCGGATCACCTTCTCACCGACGTCGCGGACGCGAACTACGCCGCGGCCATGGTGGCGGTTTGGGCGAGCCGCTTTCTCCCACCACTCAGCGCGGATCTTCCGCAGGTCGAGGTTGCGGAGGGCGTCGTCTCCACCGAAACTCTTGCAGGGACGTTCCAGCTCAAGGTCCGCAGCGGCGAGCACACTCTGTTCGCCGACGAGCCAGCATCGGTCGGTGGCCTCGGGACCGGACTATCTCCCTACGAACTCGTATCTGCCGGCCTCGCAGCCTGCACGGTGATGACGATGCGTCTCTATGCGAACCGCAAGGGCTTTCCGCTCGAACGGGCGAGCACGACCGTGCAGCACGAGAAGGTGCCGGACATGATGCCGCCCGACCGATTCACCCGCACCATCGCCCTCGATGGGCCGCTGAGTGATGATCAGCGCGCTCGAATTCTCGCGATCGCTGATCGGTGTCCGGTTGATTTAACTCTTGTCCGGGGTTCCGACGTACAGACCGAGTTCTCGAGCACCAATCAGGCTGCGGATCCCACGAGGCTGGCTTGACCTTGGCGCTTGCAGAGAAAGGCGAACGGACTGTGAGCCAATCAGCTACCGGTAATGAGGCGGTCGCAACAGAGCGAGC
>CALMPK010000031.1 GCA_937873575.1 uncultured Hyphomicrobiaceae bacterium
CAACGGGCCTGACGATCATCCGCAAGCCGCCCAGCGGGACGGCAGCGCCGGCTGACGTCTATGTCTGTCCGGTATCTCGCCGTGCTCTTGTGAAGGTTGATGGTGCTTACTTCTCGCCGGATTCCCTGCTGGCCTATCCGGTGATTGACGGAATCCCCTGCCTTCGCGAAGCCAACGCGATCGTGTGCTGTCACCTGGCGAGCAAGGGCCGCGAGTGAGGCGCGGTCGCGCCAGGCTGGATACCGCAATGCGCAGAGAGTTTTTCGTCCTCCCTTCATGGAATACCCAAGGGTGTCGTGAAGCCGATTCAAGCTGTTCTGAGGGGACCGGGACGTGAGGTTTAGATCAGCAAGAGGGGCACCCCGGACCCTAGTGAGCGGCGTGTACACGGTATTCGTCCTGTGGCCGGCCAGCCTGCTGATCGGTCTGTTCGGAGTCCGCCCCATTACGGCGCTGGCCAAACCCTGGGCATACATTCCGGGCGTCAGGGCTATCGTATCGTTTGTCTGGCGTCACACCCTGCTGCGCCTGGGCTATTCGTCGAGCGCCGTGGACTGGGCGGAGTGGGTTTGCCGACGCTGGCCCACGCCGCGTAACAAGCTCAGCCTCCTGGAGCTCTACGTTACGGTTCGGGACTTTGATCATGCCGCATCGAAGCTGGGAGTAGAACGCAAGAACATCCTCGCGCACAAGCACGCCGCGCGTTTTCTCGATCGAATCGGCGATGTTGAGACGATGCTGGCGATGGAGGGTGGCGAGGTAAATCCTGAAGAAACGAGCTTCGCTGTTGGGCGTGGCGAAGCGGTCAGCCAGTATTTCTATCAACGGATCTGGGACGCACACAGCGCCACCGATGTCGCGCGTGTGCGGCGTCATGCGGCGAGCTATTTCAATGCCGTCGGCTTTGACCCGGAGGCCGTGATCTACGTCTGTGACACCTTGCTGGTCCCAAACGCACTTTGGGCCGATATGCTTGAGGTCTTGGAACGGGCACTCACGGTGCTCGAGCGCAAGGTGCAGACGTCCAGCAGGTTCCAGGACGGGCCCCCTGGTCGAGCGTCGGGCGGCGACACGCGCGGGCCTGGTGGCCTCCGCCGCCTGTTGTCGGGGCTGCTCAGGGATGATGGTGATTCTAATATTCGGGAAGATCTGTACCTGCGAAAGGCAGGAGCTTTTCTTGAAATCGGTGAATATGAAAAGATACGGCATATTCTGGATACCGAGCTAACGACTTCGATCTACGCCGTCATCATCGAAGGTCGCCTGGCCTTGAGCCAGAATAGGGTCGCGGACGGACGCGCCCTCCTGACACAAGCCCTCACGGACAGGCGGTTGCCGGCCGGACAACGCGCGGAGGTCGCCGGCCTCTTGGCTGAGAACTATGAGGAAGAGCGCAAATACTCGACCGCACGCCAATATTATGTTTCGTGTCTGAAGATTGGCGGCTTGCCGTACTATCTGCCTCCGCAAGTATGGCGCCTGATTTCATTGTGCGCAGCAGAAAATCAGTATGAAGAGGCGGCGCTGATCATGGACATGGCGCTTCCGCAAAGCTGGAAGCACTTCACACCGCTGGCCCGCAAGCCAATCC
Organism: uncultured Hyphomicrobiaceae bacterium; assembly: GCA_937873575.1. Taxonomy (GTDB): domain Bacteria; phylum Pseudomonadota; class Alphaproteobacteria; order Rhizobiales; family Hyphomicrobiaceae; genus JAEUMD01. The sequence continues at coordinate 1,592 of CALMPK010000031.1, forward strand.
ACAAACGCCTGCGTAAACGGGAAATGGTCTCTCCGCATGGTGCGTTCATCGTCGGTTGCTGGGGCGTCGGCGACGACGTGATCCGGATGGCGATGTTCGATGCGCTCTATGGCGACAGGCCGGGCGTGAAATACGGCCTGTCCTGCGACCCACGGATGACGGGCCTCTACGCACGTTCTTTCGAGAACTTCGAAGTGGTGCCGATCTCGCGGATGAACGGTCCCTTCGCAGTGTCGGAGGCCGAATACTATCGGTTGCGCGATGGCGTCCCGCCGTCGGTTGATCGTGGGCGTCTCGATTTCCAAGTCTATAAGGCCGCCAAGCGCTACCCAGATGTTTCGCTTACAGAAGACTTCATGAATGCCTTCTTCCGGGTGGGGTCAGACATCCGTCGTCGAAACGAGCCCATGTTTAAAGTGCTTCCGGAGAAGCGGGAGGAAGCGAAGCGGTGGCTTTCGACCCTGCCCCCAGGCATCAAAGTTGGAATCACCTGGCGAAGCGGCACGCGCAACATCGAGCGCGACAAGTCCTACACCGACATTGTCAAAGACTGGGGCGATATTCTTCGCCTGAAAGGCCTCACCTTCATCAACCTTCAGTATTCTTGGGAATCTGAAGAGCTGGAAGAGGCGCAGAGTCGCTACGGATGTGTCATCCACACGCCAGAGTTCGACCTGAAGCACGATCTGGAAGACCTGCTGGCGATGTCCGTGGAACTGGATGTCGTCATCGCTCCGGGCACAGCGACCCGAGATCTGTGCGCCGCCGCCGGTGCCGAGCTGTGGGCGCTCACAACGACGCCGTTCCTGCCGGATCTCTGGCGGCTCGACGCCGACGGCGTCTCGGATCGTTTGTTCCCCAATATGACCCATGTGACGTCCAATGAATTTGGTGGCAAGCAGGGGGTCCTGAAGGAAATGGCGCGCAGGCTGCAGGCCATGGTGGAGGCGGCGACCGTCCAGCCGCCGCGCCGCCGCCGCCGCGCCGCCGGGTAGGACAGGTCAGCATAGATTTGGCGTGATGCCACGGTTCAGCCTCGCGCTGACGGGCATCGACGAGGAGTTGTAAGAATGTCGAACACAGATGAGGGCAGCGTCAGGCCCTTTCTCGGGTATGGCCGCCAGACCATAGAACAGGAAGACATCGACGCGGTGGTGGCCGCCCTGAAGGGGGACATGCTCACGCAGGGCTCCCAGGTCCCGGCCTTCGAACAGGCGCTCGCCAAGACCTGCGGCGCGACCTATGCCGTCGCGGTGTCGAGTGCGACGGCGGGATTGCACATCGCGTGTCTGGCGGCGGGCATGAAGCCCGGAGACGTGGGCATTACCCAGCCGATTACCTTCGTCGCCAGCGCCAACTGCTTCGCCTATTGCGGGGCCGAGATCGAACTCGCAGAGATCGATCCCGAAACGATGATGATGTCACCCGCAGCACTCGCAGAGGCTATCTCGCGCAGACCTGAAATCAGTGTCGTCATTCCGGTGTCATTCGGCGGGCTTTCCAGCGAAGGCGAGGCGCTGCGCGCCGCAGCCGGTCCCAACCGCATCATCATCGAGGACGCCTCGCACAGCTTTGGTGCCCTCGAGGCGAATGGCGGACGCGTCGGTGCCGGATCCTGGGCGGACATGACCATCTTTTCGTTCCATCCCGTGAAACCGGCCACGACGGGCGAAGGCGGCGCGGTCGTGACCCACAGCAAGGAACTCTACGAGAAGCTCCTGTTGTTGCGCAGCCACGGCATCGAGCGGGCAGCTGAAAAGCTGGAGGTCGGGGATGCAAGTGATCCCTGGTGGTACGAACAGCAGCACCTCGGCTTCAACTACAGGCTGACGGACATTCAGGCCGCGCTCGGCATCTCGCAGATCCGGCGCATCGACCAATTCCTTGCACGGCGCCGCGAGATCGCGGCGCGGTATGATGCCGCCTTCCGGGATTTGAACAACGTCGGCCTCATCCAATCTGCTCCAGATCAGCGCGTGCGGTCCGGGCACCACGTCTATATTTTGCGGATCGACTATGACGCGGTGGGCCTGAGCCGTCGCGAGGTCATGGCCCAGCTACGAGAACGTGGCGTGGGCACCCAGGTCCATTATGTTCCTGTCTACAAACAGCCTTGGCATCGGCCTGGTTTTCCAGACGGCGAAGCGCGTTTTCCGGCGAGCGAAGCCTTCTATGACCAGGCGCTGACCATTCCGTGCTTCCCGTCGATGACGGATGCCGAAGTCGATCATGTTGCGGATTCCGTCAAAAGCGTTCTCGCGGGCTTCGCGTCGTGAAGGTCGCCATTTTCGGGCTCGGCTCCATCGGCCGTCGTCATGCCCGCTGCTTTCGTGAAGCCGGCGCAGCCGAGATCATCGGCATGGATCCGGTCGCGGAGCGTCGCGAACAGTTCGTTGCCGAGCTCGAAGCGCCCGCGGTTGCCTCGGAGCAAGAGGCCCTGGCGGCGTCCCCGGATCTCGTCGTCGTGGCGAGCCCGAACACCTTTCATGTGCGCCAGGCGATGATGGCCGCCGAAGCGGGCTGCGCGCTCCTGGTCGAAAAACCACTGGGCACGGACCTCGCGGGTGCCGAGTCCCTCGTCCGCGCAGTCCGCGAGCGTGGGCTCTATTTCCACATGGGGTCGAACTGGAAGTTCCATCCAGCCTTCCTCAAGATGAAGCAGGTCCTCGAGAGCGGCGCCATCGGCCAGGTGACCGGCGGCCAAGTGATCGCCGGCCAATGGCTGCCGGATTGGCATCCCTGGGAAGACTATCGAAACATGTACGCAGCGCGGGCCTCGCTCGGCGGTGGTGCCATCTTCGATACGCACGAGATCGACTATTTGACCTGGCTTCTCGGCGAGGCTCGGGAACTCATCGGCCTCAAGGCGCACACGGGGCTGCTCGAAATTGAGACCGAGGATGTGGCCGCCTGCGTCATTCGCTTCGCCGGCGGAGCGCTGGTGACTTTGCTCACCGACTACATCCAGCGCACGCCCAAGAGGAGCTACTTCCTTTCGGGCAGCGAAGGGTCGCTCGAATGGGATCTTCGCTCGGGTGAGATCGCGGTCTGGCGGGCGGGCGAGCCGGCCCCAGAGCGCACCTCGGTCCACCTGGCCGACGCGAACGAAATGTATGTGGCCCAGGCTCGCCGCGTCTTGAGCGACCTGAAGTCTGGCGGGCGGGCGCTCACCGATGAGAACCACGCGCTGGCGGTGCTGCAGATGCAACTCGCGTGGCGCGACGAGAAGCCCTTCCAACGCGATCCAGGCGTCACGTAACAGAGGTCGAAAGGCTCTCGTCGCGGGGGGACAGGGGCGCGGGATACCAGGGGTCAGAGGGCAATCTGGTGCCCCATTGCCGCATGAACCGACTGCGGTCGCGGATCTCCTGGGCTCGCAGAAGGCGGGCATTGCGTGTGGAGCCTTCGCGATGCACGAGCGTCGGACAGGCCGCGCAGACGGTCATGAATCCGGCCTCCTCCAGGCGCAGGCAGAAATCCACGTCGTTGAACTCGACAACATAGTCTTCATCGAAGCCGCCCACCTGCTCGAAGCGGTCGCGCCTGACCGCCATACAGGCGGCGGTCACGGCAGAGGTCCTTCGCGTTCTCGCCAGAAAACCTCCGGGGCCCGGGTCCTGACCGCTCAGGCCGCGCCCGGGATGTCCGGCCAGGCCGCCGACCCCCAGGGCGATGCCGGCATGCTGCACGGTGCCATCGGCATAGAGCAGCCTTGTCCCAACCGCGCCGACGCGGCTGTCCATGGCGAGCGCGACGAGCGGGGCGAGCCAATCCCGATCGA
>CALMPK010000032.1 GCA_937873575.1 uncultured Hyphomicrobiaceae bacterium
GGCCCACGAGACATATGGCGCCCGACTGCGCGCCGGCCACCGCTTCACCCCCGCGCTGTCTGCCGGCCTCGAAGCCGCGCTCAACGGCCATGCGGTCGAGACCGGCGCCACCAACCTGCTGCCTCACGAGCGGCCGAAGCCGTCGGGCCGCGCCGGCCTCTTTGCGCGCTACGAGTGGAGCGGCGGCGAAGTGTCCCTCTCTGCCGGCCTCGCCGGCAATACGTTCGAGGTCGGTGACGATCTCGAGCTCGACGACGGCTATGCCACCGTCAATTGGCTGACCCGCTACTGACGTTCCGCCGCCCCACCAGGCTCCTGCAACGCTGCATCGCCGCGCGTGTGCCGCCCCTGCACTGGCCAAGGCCAAGTCCCACCATCCATAATTGCAAAGTGATTCGTCCGCCGTTCGCGGCTTCGCGACGGTGCCCCTTCTTGTGCGCGTTCCAGGGGGCAGCAGCACCCTTCCGATCCCGCGGGATCGGCTCTCGTGCACCATCTGGGAACGCGATGCGCTTCATTGTTGCCAAATCGCGGGCGCGCAACGCCCGCAACGAGCTCGCTATGCTGCTTCTCGCCAGCATGGCCGTCGTTGCGGCGTTGACCTATGCCGTGACGCGCGGAACCGGCGCGCTCGATGTCGCCCTCGGGCTCGAGAAATCGCTTCTCATCGTCCTCGTCACGGCGGCCGCGCTGATGGCGAGCGCGCTCGTCTGGCGGGCGATCACGGTCGCCCGCGATTTCTCGCGCAGCTCGCGTCTCGAGAATTCGGAGCTGCGCAGCAGCCTCGCCACCGCCGAGGCGGTGATGAAGGCCGAGCCGCAGATCCTGTTGCTGTGGGATCAGGAGCAGGAGCCGCGCATCGTCGCGCAGACGCTGACCAATGTCGTCGGCCTGCCGCAGCGCAAGGACGACATTCTCCGCTTCGCGCAGTGGCTCGAGCCGCGCTCCGCGAGCCTGCTGAAAACGAGCCTCGACGAGCTGTTCCAGCAGGGGCGCTCGTTCAACATCATCGTGCGCACCGCTGCCGCCGACCATATCGAGGCGGAAGGTCGCGCGGCCGGAGGGCGCGCGGTTCTGCGCCTGCGCGATGTCGCGGGCTATAAGCGCGACCTCGCCCGCATCATCGATCAGCACCAGTGGCTGGCCCGCGACATCCGCTCGATGCGGGCGCTGCTCAACGCGCTGCCGATGCCGGTTTGGCTCAAGACCCGCGACGGCCGCCTCTCCTGGGTCAATCAGGCCTACGTGCGCGCGGTCGATTCTCCGAGCGACGACGAAGTGCTCTCGCGCCAGATCGAGCTCATGGATTCGCGCGAGCGCAACCGCGCGATGGGCTCGATCGCCAAGGGCCAGGAATTCCGCTCGCGGCTCCAGCTCGTGATCGGCTCGGAGCGCAAGGCGCACGACGTCATCATGCTGCCGACGGAAGATACGATCGCAGGCGCCGCGATCGACGTCGCCGCCATCAAGACCGCCGAGGACGAGCTTCAGCGCCAGATTCAAGCCTACGACCGCACGCTCGACCACGTCGCAACCGCCGTCGCGATCTTCGATCGCGACTTCCGCCTCGCGTTCTACAACGTCGCGTTCCGCGCACTCTGGTCGCTCGATGACGAATGGCTCGCATCGCGGCCGCTCGCCGGCAGCCTCATCGACCGCCTGCACGAACGCGGCCTGCTTCCCGACATGCCGAACTATCTCAAATGGAAGTCGACGTTCCTCGCGATCCATTCCACTGGCGAGCCGTTCCGCGATCTCTGGCTGCTGCCCGGCGATCGCATCGTCGAGGTGATGGCCGAGCTGCGTCCCGACGGCGGCGTGACCTACCTCTTCTCCGACGAGACCAAGCGCCTCGTTCTCGAAAGCGACTACAACGCGCTGACCAGCGTGCAGCGCGAAACGCTCGACAGCCTCAAGGAAGGCGTCGCCGTGTTCGCGACCGACGGGCATGTGAAGCTGCACAACTCCGCCTTCGCGACCATCTGGAACCTGTCTCGCGACCAGCTCGGCAAGAAGCCCTACATCGACGAAGTGATCTCAGCCGCCTGCGCCATCGACGACGAGCAGAAGGCATGGAGCCGCATCCGTCAGGTCGTGACCTCGTTCCTCGACACGCGCCCGCAGATCGCTGGCCAGATCATCAGGGCCGAAGGCTCCGTCATCGACTTCGCCACCACGCCGCTGCCCGATGGCGGTACGCTCGTCACCTTCGTCGACGTGACCGTTTCGAAGCGCTACGAGCGTGCCCTGCTCGAGCGCAACGAAGCACTCGTGCTGGCGGACAAGCTACGCAACCAGTTCATCAGCCACATCTCCTACGAGCTGCGCACACCGCTCACCACCATCATCGGTTTCAGCGACCTGCTGGCGAGCCGCGCGTTCGGCCCGCTCAACACGCGCCAGAGCGAGTACGTCGATGGCATCTCGCAATCGTCGAAGTCGCTGCTCGCCATCATCGACGACATTCTCGACCTCGCTACCATCGATGCAGGCTCGCTGAAGCTCGAGCTCGGCGCGGTCGATGTCGCGGGCGTCATCGACGACGCCATTCTCGGCGTGCGCGACCGCGCAGCGCGCGCGGCCCTGACCATCGACATCGGCATCGAGGAAAGCGTCACCACCTTCATGGCCGACGAGCGGCGCGTGAGGCAGGTGCTCTATAACCTGATCTCGAACGCCGTCGGCTTCTCGCGCGAAGGCGGCACGGTCCGCATCACCTGCTGGCGAGAAGGCGCGTCCACCGTGTTCGAGGTGGAAGACGAGGGCGTTGGAATTCCAGCCGAGCAACAGCGGCGCGTGTTCGACCGTTTCGTGAGCCGCAGTCACGGCTCCAAGCATCGCGGCACCGGCCTTGGCTTGTCACTGTCGAAGAGCCTGGTCGAGCTGCACGGCGGCACGCTGGACCTCTACTCGGAGGCGGGCAAGGGAACGCGCGTCACGGTGCGCTTCCCCGCGATCGATGCCGCCGAAGGGCGCGACGACGATGCCGAGGGCGACGAGACCGGCCGCGCCATTGCCGGGCGCCGCACGACGGCTTGACGGCAGACGCGCGCTGAATGCGCGAGGCGGTCTCAAAACTAGCTCATGGTGCGACGAACGCCTTCGATGGAAGCGCTGTAGCACTAGAATTCTAGAGCATCTTTGTCCGACCGCTCGTCGCCTCCGGCGATCGCGGGCGGTCGGATGATGCTCTAGCTCGAAAGACCGCCGGCCAGCGTCGGCACGTCGAGGAGCGAGAAGCCATAGTGCTTCAGCCAGCGCATGTCGGCGCTGAAGAACGCGCGCAGATCCGTCAGGCCGTATTTCAGCATCGCCATGCGGTCGATGCCCATGCCGAAGGCGTAGCCCTGGTAGCGCGTCGGATCGATGCCGCAGTTCTCGAGCACCTTCGGATGCACCATGCCGCAACCACCGATTTCGAGCCACTTCCCCGGCTTGCCGATGGCATCGGCCGCGATGTCGATCTCGGCCGACGGCTCGGTGAACGGGAAGTATGACGAACGGAAGCGCATCTTCACCTCGTCGACCTCGAAGAACGCCTTGCACATCTCCTCGAGCGTCCACTTGAGGTGCCCCATGTGCGTCGTCTCGTCGATCACCAGCGCCTCGATCTGGTGGAACATCGGCGTATGGGTCTGGTCGCTGTCGCAGCGGTAGACGCGACCCGGCGCGATGATGCGGATCGGCGGCTTCTGGTTGAGCATCGTGCGGATCTGCACCGGACTCGTATGCGTGCGTAGCACCATGCGCTCACCCTTCTCGTTCGGCGAGAAATAGAAGGTGTCGTGGTCCTGGCGCGAGGGATGCTCGGGCGGAATGTTGAGCTTGGTGAAGTTGTAGTCGTCGGTCTCGATGTCGGGACCTTCGGCGACGGAGAACCCCATGTCCGCGAAGATCTCGGCGAGTTCGTCCATCACCTGGCTGACGGGGTGGATGCGTCCTTCGCTCTCCGGGCCGGGACGCACGGGCAGCGTGATATCGGCCCGCTCGGTCGCCAGGCGCGGCTCGAGCGCCGCCTCCTCGAGCACCGCCTTGCGCGCTTCGATCGCATCGGTGATGCGCGCCTTCACGGTGTTGACCGCTTGGCCGAAACTCTTCCTCTCGTCCGGCGCCATTTTGCCGAGCGTCTGCATCAGCTCCGGGATGCGGCCCTTCTTGCCGAGCGCCGAGACACGCACCCGGTCGAGATCGTCGAGGGTCCCTGCCGCCGCGATACCGGCGGCAAGCTCGGTTTCGAGCGCGTTGAGATCGGTGCTGGACATGGCTGGCTCCACGGTTGGTCGCGGCCGACTTACGACGCGGTGCGCCGGAGCACAAGGGCTCCGGCCCACGCCGCCGGGTATGCGCGGAATGTGCGCGCACCAGGCTCTGGTCTTGCGCCCTCAAGTCTTTGCAACGAAAAAGCCCGCCGCGCTGCGATGAGCGCCGGCGGGCCTTCGACTGTCGGCGCCGATCTGGAGATCAGGCGGCCTTCTTGACGGCAGCGGCGGCCTGATCGACCAGCGCCTTGAAGCCCGAGGCATCACGCACGGCGATGTCGGCCAGCACCTTGCGGTCGATGGTGATGCCGGCCTTGTTCAGACCGTCGATGAAACGGGCATAGGTCATGCCGTTGCTGCTCGCCTCACGCACCGCGGCGTTGATGCGCTGGATCCACAGCGAGCGGAAGTTGCGCTTCTTCGCCTTGCGATCGCGATAGGCGTACTGCATCGCCTTCTCGACCGCCTGCTTGGCGATGCGAATGGTGTTCTTGCGCCGGCCGTAATAGCCCTTGGCGGCCTTGATGACTTTCTTGTGCTTGGCGTGGGCGGTAACGCCGCGCTTGACGCGTGCCATGGTCGTGCTCCGCTTGAAACTTGGTCTCTAATGTCGATTGGGACGTGCCGGATTGCCGATCTTGCAGCGGGCCATCGATGGCCCGCGTTCGCGGATCAGCGGTTGTACGGCATGTACTTCTTGACGATCTTGGCGTCGCTATCGTTGAGCACCATCGTTCCGCGAGCATCGCGGATGAACTTGGCGGTGCGCTTGATCATGCCGTGGCGCTTGCCGGCGGCGGCGACTTTGACCTTGCCCGTGGCGGTGAACTTGAAGCGCTTTTTGGCGCCGCTCTTGGTCTTCTGCTTGGGCATTTTGCTCTCCTTGCAGTTCGTGTGCGCGCCGTTTCGCCCGATCCCCAAATGAGATCGCGCGACCTCACCCAATGGCCGGAACGGCTGTGCCGCCCGGCCTCGTGCATCGATGCGGGAGCGACCCGCGCCGTGGCCCGAGGATGAGGTGCTTTGAACGGCTTTCGCTGATGGATCAAAGCATTAAGAGCCGCCACGGCATGCCCCGCCGGGCGGCTCGAAGAGTGGTGTATAGCGGTAAGCCCTTGTCCGTGCAAGGGCTTCGCTGCCGCGCCAGACACCGGGCCAGTCACCGGGGAGACCCGCAGATATCGCCGCAGGTGGGCCGCACGCCCCCGGAGGCCGGTACGGCGGCGGCCAACCGATAACCTACGACCGTGCCCCCTCCCGTCAACTCGGAGATCGTCGACCGGCCCGTCCGGTCGATATGCGACCGTCAGCAAAAAGGCCGGCGGGACACGTCCCACCGGCCTCGCTCGATCCGCATTCGAACTATTTACGCGGCATCATTCCGCGCAGAGCGTATAGCGGGTTTCGGCATTGTGCTGGGTGTTGTCGACCCGAATGTTGAACGTACCCGAAAAGGTATCCGTGAACCGGAAGCGGCACGTCGCCGTCATGTTGGCGACGTCGTCGCAAACGTTGTTGCCGTAGTTGTCGGTCACCGAGAGCGTAACCTTGGTGTTCTGCGAGGTCAGGATCATGGCGGCGCGCTTGTCCCAGATCGATTCCTTATAGGATGCCGTGAGCTCGGCCCAGTCGTAGCCCGGGACTTCGCCACCGATGCACGAGGTCAGGTTGTTCAGGCTCTGAGCCTGGACGGCCGAAGAGCCAACGGTGAGAGCAGCAACGAATGCCGCTGCGGACACGATGCTTTTTACGCGATGGTACATGGGGCAACTCGCTGCTGCGTTGGACATGCGCAGTATTTAGCTGATGCCCCTTCAAAATGCGCTTAAACGACGACGCCCTAATTTATCGATAGTTTCGCAAAACTTGAGCCTTGGTGTACATTGGTTCTTAACCAGGATTCCCGCCGGCGAATTTGTATAAATTTATACGATCGACGTTGGGAAAATTAAAAAGGGGATCGCGTACAACTGCTCTCGATCAGCACGCTTGTTTGCTTTCGGAGGCAGTGACGACCATGGTGTCCAACAAGAAGATCTGGGGCCGGTTCAAGGCCGACGAGCGCGGCAACATCGCGATCATGTTCGGCGCGGCCGTTACGCCGATGGTGATGTTCGTCGGCGGCGCCATCGACTTCGGTCAGGCGTACACCATCAAGGGCCAGATCCAGCGCGCTTCGGACGCCGCGGTTCTCGCTGCGGCGGCCATGTCGCCCGATACCAGCGACGCAGATCGCATGGCGCGGGCCGAGCAGGTGTTCAAGTCCAACACCTCGAAGTACCCCGACATCAAGACCGAGATCTCGTTCGGAGAAATCTCGGCCACGATCAAGGCCAGCTATAAGATGCCGACGAGCTTTCTGAAGATCGCCAGCATCGACATTCTCGACGTGACGACGACGGCGAGCGGATCCGGCAAGATCGACGAGCCTGGCCGCGCGTGCATCCTCGCGCTCGATCCCAACGCGGAATACGGCCTCAAGTCGCAGGGCACGCCGAATATCGATTACACCGGTTGCTGGGCGCACACGAACTCGACGTCTTCGACCGCGATCGATGGCGGCGGCTCGGCGACCGTCGTCGGCGAAGGCCACAGCGCCGCTGGCGGCGTGACCAACGCGGCGAAGTCCGTCTACAGCCCGCTGCCGACCCCCGACGCCGGCACGGTCGCAGATCCCTATGCGACGGTGAGCGCCTACGAGACGCCGTACATCTCCTACACGCCGACCTTCGTCCCGCCGACGATCTCCGGCACCTGCAAGGCCAGCAACCTGAACCTCAAGAAGGGCACGTTCACGCTGTCGCCGGGCCGCTATTGCGGTGGCATCCACATGCAGGCTCAGGCGAAGGTCACGTTCGAGGCCGGCATCTACATCATCGACAACGGTGATTTCACCACCCAGTCGGGTTCGAGCATCACCGGCTCCAACGTGATGTTCTACTTCAACGGCACCGGCGCTACGGCCACCGTCATCGGCGGGGGCACCGTCAACCTCAAGGGTCGCCAGAGTGGCAGCAGCTACGCAGGCTTCCTGTTCATCCAGAACCCGAGCGCTGCCCGCGGCGAGACGAGCAACATCCAGGGCGGCGGCACTTTCAACCTCGAAGGCGTGATCTACATGCCGACGCAGAACATCCTCATCACCGGCAACGGCGACTCCAATGCCTCGTCCAAGTTCTTCTCGATGGTGGCGAAGAGCTTCGAGTTCCGCGGCAACGGCATCTTCCGCCTGAAGCCGCACGACCCGGCGAGCAACATGCCCGACATCATGCCGAAGGTGTCGCCCGCCGTGACCGCTCTGAAATTGGACTCCTAAGCAACGGCCAAGTCCAACTCAAAAGCCCGAGCGGAACCTCGCGTTCCCCTCGGGTTTTTTCTTTTCCAGTCGTCGATCGGTCGAAAGAGACGCGCTCCGCGCTTGCGTCGAAAAGCGCGAAAACACGATCGCTCATCGATGTGGGCGCTATCCGCGTCCTCGATGTGCCGCGAGCGCCATCCCGTCAGAGGCGACGGGCAGCGACGGGCGGCCAGGGCGCATCGTCCAAGGTGGAAGCGTTCGGCGAATTCATCGGAAGCGTTAACGCACGCTGAACGCGGCGCTTGGAGCGCCATGGCGAAATATGGATAGAGAAGTCTGCGCGGTGGCCGGAAGGACCTCGACAGGTCCGCCGATGCCAGCCGCGCGTTGCTTTCGTCGCCGTTTCAGCGCGGCGCCAGCACCATGACCATCTGACGGCCTTCGAGGCGCGGCTCGCTCTCGACCTTGGCGATTCCCTCGACCTCGGCCTTCACGCGCTGGAGCACCGCCATGCCGAGCTCCTGGTGAGCCATCTCGCGGCCGCGGAAGCGCAGCGTGACCTTGACCTTGTCGCCTTCCTCGAAGAACCGGCGAATGGCGCGCAGCTTCACGTCATAGTCGTGATCGTCGATCGCAGGACGCATCTTGATCTCTTTGATCTCGACTATCTTCTGCTTCTTGCGGGCCTCGGCAGCCTTCTTCTGCTGCTCGAACTTGAACTTGCCGAAGTCCATGATCTTGCAGACCGGCGGCTCGGCGTCGGGCGAAATCTCGACCAGGTCGAGACCGGCCGCGGTCGCCCGCTCCATGGCATCGAACCGGCTGACGACGCCGACGTTCTCGCCATTCTCATCGATAAGCCTGACCTCCCGGGCCCTGATCGCCTCATTGATCCTCGGGCCGGATTGCTCGCGCTCGGGCTGAGCTCGCATTGGACGACGGATGTTGGTCTCTCCTTCAATGACCTCGGACGACGAGTGAACGCTGATATTGCTATGGAATCACAGGACCTGCCAATGCCGGCGCAAGCGCAATCCGGCACCGTTCGGTGAAAATCCGGCCGTCGATGAACGAGCGGCTCGCGCTCGTTGCAGGAAAGCCGCAGTTCGCCGCCGAAGGCCCGTTGAACTCGATGCCTAACGCCAACAACCGCGCTCCTGCCGGTGAGGGCCAGGACCACGGTGGCGGTGTCGTGGCGCAACAAGACGGAAAAAGCCGCCGCAAGTCAAGCTGGGGCGCGACCGGTAGGGCACGTACCGCTTCGCGTTTCCAGCGAAAGCGTAAATCGCACCCCTAAGCTCATGATTGCGAACCGCTCCGTGAGATTGGACTTTTGCGGCCCGCCGCCCCGGGTCAACCGGCATCCGCAGATGTCGAATGCGCGGGAGCGAGGCTCGTTCCGAGCAATTCGTCATAGACGGAGAGTGTCCGCTCGCACATCTGCCGCAGCGAAAAGCGCTCGATGACATGGCGGCGGGCGCGACCACCGATTTCGCCACGGGCGGTCTCATCGAGGGCGAGCCCGGCAGCAATGTCACGGGCGAGCGCGGCGGGATCACCCGGCGGCACCAGCCATCCGGTCATCGCCCCGGCGCCGGCCCGCTCGGCCGTCATCACCGTTTCGGGCGGAGCGCCGATGTCCGTCGCGATTACCGGGCAGCCCATGACCTGCGATTCGGTCGCGGCCCGGCCGAAGGCCTCCGGCTCGGTCGAGGCGACGACCCCGATCCAGGCCGTGGCGAAAGCGGCCGGAATATCGCTGACATGGCCGACGAGGTAAACCGTGCCGGCGAGTCCCGCTTCCGCGATCGCCGCCGCGAGCCCGGCACGGTACTCGTCGCGCCCCTGGGCGTCGCCGGCGAGAACGAACGCCGTGTTCCGGGCGAGCGGGGCGTGATCTCGCGCGAGCAGGCGCGCCGCCTCGATGACGACACGCTGGCCTTTCCAGCCGGTCAGGCGCGCTGCATGCAGCACGATGCGTTGACCCGGTGGAATGCCCCATGCCGAGCGCAAGCGCGCGGTGCGCTCCGCCCCGATCGCGGCGGGATCGAAAACGGCGGCATCGACGCCGCGATGGATGACGCGCAGCCTCTCGCGCGGAGTGCCGTAGCGTCCGTGCACGAGGTCGGCCGTGTAATTCGAGTTGGCGATGACGAGGTCGCCGCGCGCCATCACCGAGTTGTAGAGCTTCTTGATCGCGAGCTTCTCGCTGTAGGCACCGTGATATGTGGTGACGAACGCCCGGCCGGTCCGCCGCGCGGCAGCGAGTGCGCTCCACGCCGGGGCGCGGCTGCGCGCGTGCACGAGATCGACCCCCTCGCGTGAGACGATGCCGGCAATGGCGCGAGCGTTGGCCCACAGCCGCAACGGGTTCTTCGCCGCCGCCGGAAAAACGACGAGCTCGCCACCGACGCGCGTCACGTCGGCCGCCATCCGCCCACCCTCGGTCAGCACGATCGCGCGCCCGCCCGCCTTCACGATCGCTTCGGCGACCTCGACCGTCGTGCGCTCGGCGCCACCGGTATCGAGCTCGGGAATGATCTGCAGTATGGTCGGGCGCTTCGAGGCCGGGCGGACCGAAGCGGGGCGCTCATGGGCCAAGGGCAAGCTCCGTCAGGAAGGACGAGGTGTCATAGGATGGGCGCAACCGAACCGCAATTCCTGAACGTCGGCGATGGAGCCCACGCGCGGCGGGTCGCGACGCTGGTGGAACCCGGGAACGCGCCCGATCGCACCGGCGTCGTCTGGCTGCCGGGGCTCAAGTCCGACATGATCTCGACCAAGGCATCGGCGCTGGCGGACTGGTCGCGCAAACGTGGAATATCCTGCACGCGGTTCGACTATTCAGGCCACGGGCGCTCGAGCGGCCGCTTCGAGGACGCCACCATCGGCGATTGGCTGGAGGAGGCACGCGCAGTGTTCCTCGCGCTGACGCGCGGCCCGCAGATCCTGGTCGGCTCGTCGACCGGCGGCCACATCGCGCTGCTGCTGCTGCGGGACCTGATGCGGCGAGACCCCGACGCGGCGGCCCGCATAGCGGCCCTGGTGC
>CALMPK010000033.1 GCA_937873575.1 uncultured Hyphomicrobiaceae bacterium
GCGGTCTACCCGTCGGGGTTGGGGGGCCGGGGCCGTGGGGCCCGGCCCCCGCGCCTTCCGGCCCGGCGCCGGCGGGCGGGACGGCCCCCGCCACAGGCGCGCGGGCGCCCGGCAAGTCGCCATCGTCTCGGGTGCGCGCTGGGCCATCGTCACGGAGCTCGACGGCGCGCCGGAACCGAATTTTGAGGAGATCGTCGCGGCGCTGGAGCCGGCCGACCTCGTCATCGTCGAAGGTTACAAGTCCGCGCCCATCCCTAAGATCGAAGCGCGTCGCGAGGCCTCCTGGACCAAGCGGTCGCTCGCCGCAGAGGACCCGCGTGTCATCGCCATCGCCGCCGATCACGAAGTCTCCGGCGAAAGCGTGCCGGTCTACGCGCTCGACGACATCGACGGTCTGGTGGCCCTCATCGATGCAATCGTCGGGCCTCTCGATGGGCGCGTCGCGCGTGTGGTGGCCGAGGCTGCGCGGGCCAAGGCATGTGACGAGGAAGATGCCACACGCGCAACCGATGCCGGACTGACGGGGGATGACGATCCCTTCGCTTCACCCGAGCGTTGATGCCTATCCCTGCCGCCCTTTCGAGATCACAGATGTCGCGTGTACTCGTCCCGCTTATCGCGCTTTCGATCCTCATCGGCACGGTCGCGGCGCAGGCCGCCGACCCGGCCGTACCGCCCGGCCAGGACCCGGGCGGACACGCCATCGCGCTGATCGGATCGGGCGTCGATTATCGGTCCGGGAAAATTGCGCCGCGTCTCGCGCGCGACGGTGAGGGTGAGATCGTCGGTTGGGATTTCGTCGATTCCGATCGACATCCCTTCCCGGCCTCCGCCGCGGAAGGTGCAGCGAACGGCGTAACGCTCGGCGATACGTCGGCGGCGGAGGTGATGCTCGCCGCCTATTCGAAGGGGCGGCTTGTTCCGGTTCGCCTCGCGGGCAATGACGGCAATGCGCTCGCACGCGCCATCGGCTTTGCGATCGGCACGCCCGCGCGTGTCATCGCAATCACTCTCCCCATCGAGACAGCGGAATTGCGCGAGGTCGTCCGGCAGGCGAGCGAACGTTTTCGCGATCACCTGTTCGTCGTGCAAACCGGGCTCGCAGGGAGTGCGCAGGAACAGGCCGCCGGCGCCGTTCCCGCTCCTGTGCCGGGCAGTCTCATGAACCTTGGCAACGTCCTCGTCGTCACATCGGGCGCGGAGGCCGATGGCAAACGCGCGGAAGTCGTGCTGGCCGCCGCCGAGGTCGTCGTCATCCCGCGCGGTTCGTCGATGTTCGGAGCGCCCGCCGGTTCCTCGCCGCGCAATGGCGCCGAAGCGGTCGCGATGGCCGCCGCGGCCGCTGGTTGCCAGTCGCATGGACGCGAGGCGCTGCTCGGCTCGGCTGCCAAAGCCGCGACGATCGACGTCGCGCGCCCGCTCGAACAGACGCCTGCCGTGAAGGCGCTCGATCCGATGTGTTGGTACGGCGGCAAGAAACAGTAGGGTGCGGTCGGTTGAGATGGAGGCGCACCGCGCGTCCATCGAAAGCGTGAATCGCACCCTAAGCGCTGGCATGAGGGTGCGGTCGGTTGAGATGGAGGCGCACCGCGCGTCTATCGAAGGCGTGAATCGCACCCTAAGCTCTGGCATGAGCGTGCGGTCGGTTGAGATGGAGGCGCACCGCGCGTCCATCGAAAGCGTGAATCGCACCCTAAGCGCTGGCATGAGGGTGCGGTCGGTTGAGATGGAGGCGCAGCGCGCGTCCATCGAAAGCGTGAATCGCACCGTGCACTCTCGCTCGAAGGCGCGATCGGCCAAGACCGAAGCGCTTCACGCTTTGTTTGATCGCCTGATGCGCACCTTGATCGCAAAGATGGGAGCGCTGCCGAGTTCGAAGGATCGCGAGCGCGATTCCAGCAAGGTGCGACAGTACACTCAAGAGCGCTGGGTCGAGAACCCGGAACGCGCCAAGGAGACCGTCATGGAAGAGTTTCTGGTGCGGCCGACGCCCGACGATCCGCGTCTCTCCACCGCCGTCGAAGGTATCGATCACGAGGGGCGCCGCGTGGTCACCGACGTCGTGACCGAGCGGCCGTTGACGCTGTTCCTCAACGCCCGAGAAATCGTGACGATGATGACCATCGGCGATCATCCCGATCTGCTCGCCATAGGGTTCCTGTTGAACCAGGGGATGCTGCAACAGGACGATCGCATCACGGCCGTCGATTACGACGAGGAGATTTCGACCGTCGTCGTGCGTACCGAGCGCCAGACGAGCTACGAGGACAAGCTCAAGAAGAAGGTGCAGACGTCGGGCTGTGCACAGGGCACCGTTTTCGGCGACCTGATGGACGAGATCCGTGCGGTCAAGCTCTCCACCGACGCGCGCATCAAGACATCGTGGCTCTATGCGCTGACGCGCAAGATCAACACGGAGCCGAGCCTCTATCTCAAGGCCGGTGCGATCCACGGCTGCGTTCTCTGCCGCGAGGACGTGCCGCTCGTCTACATGGAGGACGTCGGGCGCCACAACGCCATCGACAAGATCGCGGGCTACATGTTCGTCAATGGCATCAGCCCCGACGACAAGATCTTCTACACGACCGGGCGCCTCACGTCGGAGATGGTCATCAAGTGCGTGAAGATGCGCATCCCGATCCTGGTGTCGCGTTCCGGCTTCACTGCATGGGGCGTGGAGCTTGCAGTCAAGGCGGGGCTCACGCTCATCGGACGGGCGCGCGGCAAGCGTTTCGTCGCGCTCTCGGGCACCGAGCGCATCGCCTTCGATGCAGACCTCTCCGCGGCAGAGGACGAGCACCTTCGATCCGCGCGCAAGGGCAGCCGTAGCGCCGACGGCCAGGACGACTGAGGTATGATCCCTTCGAGATCGAAGCACTCCACGCGTTCATCCCGACCGACCGCACCTCAACGGCTGGCCTTTCGCTTGCGTGAATGCACGCGATAGGCGTTGACGATCTGGAGCAGGCCGCTGCGGATCGACGGCCAGCGGTTGACGAACTGCACCACGGGCCAGGAGATGACGCGAGAGACGCCCTTGACGTTGCCGAGCCCGGGTGTCGCCTCGACGGCGACATCGCCGCGGACGACGAAGCGCGGCGCGAACGTAGCCGTGACGTCGAATCCCGACTTGTGCGTTTCGATGTGGCAGACGACGGGCTGCTCGGGGCTCTGGAATTCGATGTCCGTCGCCGCGAGCGCCGCTTCAACCTCGCGCCGCGCGATGCGCACCGTCAGCGTACAGGCGACGTTCTTCACATAGCCGCGCGAACCAGCTTCGAGCTCGGCGCGCTCGGTCTCGGAAAGATCGAGAGGCACCGCACACGAGATTTCCGGGGTGGTGGCGTTTTCGAGCTGCTCGAAACAATAGGGCCGGGCGGCCTCATCGGACGCGGCCGACGCGGCGCCCGCGCATCCCACGAGTGATGACAAGGCGAGGAGCGCGGTCGCGGCAGCGCGCGCCCTGGCATCGCGGAGATAATGGAACTCGGTCGGCATGTTTGGGCTCACGTCAGGGCTCGCCTTCGGGCACTCGATCATGGAGCAGATTACCTCACGCCCATGCCTTGCAGATGGCCAAGATGTGAAAAAGCGCGCGGCATCTCGTCGATGCCGCGCGCCCCCCGCCGCCTTAAACTCGCATACGACCGGTAGCTTACTGCTTGCCGGCGTGGATCTCCGGGCACTTGTCATGCACGAAGCTGTTGATCTCGGTGATCGCGGCGGTGTGGAACAGGCCGACGCCGTCGATCAGCTTGGTCGCCGCCCAGATGAACTTCGTGGCGATGGTGTCGCCTTCGACCTTGCCGACGTTGAGCCAGAGTTTGTCGGCCTTGCCGGCGACGAACTCGAGCTTGGGGTTCGCTTCGACCGTGATCGTGGTGACCGCGCCGTCGCTGCCCTCGATCTCGCACTTCACGGTCTGGGTCGGCACGTTGAATGTGTACTTGGGCTCGGCCAGCGCCGGCAGGAGCTGGTCACGCGGAATGTTGATGGCGACGGAGCAGCGCGCGTCGCCGAATCCCCACGAGAGCTTGCCGCTCTCGCCGCCCTTCTTGATCTTGTCGCGGTCCCACGTCTTGACCATGTTGCAGGTGAGCGGGCCGCCGGTGGCCTCGCGCTTCACCACCATCTCGCACAGAGCGCGCTCGCAGGCCTGGCGTCCCGCCCGCTCGTCGGGCAGCACTTCGAGCGCGAGCACGTGGCCGGTGGCGATGGTCAGCGCCGCCAGGGCGAGCGCTCCACGCGCCGCGAATGAGGAAATCACAGCAGAATACATCGAGGACTGTCCTATGGGTTGCCGCATCAGCTCCAGGTCTCGCGCGGCGTTGCGACAGCCGCGGCCGAGGAACGCTCGATTGATGCCCGATTAGGGCGAGATTTGGATGAAGCGAGCCTCTCCAGCAGACATTCCTCGGGTGTTGCCGGCGCGCATGATCCGCCAAGGACAAATGCACACGAATCGTGCGTCGGGCCCGGCCAGGTCAGCCTGGCCGGACTCTCGCGATGCCATGCTTGAACGAGGCGGTCCGCTCAGTTCGCGGTGGCGCGCTCCTGACGTGCCGGCGCGGGCTTCGCGGCCTCCGACTTGGCCGGTTCCGATTTGCTCGAGGCGCCCTTGGCGGCCGGCTTCGACATCGCCTCGACCGGCTTGCCGAACTCGTCGGGGCAAGTCTTGTGGACGAAGGCGTTGATGCTCTTCACCGTATCGGAATGAAAGATGCCGATACCGTCGGCGAGCTTCGATACGGACCAGACGAGATTCTTCACGAGGCCCTCGCCTTCGACGTCCTGGACGTTGAGCCAGACCTTATAGGCTTGACCATCCTTGAACTTCACCTTGGGTGCGGCGATCACCACCAGGGGCTTCGCCTTCTTCTCCTCGTCCTCGATCAAGCAGTTGATCGTCTGCGGCGGGAACACCAGTGTGTATTTGTCGTTGGTCAGCGCCGGCAGGATGAGGCTGCGGTCGAGATTGAGCGTCAGGCTGCACCGCGCGTCGCCGAAGCCCCACGTGATCCGCTTCTTGTTGCTGCCCTTCTTGATCTTGTCGCGGTCCCACGTCTTCGTCATGTTGCAGACGAGCGGCGGGCCTTCGTTCTTTTTCAGGATGATCTCGCACACGCGCTTCTCGCACGCTTCGCGTCCTGCCTTCTCGTTGGGTAGAATCTCCAGTGCGCGTGCCGGTGCGGTGTGGAGCGCAATCGCGCCAACCAGCACCGCAACGGCGGTGAGGCCCGGCAGGGGGGGCGCCTTGCGATCCCGGCGGGGCGCCACCGCGGGCGGGCGGTGTAACGGGGGGGGGCGCTGCGAAGCCCCGGGGCCCAGTACGGCTGGCGGCTTCGAACCCAACTACTGCTGACACGCGGCATACGGCCGTGCCGCCGCATGTCCGGCAGCCCCCGCGAATGACGGTGAATTCGGGCCGAATTTGGTCCGCACCCGCGATCGGGGTGAGCACGGCTGAAGGCGCCGGAGACCGGACAGGGTAGCGCGGCCGCAAGGCGCGCTCACTCGTCGCGCCCCCGGGAGATTGACGCAAGGGCCAATACGGGCGAACCAGAACATCTGGTATACCACGGTGATCGCCACTTCCCGGAATGGGCGCGGAGATACGGCCGCATTGCCCAACCTTCCAGGTTGATGCAGACCCGGCGTTGCGTTACGAAACTTACGGCAAAAATACGGCCCTGGGAGGGAGAACACATATGTCGCTCGACACGTCGCACGGCCATCCGGCCATGGACTACGCGGAGCACACCCGCACGTATCACGGCTTCCTGCTCGTCGCGAAGCTGCTCATCGCGTTCTGCGTCGTGCTTCTGCTCGGCATGGCCCATTTCCTGGTCTGATGCACGGGAGGGCGCTGGCTTCGGGTCAGCGCCTCCGTTTCCGGCCTCGTCATTGCTCCGGTAGGCCGCGTCGCGCCCTGAACCTCAGCTTCTCCGCCGAGAGCGTTTCTGCTCGGCAAACTCAATCGGACGCCTAGATGCTCACCATAGCCGTCACGGCCGAAAGTGCCGACGAGACGCGAGTCGCCGTCTCGCCGGAGACCGTCAAGAAGCTCACCGCCATGGGCGCCAAGGTGCGCGTCCAGTCCGGCGCGGGCGCCCGCTCGTTCTTCTCGGACGATGCTCTGCGCGCCCAGGGTGCCGAGATCGTCGGCAGTGCCGCAGAGGCCCTCTCCGGCGCCGATATCCTGCTGAAGGTGCGCCGTCCGGCGGCCGAGGAGATCGCGCAGTTGAAGTCCGGTGCGATGGTGTTCTCGATCCTGAACCCCTACGACGACCGTGCGGGTCTCGAGGCGCTGGCCGGCACGAAGGCGTCGCTGTTCGCCATGGAATTCATGCCTCGCATCACGCGCGCGCAGTCGATGGACGTTTTGTCGAGCCAGGCGAACCTCGCCGGCTACAAGGCGGTGGTCGATGGCGCCTCGATGTTCGGCCAGGCGCTGCCGATGATGATGACGGCGGCCGGTACAGTGCCGGCGGCGAAGATCTTCATCATGGGCGTCGGCGTTGCCGGCCTCCAGGCCATCGCCACGGCGCGCCGCCTCGGCGGCATCGTTTCCGCCACCGACGTGCGTCCGGCCACCAAGGAGCAGGTGCAGTCGCTCGGCGCCAAGTTCATCGCCGTCGAGGATGACGAGTTCAAGCAGGCGCAGACCGCGGCCGGCTACGCCAAGGCGATGTCGGCCGAGTACCAGAAGAAGCAGGCAGAGCTCGTCGCCAACCACATCAAGATTCAGGACATCGTCATCACGACCGCCCTGATCCCTGGCCGTCCGGCGCCTCGCCTCATTACCAAGGCGATGGTCGAGAGCATGAAGCCAGGCTCGGTGATCGTCGATCTCGCCGCCGAGCGCGGCGGTAACTGCGAGCTGACGGTTCCTGGCCAGACGACGATGGTCGGCGGCGTCCGTATCGCCGGGCCGATCACCCTTGCCGCGACCCTGCCGTTCAATGCCTCGAGCCTCTATGCGAAGAACCTGCTCGCGTTCATCGAGACCATGATCGACAAGAAAGAAAAGGCGCTCAAGGTGAACTGGGCGGACGAGACCGTGACCGGTACGCTCGTCGCCAAGGATGGCGCCATCATTCATCCCAACCTCGCCTCGGCTTCGTGACGGAGACCAAGTGATGAGCTTCAAGCGTGTTCTTCCGCTCGCCCTCGCGGCGCTCGCCGGTTCGGCCGGCGCGGCCTTCGCGGGTGCCGGCGGCGGCGAAGGGACGGTCGATCCCTTCTTCTACGAGCTGATGGTGTTCGCGATGGCGATCTTCGTCGGCTACTATGTCGTCTGGAGCGTCACCCCGGCGCTGCACACGCCGCTGATGAGCGTCACCAACGCAATCTCCTCGGTGATCGTCGTCGGCGCTTTGCTCGCCGTCGGCGTACAGGGCGTGGCCTCGGGTGGCACCGCGGCCAAGGTGTTCGGCTTCCTCGCCCTCGTCATGGCGTCGGTGAACATCTTCGGCGGCTTCCTCGTCACCGCCCGCATGCTCGCCATGTACAAAAAGAAAGAGACGAAGAAGTGAGCGAGGCCGGCTGGCGCGTGCTTCTGGGATCGTTCCTCGAGGGTCGCGTCGATGCCGCCACGTTCCACGATCTCTTCTTCGACCGATGGCATGCAGCGATGCGTGAGGGCGGCGTGGAGATACCGAAGGCTATCGAGACCTTGTTCTTCGCCGTCGAAGCGTACTGCCCCGATCCCGCGCTCCGCCATCCCGACAGTCCCTTCGAGGCCGACGACCTAGAGCTTTCGGAAGCCATCCGCCAAGCCGACGCCCGCCTCAACAGCGCATTTCAGTAGGAACCCGAAATGTCCGCCAATCTCGTCGCCGTCCTCTACCTCGTCTCCGGCATCCTCTTCATCCTGGCGTTGCGGGGCCTCTCGCATCCCGAGACGTCGCGCACCGGCAACATGTACGGCATGCTCGGCATGACGATCGCGGTTCTGACGACGCTCGGCGTCGCGAGCCCGATGTCGTTCCTGACTTGGTTGCTCATCATCGCCGGCCTCGGCCTCGGCGGTGGTGTCGGCGCCTACACGGCGAAAAAGATCCCGATGACGTCGATGCCGGAGCTGGTCGCCGCGTTCCACTCGCTGGTCGGCCTCGCGGCGGTGTTCGTCGCGGCCGCCGCGATCTATGCGCCGGAAGCGTTCGGCATCGGTACGCCGGGCAACATCAAGGGCGCGAGCCTGATCGAGGCGAGCCTCGGCGTCGCCATCGGTGCCATCACCTTCACCGGTTCGGTCATCGCCTTCGCCAAGCTCTCGGGCAAGATGTCGGGCAAGCCGATCATTCTGCCGATGCGGCACATGATCAACGCCGGCCTCGGCATCCTGCTCATCGCGCTGATCGTGATGCTCTACCAGTCGGGCGGCGACAAGTCGCTGTTCTGGATGATTACGCTGGTATCGCTCATTCTCGGCGTCCTGCTCATCATCCCGATTGGCGGCGCCGACATGCCGGTGGTCGTCTCGATGCTCAACTCCTATTCGGGCTGGGCCGCGGCGGGCATCGGTTTCACCCTCGGCAACATCGCGCTCATCATCACCGGCGCGCTGGTCGGCTCCTCGGGTGCGATCCTCCCCTACATCATGTGCAAGGGCATGAACCGCGCGTTCCTCTCGGTCATCGCCGGTGGGTTCGGCGGCGAGCCGGCGGCAGCTTCCGGTGGCGGCGAGCAGGAGCCGGTGAAGATCGGCGGCGCCGCCGACGCGGCCTACATCCTCAAGAACGCCCAGAAGGTCATCATCGTGCCGGGTTACGGCATGGCCGTCGCGCAGGCGCAGCACGCACTCCGCGAGATGGCGGACAACCTGAAGAAGGCAGGCGTCGAGGTGAAGTACGCGATCCACCCGGTCGCGGGCCGCATGCCCGGCCACATGAACGTGCTGCTCGCCGAGGCCAATGTGCCCTACGACGAGGTGTTCGAGCTCGAGGACATCAATTCGGAATTCTCGCAGACCGACGCCGTCTATGTCATCGGCGCCAACGACGTCGTCAACCCGGCGGCCGAAGAGGACAAGACTTCGCCGATCTATGGCATGCCGGTGCTGCAGGTGTGGAAGGCCGGCACGGTGCTGTTCAACAAGCGCTCGCTCGCTTCGGGCTACGCGGGTATCGACAACCCGGTGTTCTACCGCGACAACACGATCATGGCGCTGGGCGACGCCAAGAAGATGACGGAAGAGATTGCCAAGGCGATCTCCGGCGGCGGCCACTGATCCGCCCAGCAGGTTCGTAACGAAGTCATCGGCCGCGCCGCGCACCAGCGTAGCGTGGCCGATTGATTTTATGGCGTTTCAAAGGTTTGCTTCCGCGCCCTTCCCTCGGTGTGTCTCGCGGCGGGCGCCGACTGCTGACGTCGGCGTTAGCCGCCGTGCCGGCGCATCCATCGGAACGAAAAGCGCGCGCCCTCTCGATGTCACGCGCTTTTGAATCGTCGAGCGCTGAGATCATGGCCGCCGGTGGCACGCGTTGCCCTCGTGCGCTGTCGAACGGCGGAACGCCTGGGCTTTCGTCAGTAGGCGACCCCGACGCCAGCGATCACGAACGGACAAATCCCTCCGCCCTGCCCATCAGTCGACGGCTCGACGAACGGCAGGCCGTCCGCCGCGCGTTGACAAGCCTGCGCGCATCGGGAGAAGCTGACGTCAGTCAACCGCCGGAGGCGTCAGGGTGACGGGACGCGCACACGTGCTCGCCACGTTGGAAGAGGCCGCGAAGTCCTGCCGCGCAACGGGCGTGGCGGCGCGGCGCGCCCTTTCGGGCAGCGTCCTTTCGGCCGGCGCCCCGGGGCTTGCCCGCTACGTGTTGACGACGGCTTGCGCTTTCTTTTTCGCGGCCGGAGGCTTCCCCGCCTGGACTGGCGGTGCCGCCGCCCGCGACGATGATTCGAGCACCATGGTCATCGCCGGCCAGTCTTTCAGCTGCCGAGATGCTCGCGGGGCGACGGTGCGCACCATGCAGGTCACGAATCTCGGAGATGTCGGCCGGGCGGGAATCGTCAATCGCGTTCCCGTCATCGTCATCGATCCGCACATCATCGAACGCCTGCCCGACAAGCTGCAGATCTTTTTCTTCCAGCACGAGTGCGGGCATCACGCGCTCGGCCACTGGTTCGGCGGCAATTCCGAGCAGGAGAAGGAAGCCGATTGCTGGGCGATCAAGCTCGGCCGCGACAACGGCACGTTCTCGCGCGACGATGTGATGAGCTTCGCTCCCTTCCTGGCCGCGAGCGGCGGCTCCCCGTTCGGGCATCTGCCGGGACCGCAGCGCTCGAAGTTCCTGTTGCGCTGCTTCGATGAGCCGGGCGATCGCTGGTCGCCGTCCACGCGTGCCGCGGCGCCTTGAGCGCCGGTATTGTGCCGCGCTCCGGCCGAACTCTTGAAACCACCCAACGGGGTCGAATGGACATTCTCGTAAAGCTTGCCGGCGCGTTGCTGGCGTTAGCAGCCATCGTTGCCATGGGCGCACCCGTCGTCGAGCGTCTGCTGATGTATCACCCGACGACCGCGCGCGTTTCGCCGGTCGAGGCCGGGCTCGATCGCGTCGTGGAGGTCGAGATCGCGACGGCCGACGGGAATACGGTCCTCGCCTGGTGGTCGCCTCCCGCCAGCGGGCAGCCGACCTTGCTCTATTTTCACGGAAATGGCGGCTCGCTCGTCAATCGAGCGGAACGCATTCGCAAATACCGCGACGCCGGACGCGGCGTCTTCATGATGACCTATCGCGGCTACGGCGGCTCGACGGGGCGGCCCTCCGAGCGGGCGAACGTCGCCGATGCCCTGATTGCCTATGACCGGTTGCGGGCGATGGGAGTCGCGGCGGGCGACATCATCCTCTATGGCGAGTCGATCGGGACCGGCGTCGCCGTGCAGGTCGCGGTGGAACGCGATGTGGCGGGCATCATCCTCGATGCTCCCTACACGTCGGTGGTGGATGTCGCGGCAGCCATTTATCCCTATCTGCCGACGCACACGCTGATGCGGGACAGGTATGAGACGGTCCGCTATCTGCCACGCGTCACGGCGCCGCTTCTGGTGGTGCACGGCGAGGCCGATATGCTGATACCGGTCGAGATGGGGCGGGCCGTTTATGCCGCCGCGAGCGAGCCGAAGCGGCTCGTTACGTTTCCCGGCGCCGGACACTCGGACCACGGCCTGTTCGGCTCTTACGATGCCATTCAGGCGTGGATCGACGAGATTCGGGCAGCGCGGCGAGCCCCGGCCGAATTGCGCCGGCCAGCGCAGACGCGGGGTTAATAAGAAGGCTAATTCTGTTCTTGGGGGATTCGACCGCGCACCCTTGCCCCGATTGGCGCACTGCGCCCCGCACGCCAGCATCGGCACACCAGAACATGCCCGCCGGAACACGCACGCAAGAACGCGCCAAGCACGCAAACGCCCGCGGCGGAACCCGCCACGGGCGCACACATCAGACCGGGGAACGCAATTGCGCCCCCGGGAACCGGACAATGGGGTTAGCGCGATCCGCCGCCCGCACCCGGACCACCACGGGCACCAGCGCCACGCGGGGCGGCCGGCTTGCTCGGCAGCAGGCCCTCGCGCTGCAGGCGCTTGCGGGCGAGCTTGCGGGCGCGGCGCACGGCCTCGGCCTTCTCGCGCGCCTTCTTCTCAGAGGGCTTCTCGTAATAGTTACGGAGCTTCATCTCACGGAAGATGCCCTCGCGCTGCATCTTCTTCTTCAGCGCCTTGAGGGCCTGGTCGACGTTGTTGTCGCGAACGAGAACCTGCACGCGGAGCCTTTCCTTCTGAGTTGCTGGCTGTGCGCCTGAGTTAAGGGCTGTGCATCTGAGTTGCTGGCCTTGCACCCGGCCTTACGGCCAAGCGCGGTAGCCCGCGCAGTTCAAACAGATAACACCGGCAGATGTCGTCCATCTGCCGGGTCCCGAATTTCGCTGAGGTCTCTATCAAACCTTGGGGCGCTTGTCCATGGCGGCAGGGTGGCACGGGATCAGCTCGCGGCGGATTTCGGAGCGAGCGTGGTGACATGGCCCATTTTCCGGCCGGGGCGGGCCTCGTTTTTCCCGTAGAGGTGGAGTGCCAGCTTGGGCGTCGCGGCAAGATTCTGCCAATTATCGACGTCGGCGCCGATCAGGTTGGTCATGATCGCGTCGGAATGGCGCTCGGTCGGGCCGAGCGGCCAGCCGGCGACGGCGCGGATGTGGTTCTCGAACTGGCTGACGAGGCAGGCGTCGAGGGTCCAATGCCCGCTGTTGTGGACGCGCGGGGCGATCTCGTTGACGACGACCGGCTCGGCGACCGCCTCTCCGAGGTAGAACATCTCGACCGCCAGTACGCCGACGAAATCGAGCTTCTGCGCCACGTGGCTGGCGATTTCCAGCGCGCGGGCCTTGGCGCGGGCAGGGATGGGGGCCGGCACGGCCGAGGCGTGGAGGATGCCGTCGCGGTGGGTGTTGAGTGGTACGTCGTAGAACCGCGTCTCGCCGCCGATGCCGCGGACCACCAGCACCGAGACTTCAAACTGGAACGCGACGAAGCCTTCGAGGATCGCCGGCGCATGACCGATCCGGCCGAGCGCTCCGGTGCAGTCGCCGCCGCAGGTCAAGCGCACCTGACCCTTGCCGTCATAGCCGAGGCGGCGGGTCTTGAGGATCGACGGGAACCCGAGCACACTTGCCGCCGCCGCCAGCCCGGCCTCGTCGTCGACGGGCGCGAACGGTGCGACCGGGACGCCGATCGAGGAAATGAACTGCTTTTCGACGAGACGGTCCTGCGAAAAATCGAGCGCGCGCACTCCGGGGCGCACGGGGCGGACCCGCTCGGCTGCTTCGACCGTGGCCTTGGGTACGTTCTCGAACTCATAGGTGACGACGTCGACCGCCTCGGCGAACGCGGCGACGCGCTCGAGATCGGTGAAGGCGCCAACGGTCCGCGCTGCCGCCACGTCGAAGGCGGGGCCGGAGGAGTCGCAATAGATGTGCGTCTTGAGGCCCAGTCGCGAGGCCGCCGTCGCCAGCATGCGGCCGAGCTGGCCGCTGCCGAGGATGCCGATTGTGGAGCCGGGCGGGAGGGGCTTCGGCGCAGTCACGGTCAGCCTCGCTCGTTGGTCGGCGTCTCGGCGACGGCGTCGGTCTGCGCCGCGCGCCAAGCAACGAGCCGCGCCGCCAGTGCCGTGTCGCCGATGGCGAGGATCTGGGCGGCGAACAGTCCCGCATTGGCCGCTCCGGCCTCTCCGATCGCCAGCGTCCCGACCGGAATTCCCTTCGGCATCTGGACGATGGAATAGAGGCTATCGACACCCGACAGCGTCTTGGACGTGACGGGCACGCCGAGCACCGGCAGCGTAGTGAGGGATGCGGTCATTCCCGGCAGATGCGCGGCGCCGCCGGCTCCGGCGATGATGACTTTGAGGCCGCGCTCGGCCGCGCCGCGGGCGTAGGCGTAGAGGCGGTCGGGCGTTCGGTGGGCGGAGACGATGCGGGTCTCGTAGGCCACCGAGAGTGCGTCGAGCATCTCGGCGGCGGCGCGCATCGTCGACCAGTCGGACTGGCTTCCCATGATAATGCCGACGCTGGGCGGCGGCGCTGCGGGGGCTCGGCTCATCTCATGCTCGCGCTAAATGAGAAAGCGCGGGTTTAGTGGCGTTGAAGCGGGTTGGCAAGCACGGGTTGAAGGGGAGGGCGACAGATCGGCCGGAGCTGTGGAGCCGCCGCGAAGGCAGATCATGTTATGTTGCGCCGCACATAGTCGCCGGGTGGCTATTGGAGCATCAGGCGATGATGTCCGGCAACATCTGATCCTCGATGATCGTGATCTGATCCTTGAGTGCCAGCTTCTTCTTTTTCAGGCGCTTGATGAGGAGCTGGTCGGCGCTGCCCGTCGCCTCGAGAGTGATGATCTCGTCGTCGAGCTTGCGGTGCTCCGCACGCAGTTGCGCGAGCTGATCGCGAAGATCCTTGTCGTTCCGCCGCTGCATCCGCCCGAGTTCCGTTCCCGCTTTCCGTTGCCGCTCCGCGATGACGGCCTGCTGGTGATGACAGCTCGAGCCGTTTCCGGCCAGCCGGCAAACACGCAACGCCTTACGACGACCGGTCCGAGAGGAGCCATCGTCGCCGTTAGCCGGGCCGCGCTCGCACATCATCGGCGTGGCCCGCCTCCGGACCCCGCTCGCCGCGGCCGTCTGAGGCGAAATATCCGCCGGTTTCGCCCGTCTTGCAAGGCCATTCGGGTGTTGCGCAGCAGCTTTGACGGGGGCGTTCTGGCGGAACCTTCAATTTGCAACGAACAACAAGTCGAAAGCGCTCGAAATTTTTGAAAATCCGCGAGCAAACAATTCGTTCGCCGTTATTGGCTCCATTCTCGAAACGGTCATTTCCGGCGGCGACGCTCGTGGACAAGCTTTCGCCAATCTGTCACACTCGAGGCCTTCGTGAACGACAACGGAGGTTAGAATGTCTCTCAATGCACATATCGCGGAGTTGGCCGAGAAGCATAAGCTCCTCGAGCGTCGTATCGCCGAGGAGGCTTCACGGCCCGGGTCCGACGATCTCGAGATCCGCCGTATGAAGCAGGAGAAGTTGAAGTTGAAGGAGCAAATCAGCCGTCTCGCGATCGGCGAGGTGCATCACTGAGACTGGTAGATCAACGTCAGCTCGCGCGGGACTTCGCGCCGGGTTGGCCGATCTGAATTCTCGAATTATTCGTTGGCAGGCGGTGTTTATCTTTGCACCGTCTTGCCAAGTTCCGGGGATACGACTTCCAGGGGCTGCGGCGTCTGGGCGGGAGAGGAATTTGAACCCGCCAGCGCCGCCGAGTCCATTGAGTTCTTCAGGCGCTGCAGCCGCTTTTTGCTGATTTCCAATTTCTCTTTTGATATTTCGCCGCTCCGCACCGCGTCGAGCAGTGCATACAGCACACCGTAGACGTGATCTCCATCGAGCCCGACCAGCACGAGGTCCGCGCCAGCGCCGATCGCCTCGACGGCGGCCCGTGCCATCCCACCCTTGCGCTTCTTGATCGCCCCCATGGCGAGATCGTCGGTTATGACGACACCGTCGAAACCGAAGCCTTTGCGCACGATTCCGCCGATCACCGCCGGCGAGGTCGATGCCGGCCGTGCCTCGCTGTCGACGCTGGCGGGGTGCGGGTGGCCGATCATCACCGCCGCGGGTGTGGCGTCGATGACCTGGCGGAAAGGCACCCAGTCGGTCGTTGCGAGTACCTCTTGCGGGGTCTTCAGCGTCGCGGATGTGAGGTGGGTGTCGGCGATGACACGGCCGAGCCCGGGGAAGTGCTTCAACGTGCAGGCGACGGAATGTGAAAGCAGCGCGTCGCAGTAGAGGCGCGCCGCTTCTGCGACAAGCCCCGGGTCGGACGAAAGCGCCCGGTGGCGCACGCGCGTGTGGCGGTCGCGGGCGGCCTTTGCATCGAGGTTCAAGTCGGCGACGGGAGCGAAGTTGAGGTTGACGCCGATCTCGGCGAGCGCACCGGCCTGCCGGGCGGCAAAGTCTGCGACGGCGGGGCCGCGCGCCTCTGGAGCTGTGGTAGCGGCAAGCAGGCGCCCAAGCGAAGGCTGCCGCGGCAGCGGCGGCGAAAGGCGCGAGACGCTGCCGCCCTCCTGGTCGGTGGTGATCCAGAACGGCTTTTGTCCCGCCGCCTCGGCGCGCGCGCGAAAACGCGCGATCTCGGCGGCAAGCGCGGACTTGGTGCGCCCGCGGGCATTGCGTGCGGTAACGAAGACGCCACCGATGGCGCCACGTTCGATCAACGGAAAGAGCTGCGAAGCGTTGTGGTAGCCGACGATGACGTGGTGGCCGATGCGGGCGAGTTCGCCGTGGGGTGCTGCAAGAACCGCGGCCCGCATCTCGGGCAGGGTCAACTTTGGTTCCAATGCCTCGTCGGCGGCCTTGGCCCCCGCGGCCGTCTGCGGCGAGGGGATCGCCGCGCGATCCCCTACGGAGGCCGGCGCCGGGTTCGGCGCAGAGGGATTTCCGGCGGGCTTGGCCGCTGTTGCCGCCTTCGCAGGAATGGTCCGCCGCCGCGCGCGTTCCAGAGCCGCCTCGATGTTGCGCCGCTTCGACTTGTTCTCGGCGTGGCGCCTGGAACTCTTGGCTTCGGCCTCACCCACCGCGAATGGCGATGCCGGAACGGCGAGGACGGCGATCAGCAGAGCCGCCGCGCCAATCAGCACCCTGCGCGTGCGTGCGCGATCCAACGGTTGAGCGCCAGATGGTCGTCGAATGTCGCTGTAAGCGATGGCGTGCATCTCGCCGTCCATGCCGGCCGGAAGGCCCTCCGGTCTTCGATAACCCGGCCGAGGTCCCTTGGTTCCTGCGTCGGCCAGACGGGTCCCTGTATGGGGTTACACGCCCACCTTACCACGGACCGCCGACAGGACGGGCACGGACTGATGTCGTCCTTAATCGGTACCCGGCAATTGGCGCGGCTAGGACGGCCGGTCAAACCTCTCTCGCCAGCTCGCGCAGGCGGAATTTCTGGATCTTGCCCGTGGATGTCTTGGGAACCTCGGCGAAGACGACGTGGCGCGGCACCTTATAGCGCGCGAGGTGGTTCTGGCAGTGCGCAACGATCTCGTCTGCCGTCGCGCTGGCGTCGGGCTTCAGCTCGACGAACGCGCACGGCGTCTCGCCCCATTTCTCGTCCGGCTTGGCGACGACGGCGCAGTGCGCCACCGCGGGGTGCTTGTAGAGGACGTCCTCGACCTCGATGGAGGAGATGTTCTCGCCGCCTGAAATAATGATGTCCTTGGAGCGGTCCTTGAGCTGGATATAGCCGTCGGGGTGCAGCACGCCGAGGTCGCCCGAATGGAACCAGCCGCCGCGGAAAGCGTCGTCGGTCGCCTTCGGGTTCTTCAAGTAGCCCTTCATGACAATGTTGCCGCGGAACATGACCTCGCCCATCGTCTCGCCGTCGGCCGGCACCACCCTCATCGTCGCCGGGTCCATCACGGTCAGGTCCTCGAGCGCTGCATAGCGAACGCCCTGGCGTGCCCGCTTCGCCGCCCAGGAATCCTTCTCGAGTCCGTCCCAGTCGCTCTTCCATTCGTTGAGGACGGCGGGGCCGTAGGTTTCGGTCAGGCCATAGAGGTGCGTGAGCCTGAAACCAGCGTCCTGCATGCGCGACAGGACGGCTTCCGGCGGCGGCGCGGCGGCGTGGCTGAACGATACGGCGTGCGTGATCTCGCGGCGCTCGCTTTCAGGCGCGTTGAGCAGCGTCGCCATGACGATCGGCGCGCCGCATAGGTTCGTGACCTTGTGGTCGGCGATGGCGTCGTAGATGGCCTTGGCGCGCACCCAGCGAAGGCAGACGTGGGTGCCCGCGACGGTCGCGATGGACCAGGGAAAGCACCAGCCGTTGCAGTGGAACATCGGCAGCGTCCACAGGTACACGGGATGCTGGCCCATGCCGGTGGCGACGGTATTGGCGTAGCACATGAGCGCTGCGCCACGGTGGTGGTAGACGACGCCCTTCGGGTTTCCCGTGGTGCCGGATGTGTAGTTGAGCGAGATGGCCTCCCACTCGTCGTCGGGCATGCGCCACTGGAACGCCGGATCGCCGGTCTGCACGAACTCCTCGTAATCGAGATAGGAGAGCCGTTCGTGCGGCTGGGGGAATTCCGGATCGTCGTAATCGATGAGCAAGGGCTGCACTTTCGAAAGTGTCAGCGCCTCGCGGACGACGGGGGCGAACTCGCGGTCGACGATCAGTGCCTTGGTGTTGGCGTGGTCGAGCTGGAACGCGATGATGGCGGCGTCGAGGCGTGTGTTGAGCGCGTGCAGCACGGCGCCGGTCATCGGCACGCCGACGTGCGCCTCGAGCATCGGCGGCGTATTCGAGAGCATCACGCTCACGGTATCGCCCTTGCCGATGTAGCGCTGGGCCAGTGCTGAGGCGAGGCGGCGGCACCGAGCGAAATATTCGCGATAGGAGATGCGTTGCGCGCCGTGGACGACCGCGATGGGATCGGGAAAGACGGCGGCGGCCCGTGCGACGATCGATAACGGTGAGAGAGGCTGATAGTTGGCCGGCGTTTTCTCGAGGTTCTGCTCGTAGGGATTGAAAGCCATGTTCAGCCGGCCACCTGGGAATTGCACGCTCGTTGCGTCTCACGCTACCGGCTCGCGATCGCGGCGACAACGCCGAGCCTCGCCTGCGGTCGGGCATTTCTGTTGTGTGCCGCGACGGAAAGGCCGTCGGATCCGCGTTGAAATCGGTGAGGGCGCACCGAACACGCTTGCGGGCCGCCCGCGTGAGAGTAATCTGTTTCAACGAATTGATCTCGAATCATGCTGAGGAGGCCGCGATGACCACTGCGACCCGCGATAGCATCGGTATGTGGATCGTGCTCGTCCTGATGGCGACGATGCCTTGGCTGGTGCTCTAGGCACCAGTCGGCGTCGCACTCCGGTTCGAGGCATCTTTGCGGCTTCTGCGCGTGTCGTGTCGCGCCGCCGCTCCTGTTTTTCTTGCAGCGCGAGATTGCCACCCGCGACGGTCGCGTGTCGTTGGCCGTTGCGCGAAATAGCCCTGCGCCGGCGCCGTTGCGCTCGCTTGCGCACTCGATCAGTCGCCCTCACTCGGTCTCCCTCGCTGCGCTTAGTCGAAACTCCTATGCTTGGCAGGCTTGCGCGCAAACCCCGCCGGATGCTCAGTAGTGGCAACAAAAAGCCGTCTCAGCGCATCCGGAGGAAGCCCTTATGAGCCGCTATGCGGAAGTGTACGATTCGTGGAAGAAGAACCCGGAGTCGTTCTGGGCGGAGGCCGCCCGCGACGTGTCCTGGTACAAGCTCTGGGACAAGGTTCTCGATCCCTACGCGGGCCAGTATGGCCGCTGGTTCGTCGGCGCGGAGTGCAACACCGCGTACAACTGTCTGGACCGCCACGTCGAGGCCGGTCACGGCGCTCGCACCGCCCTCATCTACGATAGCCCCGTCACCGGCACCAAGCAGTCCTACACCTACGCCCAGTTGACGGAAGATGTCGCCGCGCTTGCCGCTGTGCTGCTCGACGTCGGCGTGCGCAAGGGTGATCGCGTCATCGTCTACATGCCGATGATCGCCGAGGCCGTGATGGCCATGCTCGCCTGCGCCCGCATCGGCGCGGTGCATTCGGTCGTCTTCGGCGGCTTCGCCTCGGCCGAGCTCGCGACGCGCATCAACGATGCCAAGCCGGTCGCCATTCTCACCGCCTCGTGCGGTATCGAGACGGCGCGCGTCATCCCCTACAAGCCGCTGCTCGACAAGGCGATCGAGCTGTCCGAGCACAAGCCGAGCGCGTGCCTCGTGCTACAGCGCCCGCAGGTCGCCGCCACCCTCATCAACGGCCGCGATCACGATTGGGGCGCGTCGGTAGCAGCCGCCAAGGCCGCCGGCCGCAAGGCGGGCTGTGCTGCGGTCGCCGCCACCGACCCGCTCTACATCCTCTATACGTCCGGCACCACCGGTCAGCCGAAGGGCGTGCTGCGCGACAACGGCGGGCACATGGTCGCGCTCAAGGGGGCCATGAAGAACTTCTTCGACATCGCGCCGGGCGGGGGGTTCTGGGCGGCGTCCCACGTCGGCTGGGTCGTCGGCCATTCCTACATCTGCTACGCGCCGCTCCTGCACGGGGCGACGACGCTGGTCTACGAAGGCAAGCCGGTCGGCACTCCGGACGCTGGCGCGTTCTGGCGCGTCATCTCCGAGCACAATGTCGTCGCGCTGTTCACCGCGCCGACCGCGTTCCGCGCGATCAAGAAGGAAGACCCGGCGGGCGACCTCATCAAGAACTACGACCTCACCAAGCTGCGCACGCTGTTCCTTGCCGGTGAGCGCGCCGACCCCGAGACGATCAAGTGGGCCGAGGCGAAGCTCAACGTTCCGGTCATCGATCACTGGTGGCAGACGGAGACGGGCTGGGCGATCGCTGGCAACCCGGTCGGCCTCGGCAAGATGCCGGTGAAGTACGGCTCGCCGACGGTGCCGATGCCGGGCTTCGACCTGCAGGTGCTCGACGAGAAGCATCAGCCGGTCGGTCCCAACCAGAACGGCACGCTCGCCATCAAGCTGCCGCTGCCGCCCGGCTGCCTGCCGACGCTGTGGGGTAACGACGAGCGCTTCCGCAACAGCTATCTCGCCGACTTCCCCGGCTACTACTCGACCTCCGACGCGGGCTATCGCGACGAGGACGGCTATGTCTACGTGATGGCGCGCACCGACGACGTCATCAATGTCGCCGGCCATCGCCTCTCCACCGGCCAGATGGAAGAGGTCGTCGCGCAGCACAAGGACATCGCCGAGTGCGCCGTCATCGGCGTGCACGACGACATGAAGGGCCAGTTGCCGGCCGGCTTCGTGGTGCTCAACGCCGGCGTCGCGCGCGATGCCAAGGACATCGAGGCGGAGGTCGTCAAGCTCGTCCGCGATGTCATCGGCCCGGTCGCCGCGTTCAAGAACGTGATGGTCGTCAAGCGCCTTCCCAAGACGCGTTCGGGCAAGATCCTGCGCGGCACCATGCGCCAGATCGCCGACGGCGAAACCTGGAAGATGCCGGCGACGATCGACGATCCCGCCATCCTCGACGAGATCGGCGACGTGCTGAAATCGCGCGGCATGGCGCACGCGCCGGCCAAGAGCGCCTGATCGCCGTCGCGGCAAACTCAGAAAAAGCAGCGCCCGGGGCCGATGGCTCCGGGCGCTGCCGTATTCGGGAGACGATGGCGGTACCCGCTGGCCCGCTCGGGCTCAGCCGCTCTTGCCCTCGAAGAACTCCTTGACGCGGTGGAAGAAGCCGGAGCTCTGCGGCGAGGTCTCCTTGTGGCTCTCCTGCTCGAACTCCTCGAGCAGCTCGCGCTGGCGCCGGGTCAGGTTCTTCGGCGTCTCCACCTCGACCTGGATGTACATGTCGCCCGTCACCTTGGAGCGCAGCACCGGCATGCCCTTGCCGCGCAGGCGGAACTGTTTGCCCGTCTCCGATCCTTCCGGAACCTTGACGCGGGTGATCGACCCGTCGACCGTCGGCACGTCGATATTGCCGCCGAGCGCCGCCGTCGTCATGGCGATCGGCACCTTGCAGAAGATGTCGGCGCCGTCGCGCTGGAAGAACTCGTGCGGCCTGATCGAGAGGAAGATGTAGAGGTCGCCGGCTGGCCCGCCGCGCAACCCCGCTTCACCCTCGCCCGCGAGGCGGATGCGCGTGCCGTCCTCGACGCCGGCCGGAATGTTGACGGCGAGCTTGCGCTCCTTCGTCACGCGGCCGGAGCCGCTGCAATCCGCACATGGGTCGGCGATGATCTCGCCACGGCCGTGGCAAGACGGGCAGGTCCGCTCGATGGTGAAGAAGCCCTGGCTCGCCCGCACCTTGCCCTGGCCGCCGCAGGTCGGGCAAGCGGTCGGCTTGGTGCCGGGCTTGGCGCCCGAGCCCGAGCAGGTCTCGCAGCCGACGCTCGTCGGCACGACGATCTCGGCGTTCTTGCCCGCGTAAGCTTCCGAGAGCGAGATTTCCATGTTGTAGCGCAGGTCTGCGCCACGTTCGCGGCCGGAGCGCTGGCGGGGGCCGCCCTGGCCGCGCCTGCCACCCATGAACTCGCCGAAGAGGTCGTCGAAGATGTCCGACATCGAGGAAGCGAAGTCGGGGCCGAAGCCGCCGCCCGGCCCACGGCCGCCGCCGTCGAATGCGGCGTGGCCGAACTGGTCGTAGGCGGCCCGCTTCTGCGGATCCTTCAGGGCCTCGTAGGCCTCGTTGAGCTCCTTGAAGCGGCGCTCGGCATCCTTGTCGGAGGGGTTGCGGTCGGGGTGGCATTCCTTCGCCAGCCGGCGGAAAGCACTCTTGAGATCGGCTTCGCTGGCCCCTTTGCTCACCCCCAGAACTTCGTAGTAGTCGCGCTTGGCCATTTCGGTCTGTACCCTTGCCGCCGGACCTTGCCGCCGGACTTTGCCAACGTGCCCGCGCGATCCTCAGACCGCGCGGGCACTGTGCATTCTATCTGCGATGCGTCCAAGGGGTCAGCCGGCCTTCTTGTCGTCTTTGACCTCCTCGAAGTCGGCGTCGACCACGTTGTCGCCGGAGCCGCTGCCCGCGTCATCGCCCGCCTCACCGGCGTCGCCGCTCGGCTGGCCGGCGTAGATGGC
>CALMPK010000034.1 GCA_937873575.1 uncultured Hyphomicrobiaceae bacterium
GTCTTCGTGCCCGACATGGGCGAGCGTTACACGAAGGCTTTGACCGACAGGCCGAAGCTGAAGCGCCGGCTCAAGGTCGTCGCCGCCTGTGGTAACGGCACGGCGGGCGCCTTCGCTCCGCAGGTTCTCGCCGCGCTCGGCTGCGACGTGATCCCGCTCGATGCGTCGCTCGATTACACCTTCCCGCGCTACAATCCCAACCCGGAAGACATGGAGATGCTGCACGCCATCGTTGCCAAGGTGCGCGAGACGGTCGCGGACGTCGGCCTCGGCTTCGACGGCGATGGTGACCGCTGCGGCGTCGTCGACAACACGGGTGAGGAGATCTTCGCCGACAAGGTGGGCGTGATGCTGGCCCGCGACATCTCGAGCCTGCACAAGGACGCCCGGTTCGTCGCCGACGTGAAGTCGACCGGCCTGTTCATGACCGACCCCGTGCTGCTCGCCAACGGCGCCAAGACCACCTACTGGAAAACCGGCCACTCCTACATCAAGCGCTTCAGCCACGAGACGAAGGCGCTCGTCGGCTTCGAGAAGTCGGGCCACTTCTTCTTCAACCCGCCGCTCGGCCGTGGCTACGACGACGGCCTCGTCGCCGCGATCGCCGTCTGCGACATGCTCGACCGCAACCCGACGAAGAGCATGGCCGACCTTCGGAACGCCCTGCCGAAAACGTGGCAATCGCCGACCATGTCGCCCCACTGCGACGACGACAAGAAGTACGGCATCGTCGACAAGCTGGTCGCGCACTTCAAGACCGCCGCCGAGAAGGGCGATAAGATCGCCGGTCAGGCGGTCCGCGAGCTCATCACCGTCAATGGCATTCGCGTCGTGCTCGCCGACGGCACCTGGGGCCTGATCCGCGCCTCGTCGAACAAGCCGGAGCTGGTGGTGGTGGTCGAGAGCCCGACGTCCGAAGCCAACCTGCGCGCCATCTTCGCCGCGCTCGACGCCGAGCTGCGCAAGTACCCGGAGGTCGGCGCCTACAATCAGAAGATTTGAACGGGTCGGCCTCGGCCCGTCACATCTTCGGCGTGTCACACGTCGGCCGATCAAATCCTCGGCCTGTCAAAGCCGATGGATCGGGGGTACTCCGTGCCACCCGGTCCATCGGACACGTTCAGAACCGCTTCTGGATGATCACGGCACCGGACGAGTTCTGCGAGCTTCCGACCTGATGTCCTGGCTCGGGTCCGTCAGGGCCTTTGCTCGGCATCGTGTATTTCGTCGAACCTTCGACACCGACATGCCAGTCCTTGCCCACAGGCGTCGTCACAGTGGTCGTCTTCGACGTCTCGGTCTGCGACTTTTGCACTTCGAGTTTGGGCGGATCAGCGTGCGCCAGCGTCGTCGCGAAAACCAAACCCATTAGCACCGACAAATAGTATCTCATTTCACGCTCCAATTTTTCGAATGGTAATATTTCGAATACACTGGATCACGATTTCGCAGTCAACACGGACCTTGGCGTTCGTGAAGCAATAGGTCATTCAATAATATTTGGCATCGTTCAGTGTCATGACCAACGCCCATCGCCGACCCGCACGAGCACGCTCATGCCGATCTCCGAAATCCAGCGCGCCCAGCGCTATGCCGCTCTGATCGACCAGGCCACCGGCTACCGCTCGCTCCCCCCCGCCGAGAGGCGTGACGCGGCCCTCGCCTATCTTTTCGATCTGGCCGAGCTGATTTCCGTCGAAGCTGGCGAGGACACGATCATCGCCCCCCTGCTCGACGTCATTCCATTTATTGCCGATCCGACCGAGAGCCCGCTGTTCCAGGATCGCCGCGCCGGCACCTCGCCCCCAAGCGAGAACGTGCTCGCTCGCGCCAGCGCCACCATCGACGTGCTCGTGGCCGCCGGGCATCTGCCGGACGCGGCGGCACAGATCGTCGCTCGCCAACTCGTCAATGCCCGCGCCGGGCTGCCGGTCGAAGGCGGCGACGCGCGCGGATGGAAACGCCTCGCCATCTGGCGCGACAGACTCACGTCGCTCAAGAAGCCCGCTGGCGCCTGGCGGACCTATGGCGAGTTCACCCGATCCGTCGACAAGATGGACCGCGCCGAAGTGGTGCGACGCGCGCTCGATGGCAGCCTCTGGGACATTCGCAGGCAAAAGGCCGGAACACCCGACGCGAAGCCGTGAGGCGGTGAATACCGCCGCGCGTCAGTTCACCTTGTCCTTCGACGACGCCTTCTCCTTCTCGAGCTTCTCGCGCAGCGCGTACCGCTCGAGATGGAAGCGCTGGAAGTTGCGGTCCTTCTCGTAAACCTTCGCGCGCACCCACGTGAACATGTCGTAGAACGTGCCCGGCCCGATGCCGAGGTTCATGCGCGCGACCTCGAGCGGCTGGCCCCATTGGCCTTTCAAATCGTCGATGTTCTCCTTGTAGAACACGACGGTCGGGGTGAAGAGCACGCCCCACTTCTCGGCAATGGCCTTCTCGCGCAGCTTCTCGCCGTCGAAATCCGTCACCTCGCGCTCGCCCCACATGTCGAGCTGCACGACGGCGAAATTCTCGCGCACATAGTCGTTGATGTAGCGCTTGGAGAGCACGTCGGTGTGCATCTTCACGCAGTAGCTGCATCCCCGCTGCTCGAAGATGACGGCGAAGCGCTTGCCCTGCGCACGCGCCTCCGCGAAATCCTCGCGCAGATCGAGGAACGAGCCGACGAACCACTTCTGATGATAAATGCCGTCATCGCCCTTCGACGGCTCCACAGCGGGCGTTTCGACGCCTGTGGGCGGTGGCAGCGGTGGCGCGTCGGCAGCGTTCGCGAGTGACGGCATGACGAGGCAGGCGAGCAGGGCAAGGCGTGCGAGCGGGCGCATCGTCGTTGTCTCCAGGGTGGGACGCAGCCCCTCCGTTATAGCCGTTGGGCGGTCAGGCGAGAAGGCTGACGAGGAAGCGCATCGAAACAAGCAGCAGGAAAACGGCGAACGCGAGTTCCAGTGTCCGCTTCGATAGGCCATGGGCGAGACGTACCCCGAGCGGGGCAGCGAGGAGGCTCGCGGGCAGAATGATGGCCGCTCCCATCAGATTGACGTAGCCGAGGGAGAATGCCGGCGCGCCGCTGACACCCCACCCCGCCCAGATGAAGCCGAGCAACCCCGGCAAGGCGATGAACGGGCCGAAGCCCGCCGAGGTGCCGACCGACTGGAGCATCGGCCGGCCGTAAAGCGTCATGAGCGCAACCATGTAGACGGCGCCGGCGATACTCAGCAGCACCGAGATGAATCCGACCATCACGGCATAGGCCTCGACCGCGAGGCTCTTCGGAATTTCCGTACCGAGCCGCCACTCGTCCCGGCCGAACGCCAGCTTGGCGGCCATCACCGTGCCGAGCACCACCCACAGCCCGCGCAGCACCCGGCTGTCGGCCTTGCTCGCCACCAGCACGCCGGCCAGCGCACCGATCAGGACGAACGCCGCCAGCCGCCGCACCAGCGCGGTATCGACGGTTCCGCGCGCGCGATGAGCCAGGAACGAGCGCAGCGAGGTCGCCCCGACCACGGCGAGCGAGGTGCCGACGGCCATGTGCATGCGGATCGCGTCGCTGACGGCAAGCGCGCCGAACGTCTCGTAGAGCACCGGCACCAGGATGCCGCCGCCGCCGATGCCGAGAAGCCCCGACATGATGCCGACGAGAACGCCCGCGGCGGCGAGCGACGCCACCAGCACCACGAGGTTCGAATTGCTGAGCGCGAGATCCAGCCCCATCGCCTTATTGCTTGTCCCTCAGGCCGCGGCGTCGCGAGACGATCCGGCCCCGGCTTCGACGAACGCCAGCGCCTTCTCCAGCGCTTCGACACCCGCCGCCGTCCCGGCGCTCTCGCTCAAGTAACGACGGAAGAGACGCCCGCGCGGGCGCCCGTGATAGAGCCCCAGCATGTGGCGCGTGACGTTGTTGAGCCGCCCCCCGGCGGCGATGTGGCGGGCGCTGTAGGGCACCATGGCACGGACCGCGTCGGCGCGCGATACGGCGGGGGCCCGGGGCGGGGGTGGCGGGCGGGGGGCCGGCCGCCCGAG
>CALMPK010000035.1 GCA_937873575.1 uncultured Hyphomicrobiaceae bacterium
GCAGGAGCGGCTGCTCTCCCGGCCCGTGGTGCCCGCGGGCGAGGCGGGGGTTCTGCGGGGGCAGGAAACCCACGGCGTAGTGGATGCCGTGGAGGCCGGGGCCGGTCGCGTTGGCGAAGAAGTCGAATGGCTTCTCCGAGCCGATGGCGATGAGCAGTGCATCGTGGCTCGCCTCGAGTTCGGCCGAGCTCACGTCCTTACCGATGTGTGTATTGCAGTGGAAGCGAACGCCCTCGGCCTCCATCTGCTTGACGCGGCGCGCGACGACGGACTTCTCCATCTTGAAGTCGGGGATGCCGTAGACCAGCAGGCCGCCGGGGCGCGCGTTCTTCTCGTAGACGTGCACCTCGTGGCCGGCACGGGCGAGCTGCTGCGCGGCGGCGAGGCCGGCAGGGCCCGAACCGACGATTGCGATCTTCTTGCCCGTCTTCGTCTCCGGCTTCTGCGGCACGATCCAGCCTTCGTCGAAGCCGCGATCGGCGATGGCGCACTCGATGGTCTTGATGGCGACCGGCGTGTCCTCGATGTTCAAGGTGCACGCCGCCTCGCACGGAGCCGGGCAGATGCGGCCCGTCACTTCGGGGAAGTTGTTGGTGGAGTGGAGGTTGAGAGCGGCGGTCTTCCAGTCGCCCTCGTAGACGAGGTCGTTCCAGTCGGGGATCTGGTTGTTCACCGGGCAGCCGTTGTGGCAGAACGGAATGCCGCAATCCATGCAGCGCGCCGCTTGCTTCTTGGTCTCCCCCTCCGGCAGCGGCACGACGAATTCCTGCCACGTCTTCAAGCGCTGCTCGACAGGCTCGTACTTGCGCTCGGCGCGCTCGAATTCAAGAAAACCCGTTGGCTTGCCCATAGTCTTCGTCCCGTCCTGCAAATTCAGCCCGTCGCGGGCAGTCATCGTTCGTCGTGTGGACCTCAGGTCGCGGCGGCATCGCGACCGGCTGGTCCCGCATAGGCACGCTCGACCCGCGCAACCCGCAATTCGTAGTGCTCATACCAGCGTAGCTTACCCAGCCGCTGCGCTTCGAGGTGGCGTGCTTCGGCCTTCCACGCGGCGATGCTGGCCTCGTCACGCCAGTAGGAGGTGGTGATGCCGAAGCCGCTTTCATCGCGCGCGCTTTCGGCTCCGAGAAAACCGTCGCGGCCGCTGGCGAGCTCCATCATCGTCTCCGCCATCGCCGCATAACCGCCGTCACCTTCATTGCGCTGCGAGGTGAAGATGACGGCGAGGTACGGTGGTTCCGGCGTAGTGGCGAAGCCGTTCGGCATGGCTCAGGCCTTCGCCCGCGACATGCCGATCTCGATGACGCCAAGGCCCGTCGGGTCGGCGGCCTGTGCCTTGGCGATGTCGGCGAGCGCGCGGCGGTACTCCACCGGCATCACCTTCTTGAACTTCGGCAGCCAGGTCTTCCAGTCGGCGAGGATCGTGCGCGCCTTGACCGAGTTCGTGTAGTGGGCATGCCGCGTGATCAGTGCGTGCAGGCGCTCGGCGTCGTGGTTGGTCATATCGCCCATCACGTCGACGAGGCCATGGCTCTCGAGATCGCCCTTCTGCGCGAGCTTGAGCATCACGGCTTCCTCGGCCTCGATCGGCTCGAGATCGACCATCGACATGTTGCACTTCTGCTCGAAGTCGCCGGCCTCGTCGAGCACGTAGGCGATGCCGCCCGACATGCCGGCCGCGAAGTTGCGCCCCGTCGGGCCGAGCACGACGGCGACGCCGCCGGTCATGTACTCGCAGCCGTGATCGCCAGTGCCCTCGACCACCGCATAGGCGCCCGAGTTGCGCACGGCGAAGCGCTCACCCGCGATGCCGCGGAAGTAGCATTCACCGAGGATCGCACCATAGAGCACGGTGTTGCCGACGATCATGCTCTCCTCCGGCACGATCCCGGAGGCCGGGTCCGGCCGCACGATCAGCTTGCCGCCGGAAAGGCCCTTGCCGACGTAGTCGTTGCCTTCGCCGACGAGCTCCATCGTGACACCCGACGCGACCCAAGCGCCGAACGCCTGACCGGCCGTGCCCTTGAAGGTGAGCCAAACGGTATCCTCGGGCAGGCCCGTATGTCCGTACCGCTTGGCGACCTCGCCCGACAGCATGGCGCCGGCGGTCCGGTCGACGTTG
Organism: uncultured Hyphomicrobiaceae bacterium; assembly: GCA_937873575.1. GTDB lineage: Bacteria > Pseudomonadota > Alphaproteobacteria > Rhizobiales > Hyphomicrobiaceae > JAEUMD01. The sequence continues at coordinate 2,123 of CALMPK010000035.1, forward strand.
CGGATCGCGAACTCCGCCTTCACCGGCTTGGCGTGCTCGAGCGCTGGGCGCGCGGCGTCGATCAGCTTGTTGTCGAGCACCTTCTCGAGGCCGTGGTCCTGGCGCTCGCAATGGTGGATGGCGACCGTGTCCGGCACGCGCGGCTTGTGGAACAGCTTGCCGAAATCGAGCCCGCGCGCCTTCCAGTGCTGAATCGCCCGCTCCTTGTCGAGCATCTCGGACTGGCCGATCATCTCGTTGACGGTGCGATAGCCCATCGCCGCCATCAGCTCGCGCACTTCCTCGGCGACGAAGAAGAAGTAGTTGATGACGTGCTCGGGCTTGCCCTGGAACCGGGCGCGCAGAACCGGGTCCTGCGTCGCGACGCCGACCGGGCAGGTGTTGAGGTGGCACTTGCGCATCATGATGCAGCCGGCGGCGATCAACGGCGCCGTCGCGAAGCCGAACTCGTCGGCGCCGAGCAGCGCGCCGATGACGACGTCGCGGCCGGTCTTCATCTGCCCGTCGACCTGCACGGTGATGCGCCCGCGCAGGCGGTTCAGCACGAGCGTCTGCTGCGTCTCGGACAGCCCCAGCTCCCACGGCGTGCCCGCGTGCTTGATCGACGAGACCGGCGACGCGCCGGTGCCACCGTCGTGGCCCGCGATCGTCACGTGGTCGGACTTCGCCTTCGCGACGCCGGCGGCGACCGTGCCGACGCCGATCTCCGAGACGAGCTTCACCGAGATCGACGCGCGCGGGTTGGCGTTCTTCAGGTCGTGGATCAGCTGCGCCAGGTCCTCGATCGAGTAGATGTCGTGGTGCGGCGGCGGCGAGATCAGCGTGACGCCGGGCGTCGAGTGCCGGGTCGCGGCGATCCACGGGTACACCTTGTGGCCGGGGAGCTGACCGCCCTCGCCCGGCTTGGCTCCCTGGGCCATCTTGATCTGGATGTCGTCCGCGTTGGTCAGGTACTCGGAGGTGACGCCGAAGCGACCCGAGGCCACCTGCTTGATCGCCGAGCGGCGCAGGTCGCCGTTGTCGTCGGGGGTGAAGCGGTCCGGGTCCTCCCCGCCCTCGCCGGTGTTGGACTTGCCGCCGATGCGGTTCATCGCGATGGCGAGCGTCTCGTGGGCCTCGGCGGAGATCGAGCCGTAGCTCATCGCACCGGTCGAGAACCGCTTGACGATCTCGGACGCGGGTTCGACCTCGTCGAGGGGAACCGCGGGGCGGACCCCGGTGCGCAGGGCGAACAGCCCG
>CALMPK010000036.1 GCA_937873575.1 uncultured Hyphomicrobiaceae bacterium
GCCCCTGAAACGAGCGGCCTCGAAAGCAGCGGAAAACGTCAAATCCAGCTTCTCCGATGGCGCGCGCGCCGGGCTCGGCGTCACCGGTGGATCGTCCTCGCAGGGAACCATTGGTGGTGCGAGCGTGGCCGGTGCCGCACCCGCCTCCGCACCCGCCTCCGCACCGGCGGGCGGACCGCCCGCCTGGGGGGAGCAGATGCACCGCCGCCCGGCGGTCAATCACGGCACGACCAAAGCCCCCCATTCCGTCCCCCCCCGTGGCAGCCACGGCGGCGGCTCTTCCGTCAACATTTCCGAAAGTGACCGCTCATGAACATCATCAGACGTCCAGCGACCCATTACGGCAAATCGCCCGAACCCGAGACGCCTTACCAGAAAGCCGCGCAAGTATGGGACGAGCGTATTGGCACGGCTCGCGCGCAGGCCAAGAACTGGCGCTATATGGCCTTCGGCTCACTGATCCTCTCGGCGGGCTTCGCTGCCGCGCTCGTTCTGCAATCGGCGCGAGGGACCGTCGTGCCCTGGGTGGTGCAGGTCGATAATCTCGGCCAGGCCCAGACCGTCGCCTCAGCCACGGCCGATTACCGTCCGACCGATCCGCAGATCGCCTTCCATCTTGGCCGCTTCATCGAGCAGACGCGCTCGATCCCGGCGGACGCCATCATCGTGCGCCAGAACTGGCTGCGCGCCTATGAGTTCACCACAGATAGGGGAGCGGCCGCGCTCAACGACTATGCCCGCGCCAACGATCCGTTCACCCGTGTCGGCCGCCAGCAGATCGCAGTCGAGGTTTCCAGCGTCATACGCGCCTCGAACGACAGCTTCCGCGTCGCCTGGACCGAGCGTCACTATGAGAACGGGCAGCTTTCCAGGACCGAGCGCTGGACCGCGATCCTGACCATCGTGATCCAGACGCCGCGCGATGCCGAGCGTCTGCGCGCCAATCCGCTCGGCATCTACGTCAATGCAATTTCATGGTCGCGGGAGATGAGCCAATGACCATCGCGTTTCCCCGCAATTCCGCCTTGCCGGTTTTCCGTAAGCCCGCCCGTGCGGCTTTGATGCTCTCGGCCACCATGCTGGCAGGCTGTGCCACCAACAAGACGCCGCAGTTCAGCTATGATGCCAATGTTCCGGCTCTACCGACCGTGCAGGCCACCGTTACGGATGATCGGCCCCGACCGCTTCACACGCCGCCAGCCTGGACGGTTGCGCGTGGTGGGACCGCAGCGGGAACACCGGCAGGCCGGGTCGAGAACGCCAATGCCGCCGCCCGCGTCGAACCGCGCCGCGAGGGTTACTATAACGCCATCCAGATCTATCCCTGGTCGGAAGGCGCGCTCTATCAGGTCTATGCAGCACCAGGACAGATCACCAATATCGCGCTGGAGCCGGGCGAAAGCCTGACCGGCGCGGGACCGATCGCGGCGGGAGACACCGCTCGCTGGATCATTGGCGATACCGAGAGCGGGAGCGGTACGTCGCGCCGGGTCCATATTCTCGTCAAACCATCCCGATCCGACATCTCAACCAATCTCGTGGTGACGACCGATCGACGCACCTATATGATCGAGCTGCGCGCCCGCGAGGCGCTCTATATGCCGTCCGTATCTTGGTCTTATCCGGCGCTGCCTGCCGGTCAGCGCCAGACCGTTCCCGCAGCACCCATCATCCCGGTCGAGGCGGCACGCAACTATCGTTACGGCCTGACCGGAGATACGCCGCCATGGCGGCCGATTTCCGTCTTCGACGATGGCCGCCGTGTCTATGTCGTTTTCCCGCGCGGCATCGTGCAGGGAGAGATGCCGCCGATCTTCATCATCGGTTCCAAGGGCGAGACCCAGATCGTCAATTCCCGTGTTCACCAGAACATCTTGATCGTCGATCGGCTGTTCGGAGCGGCTGAGCTGCGTCTTGGTAGCGGCAAGCAGCAGCAGACAGTCAGGATCGTTCGCATCGAGCAAAGGCAAGCTGCCCAGCCCGCCAAAACCGGGGAGCAACCGTCATGAGTGAAGAGGCCACCACCAACCCAACGCCGATGCGTCTGCGTGCCGAGCCGCCGCGCGTCACGCGCCTGTCGCGCAAGATGCTGGCCGGTGCCGGGGCTGTTGCGCTCCTCGGCATCGGCGGGGCGCTGATCTATGCGCTCCAGACGCGCGACATGAGCGGAAACGGTGAAGAACTCTATTCGACCGAGAATCGCGCCACGGCAGATGGACTGGCGGGTCTGCCGAAGGATTATACCGGGCCGGTCCTGGGGCCGGCATTGCCGGGCGATCTCGGTGGCCCGATCCTGGATGCCCAGAACCGGGGTCAGCCCGTCACGCCGCCCGCCATGGCGACGCCTGCCCGCGATCCTGCCGAAGAGCGCCGGCTTGCCGAAGAAGAAGCTGCGCGTCTCAGTACAGTGTTCTTCCAGTCCGGGCCAAGAGTGGCGACGACGCCTGGCTCCAATATGCCGGGCCTTGCTGGCCTTGACCTTGGTGGCCAGCCCGCAACACAGGACCGCCACACGGCATTTCTGAATGGGCCGGTGGAACGGCAGACCGTTGCCATGGATCGGATCATGGCGCCAGCCTCGCCCTACATCCTTCAGGCAGGGGCCGTAATCCCGGCGGCGATGATTACCGGCATCCGCTCGGACCTTCCCGGCCAGATCACCGCGCAGGTCACGGAAAATGTCTATGACAGCCCGACCGGCAGCCTGCTGCTAATCCCGCAGGGAACGCGCATCATCGGTCAGTATGACGCCGGTGTGCAGTTCGGTCAGCGCCGCGTGCTGCTGGTCTGGAACCGCCTGATCCTGCCCAACGGCCGCTCTATCGTGCTGGAGCGCCAGCCCGGTGCGGACGCTTCCGGCTATGCCGGGCTGGAAGATGGCGTTGATTACCACTGGTGGGATCTCGTGAAGGCGGCGGGGCTGTCCACGCTGCTCGGCATCAGCACGGAACTGGCGACCGACGACGAGGATCGTCTGATCCGGGCCATCCGCGACGGAGCGCAGGATACCATCAATCAGGCAGGGCAACAGATCGTCCAGCGCCAGTTGCAGGTCGCGCCGACCCTGACGATCCGGCCGGGCTACCCGGTCAGGGTCATCGTTACCCGCGATCTCGTACTCGAACCTTATAGGAACTGACCATGACGAAGCTGAAGCTCGGGCCTCTCATCGAAGACAAACCCGTGAAGGTGGCGGTGGAACTGCCGGGGCCGCTGCACCGCGATCTTGCCGCCTATGCCGAAGTGCTGGCTCGCGAAACCGGCCAGCCCGCTGCCGATCCTGTCAGGCTGATTGTGCCGATGCTGGAGCGGTTCATTGCGACAGATCGGGGCTTTGCCAGCGCCCGAAGATCTCGCTCATGAGGTGCCGCGCGTGCCATTGCGCGTCGCGGCGATGATTTCCATCAACGTATCGACGGCCTCTCGTGTCGAGTCCCATTTGGCGGGCTGATCCATTTCCCGGTTCTGAAGGGTGAGGCTTACCGCACCATGTACCGTTGACCAGAACATGAAGCTGTAGCGACTCAGATCCATGCCGCGCAAAAAACCTTCCTCCTGAGAGCAGCGAAGCCCCGTCAGAACAGATTGAATATCTGGCTCCCGGCTTCGCTCGACCACGGGTCATCGCTGACCCCGAGCTTCGGCGGCGGTGTGAACATCAGCCGATATAGCGTGGGGTTTTCCAGGGCAAAGCGGACATAGGCATAGCTGCCATCACGCAAATAGCCGAATGGATTGCCGCGCATCTGTTCGAAGATGGCCAGCTTTTCCCTGTATAGCCGGTTGAACCCTTCTTCCCGAACGGCGCGCAGCAAAGCGCTTTTGTTGCGGAAATGGCCGTAAAGCGCTGGTGCTGTGCAACCGATGGCATGCGCGACCGCAGTCAACGGTACGTCGAGGTCGCCACGCTCTGACAGCAGCCGGATCGTTTCGTCGATCGCACGACGAGCAATATCAAGTTCTTGCTCTTTCCGGGGACGGGCCATTCCGATGCCTGTTGCAACTTGTCGTGAAAAGTAAACGACATTTACTTTTTTCGTTGACGGGACGGAAGTCAAGAAGCAGCATTCGGTAACTGAACGTCGTTTAGTTTGAGGATGTGCGGAGAGCTGATGAACGCACACAGATCGATTTTCGCGTTGATGATGGCGGGGTGCCCGTCAGAAGCCGAACGCTGTTTCGGATGATGCACCATGGCTGTGATCGAGAACAATCAGACCTCGCCTGATGATAGCCTCACAAACGTCGTTGAGGGGAAACCCGGTACATCTGCGGTCCGGCTGAACCAGTTGCGATATTTTGTTGCCGCCGTCGACTATGGGAGTTTTCGCAAGGCTGCTGCCGCGCTTTCTGTGCAGGAATCCTCCATCAGCCGACGAATCCGTGATCTCGAAGATGAACTCGGGGCGTCGCTTTTCATGCGTCATGCTGGCGGGGTGCGGTTGACCGTTGCCGGGCGGGAATTCCTGCGCAGCTCTCGCCATGCTCTCCGCGAGATCGACATTGGGGTGACCAAGGTGGCGG
>CALMPK010000037.1 GCA_937873575.1 uncultured Hyphomicrobiaceae bacterium
GGTGATCTGCGTGAAGGAGGAGACCGCCGACCGCCAGGCCGGTCGCCTCGGTCGGCACGTCCGCCGCGCGCTTCGATTTGCGCCGCGGCCGGACAAGCCGGTCACCGAGAATGTCCTGCTCGGCGATGAGCGCGATCTCGGGCGTCTCGAAGCCCTGCTCGATCCCGACCACCGCGAGCGCCGTGACATCGCCGGGCAGCGCCCTCACCTCGTCGAGGCTTTCGATCTTGCGCATCTCGCCGAGACCGTGATCGGCGAGCAGCCCCTGCAAACGCTCACGCGCGCCCGGTGTCCACGCTGCAACGACGACGCGGCGTTTGCCCGACTGGAGCTTGGCGATATGCTCGACGACGGCATCGAAGACATTAACGTCGCCCGACTGGCGCTCGGGCGCGAACGAGCGGCCGGTTCTGCCATTCCAGGATCGCACGTTCGAAGCGGCCGGTTCCTCGAACGGCGTCAGGCGGTAGATCGGATGGGCATGGAGCGCCTTGGCCCAGGCGGCGCCGTCGAGGAACATGCGCTCCGGTGGCACCGGCTTGTAGGGTGGCGCTCCGAACGTCTCCTGCTCGCGCGCATCGCGCCGTGCGTCGTAGTGCTCGGCGATCAGCTCGAAGCGCTGGCGAAGCGCATCGTCGGCCATGTGATCGAAGCTGACCGATGCGCCCGGCAGATAATCGAGAACCGTTTCGAGACGCTCGTGGAACAGCGGCAGCCAGTGCTCCTGCCCGGGGTAGCGCTGCCCAGCGCTCACAGCTTCATAGAGCGGGTCGTCACCGGTGGCGCCACCGAACAGCTCGACATAGCGGCGGCGGAACAGCGCCGTCGCCTCGTCGCCGAACGCCACCTCGGACATGGCGAGCAGCACGAGCTTCTGCACCGGCTTCATGGTCCGCTGCGTCTCGGGATCGAACGTCTTGATGCTCTCGAGGGTATCGCCGAAGAAATCGAGACGGACCGGTGCCGAGCGCCCCGGCGAGAAGAGATCGAGGATGCCGCCCCTGACCGCGTATTCGCCTGGCTCCATCACCGTGCCGGTGCGCTGATACCCGAACAACTGCAAGCGCTCGGTGAGACGCTTGAGGTCGACGCGCTGCCCCGGCGCCACCTGCTTCATGGCGCGGCGAACGAAATCGCGCGGGGGCACGCGCTGCAGAACGGCGTTGATGGTCGTCAACACGATGGTCGGCTGCTTGCGGGCGGCAACCGCGAGCTTGGCGAGGGTCGCCATACGCTCCGCGACGATATCGGAATTCGGGCCGACGCGATCGTAGGGAACCGTATCCCACGCCGGGAGAGACATCACGCGCACGCTGCCCGCGAAGAAAGCAAGCTGCTGACGCAGCGCTTCCATGCGCCGGTCGTCACGCGCAACGTGCACGAGCGTCGAGCCGCCCTCAGTCGTGCTCTCCTGGCGCACGAGATCGGCGAGCACCAGCGCGTCGAGGCCCTCGGGAACGCTCGAGAGAATGAGGTCGCCGCGCGCGGACGCGCCATCGGGCTCTACGACTTTGCTCGGCACGTGTGTTCGATGCTCCTTGGTGTGACGGTGCGGCTATGGCAGCGCAGGTTCTCGACTACGACGAGGCGCGGTCGTCGCCGAGCCCATGGAACGACCGCAGATCCGCCACCAGGTCGCGGAACACGCTGCCCTCCGCCAGTGACGGATCGAGTATCCATCGTTGCAGTTCGACGTCGGACATCTCGAGCATCGCTTCGAAACGGTCGAGCGCCGTGCCATCGAGCTGATCGAGGGTGGCGTCGGCATAGCGACCGACCAGCCAATCCATCTCTTTCGTTCCGCGATGGTTGGCGCGGTAGGCCGCGCGGCGGCGGCGGGTTTCGGTGTCGCTCGTCACGTCCAGCCTCGTAAGTCTGTTGGCAACCCCGGCCCGCGCTTGACGGCCGGGTTCTGGCCCGCTTTGCTCCAGGCCCCGCCGGGCGTGGTATACCGCCCCCGCCCGGTCCGCAAGGTTTCGGGCGCGCCTTCGCTATCCGAGGCGCCACCGGGAAAGGTGCCGTGCTGGTTCATGCCTGCGCTTCTCCGGCGCGGGCGGCCCAGTACGAACAGACCCGAGGGATCATCCTGGTTACCATGCGCCCGAGCGAGCTCCAGCCTCTGTTCGCCTCCGCCCAGTCCCTCACGGGAATTGGTCCGCGCATTGCGCTGCTCTTGAAAAAGGCGCTCGTACTGCCGCCTGGAATCGTCGAGGCCCGCGTGCTCGACGTGCTTTGGCACCTGCCGACCGGCATCATCGACCGGCGCGCCGAACCGCATGTCGCCGACGCCGTCGCTGGCGCCATCGTCACGCTCAAGGTCCGCGTGCTGAAGCACAAGGCGCCCCCGCGCGGCAACGCCAAGGCTCCCTACAAGGTAACGGTGGAGGACGATACCGGCCGGCTCGATCTCGTCTTCTTCCACGCCGAGCGCAAATTCATCGAGCGCCAGCTTCCCGAAGGCGAGACGCGCTACGTCTCGGGCCGCGTCGAGCGTTACGGCGACGTATTGCAGATGGCGCATCCGGACTACATCGTCGCCGAGGACGCGCGCGGCGATCTCCCATTGCTCGAGCCCGTCTATCCGTTGACCGCTGGCCTCGCCGGCAAAGTGCTGGTGAAGGGGGCACGGCAGGCGTTCGGGCGCATTCCGCCGCTTCCCGAATGGCAGCGCCCCGACTGGCTGGCGGAGCGCGGCTGGCCGACATTCTCGGAAGCGATCCAGAGGTTGCATAGCCCGATCGATGCCAGCGACGTCTCGGCCGCGTCGAAGCCCTGGCAGCGGCTCGCCTACGACGAGCTGCTCTCTGGCCAATTGGCGCTCGGTCTCGTTCGCCGTCGCGTCAAAGCCCAGCGCGGGCGCGCGGTGGCGGGCGACGGCCGAATCCGCGCGAAGATCCTCGCCGCCCTTCCCTTCGCCCTCACCGGCTCGCAGCAGTCCGCGCTTCACGAGATCGAGGCCGACATCGCCGCGCCGTTCCGCATGCTGCGCCTGCTGCAAGGCGATGTCGGCTCGGGCAAGACCGTCGTCGCGCTGATGAGCATGGCCATCGCGGTCGAAGCTGGCGCTCAAGCCTGCCTGATGGCGCCGACAGAGGTTCTGGCCCGCCAGCACCTCGAAACCATACAGCCGCTCGCCGACGCCGCCGGGCTCACGATCGCGGTGCTCACGGGCCGCGAGAAAGGGCGCGCGCGGCGCGAGACGCTCGAGCGTCTCGCGGACGGCGCCATCGACATCGTCATCGGCACGCACGCGCTGTTCCAAGAGGATGTCACGTTCCGCGATCTCGCCTTCGCCGTGATCGACGAGCAGCACCGCTTTGGCGTGCATCAGCGCCTCGCGCTCCAGGCCAAGGGTGGCGACGGTGGCGCCAACGTGCTCGTGATGACGGCGACGCCCATTCCGCGCACGCTGCTGATGACGCACTACGGCGACCTCGACGCCTCGCGCCTTACCGAGAAGCCGGCCGGCCGCAAGCCCATCGTCACGCGCGCCGTGCCGCTCGACGCCATCGAGCGCGTCATCGAGCGCATCAAGGTGCAGCTCGCCGAGGGCGCACAGGTCTACTGGGTCTGCCCCCTCATCGAAAGTTCGGAGAAGTCCGATCTCGCCGCCGCCGAAGAGCGTCACGCCCATCTCGTCCAGCACCTCGGCGATTGCGTCGGCCTGCTACACGGAGCGATGGCGGCCGACGCCAAGGACGAGACGATGGCCGCCTTCTCCGCCAACCGTCTCAAGGTGCTGGTGGCGACGACGGTGATCGAGGTCGGCGTGAACGTGCCGAACGCCAACATCATGGTGATCGAGCATGCCGAGCGCTTCGGCCTCGCGCAGTTGCACCAGCTTCGCGGGCGCGTCGGACGCGGCGCGCGCGAAAGTTTCTGCCTGCTGCTCTACAAGGCGCCGCTCGGCCAGGTCGCGGAGCAGCGTCTCGACATGATGTGCGCAACCGAGGACGGCTTCCTGATCGCCGAGAAGGACCTCGAGTTGCGCGGCGGCGGTGAAGTGCTCGGCGCGCGCCAGTCGGGATTGCCGGAGTTCCGCGTCGCCAACGTGCCGGGTTTCGAAACGCTGCTGGCGGGCGCGCGCGACGGTGCGCGACTGAGCCTCGAGACCGAACCGCAGCCCGGAAGCGAACCCGGCCGCGCGCTGCGCACCCTGCTCTATCTTTTCGAATGCGACGAGGCGGCGCGACTGTTCCGGGCGGCCTAGCGAGGATGGATCAATTGCCGTCGAACGCGTCGTAGCATCGCAGCACGAAGGCGCAGCCGCGTTCCGGGAACGTGACGCTAGGGGGCGATCGGTCGAGTTGGAAGCGCCACGCGCTTCCATCGAGATCGTGAATCGCACCCTCAACTCTTGTTTCAGAAGTGCTGCTGGCGAATTTGATGAAGCGCGAATGCGATTCAATCAACGTCGATAGCACTCCGGCACCGAAGGAACGCTGGCACCAAAGGGCTGGCACGAAAGGCAACGTGTCAGCCTTGGGCCGCGCCGACGGCTACGCCGGGTCTAGAAGCAAAGCCAGGGGCCCAAGCAGGTCTTGGGTGTCCCACCCTTGCAGGCCATCTGCGAAGAGTGACAGGTAATCAGCGCCGATTCCGTTTTGCAGGTCGTGCGCACTGGTCCCTTCCCCAAGAGCCCCCGCCCGGCGAGGGTGTTCTTCAGAGCATTGGTAGAGAAGAGCACGGCGGTATCGTGGGTGAAGTTCTGCCCAATGGCTGCAACCCTGGTACAGTCAGCGGCATGGGCCGTCGCCGAAAGCGCGCACAGCATCAACGTTGCCACCAAGCCGGATTTGAACACCTGCATTGCCCCCTCCAAGAATTGAAGTTCACGCGGACGCTAGAGCGCTATCCGATCAGACGGAACCGCGAGCGGTTCCCATGATCGGATGAAAGCGCTCTATCCCTTAGATTCTAGAGCATCTTTATCCGACCGCTCATCGCCAACGCGATCCCGTGCGGTCGGATGATGCTCTAGTCGAGTGCTTGGCGCTTGCCAAGTCACGGATCGTGGCAGTTCGGACATATACCCGCAAGCGTTGTCCATCGTGATGCGCTGCTTCGCGCCTGCCCCGCCCCGGATGACGCCACGGCATGCTCTGTGTCCCCCAATCGTCGCCGAGCTGATCCCGTGCTTGCGGCAGACATCCGCCGTGCCCCCCGCCTCCTGCATGCGCAAGATCGCGATGATCAGTTCTTCCGAAAACCTGCTGTTACGCATCGTCCGTCTCCTTCCCGGAGTGACGGAACTCTACCCAGATCCGGACGAGTTGGCGGGTCTCAGGTCACTCGTCAAATCGGGCGGCCCATGTCGTCGGTGTGGTCGGACTGGTTCTCGAAGCGATTCATGAACGCGGCCGCCGTGCCGTCGGCGCGAACGGCGATGGTGATGCCGTCGTGCCAAATTCCATTCTCGCGCGCGAACCCGCTGCCGATGGCGTCCCCCTGGTTCTGGTGCACGTTGTGCAGCCCCTTCTCGTGGGATTCGTCATTGAAGTTCTCGCCCATCACGATCACGCGCACGGCCCCTTGCAACATTGCTTCGAGATCGAGGAGCGCGGCGCCGCTGGTTCCGACGTTCCAAGGCGGACGCACGGTAATCATATGCCCGGCACTGCCGCCGAACCGCATCGGCGTGCTCATGAGGATCTGCGGCCGACCGGCCGGCCGTCGGACGATCCGGGCCGCGCGATCCGCGCCTGCGAATTCGCGCAGGGCGCGCCGCTCGCCGACCGAGAACCCGGCGACGGATGCCGCATCGAGCGCACGCCGGTGCGGCAGCAGCTCAACTAGGCGCTCCTCGGGTGGAAACGGATAAGTCGGCGGCACGGGCGTTGGAATATCGGGAAGATAGATCAGGTCGCAAAGCCGCACGTCGCGGATGTAGTCGGTGCCGCCGTTGCCCGGCACCGCGACGGTCTCGGCCGGGACGAGCTGGTGGCGTCCGTCGGGCAGAGCCAGCAGGTTACTCCACTCGCCGACCCTCAGCGGCTGAATGCGCCAGCGCAACGGTTCTGAATCGAGGCGCGTGTCGACATCGACGGCACAGCGATAGGTCCCTTCGGGCGTTCCCACCCAGAGCATACCATGCCGGTAACGACCGAAATCGATCGGTCCTTCCGCCTGAAAATCATCGAGTGTGCCGAGGACAACTGCAAATCCATGACTGAAAGGCATTGGACTTCCCCGAAATAACTCGTGTCCTAGGAAACTCTCCTTCACCGCCTTGGGCGCGGCTTGTTGCGGTGCGCACGCCGCATGGCATCCGCGATCTCCGGCGGTGCGGCCGAACCCTGCGCTCCTGCGGCGCCGGTCATGCCCATCATGGGAAGGTTGCCGCCGCCCATGGCGCCCGTGCCTGGAACTCCCAGTCCCTGCGTTCCGAGCCCTGACGTATTCAGTCCGGGCCCGCCCGCCGCGATCTGCTGTGGCGTCACCATGCCGCCCGAGATGATGATCTTCGCCGCGTCCTCCATCGTCATATTGAGGAACGTGACGTTCTCGCGCGGGACGAAGCAGACGAAGCCGGTGGGCGGCACGATGCCTGTCGGCATGAACACGTTGTAGAACTCCGCGTGTCCGCCCGGCTTTGCCGCCGCGATCTCGCCGGCGGTCTCGCCCGTCACGAAGACGAGGCTCCACAGCCCCTTCGAGGGGAACTCGATCAGACCGACTTTCTGGAATGCCTGCGTCGGCTCCGTTGCCGACACGACGCTTTCGAAGATCTGCTTCAGCGCACGATAGACGTTGCGGACGATGGGCATGCGGCCGAGCATCAGCTCGCCGTAGCTGATGATGGTGCGCCCCAACAGGTTCGCGGCGAGTGCGCCGATGAGTGTCAGGCCGCCGATGCCGACGATGAGGCCGACGCCCGGCACCGCGAATGGGAGGTAAGTGTCGGGCAGGTACTGTTTCGGCACGAATGGCTTGAACCAGTCGTCGGCGAAGTTGACCATCCACCAGATCAGATAGGCGGTGAGCGTGACGGGGCCGACGATCAGCAGGCCCGTGAGGAAATAGTTGCGCATCCGGGCACCGAGGTGCCAGGCGCGATCCTCTTCCTTCGCGAGCCGCTTCAAACCCTCACGAAGTTGAGCTTCCGTCTCGGAACGGGTCTTCGGGTCGGGACGCGGCGATCGCTTTTCGGATGAAGGTTCGGCCATGCGTCGCGCCTGCGAATCCTGCGGATTGCCACGCAGGAGCGCCACCGCTCGCGACGCCGGGCTGCGTGCCGAATTGCCTATGCGCCCGAACGTTCGGCGCATGCGCGCAACGCTCGTGTTGCACCGCTGAAGCTTGGCCCTGTTTTCGAGCTAAGACCGAGACCAAGGGTCAGAGACGAGAGCAACAAGAGCATCATGCTTCGCTGATGTTCTTTTTCGTTCTGACATCTGCTCCGAGCGTTGCCGCAACCGGAGACGAATGTCATCCCCGGCAGATTAGCATAGTTCTTCGCGCCGTGGGACCGGAGGCGGGCGCTGGTCTGGTCTGCGCCCTGCCCAGCGCCGGCCCCAGCGCGACGACCCCGGCCAGTGCGACGTCAGAGTGCGTTGCCGGTGAAGGTGTCGACCACGCACGGCATGCCCTTAGCCAGCAGGCCCGCGCAGAGCGAACGGGCTTCGGCATCACCCGCGATCGGCCCGGCGATGAGTGCGAACGGCGCCGAGGGCGGACCACCCGCCACGTAGCGCGGCTCGAGCCCCGTGAGGTCGGCAGCAAAGCGCTCGGTCATCAGGCTCCAGCTCAGACGCAGCGCATCGATCGAGGGCCCGGTGCTGAGGCGCACGCCGACGCTCGGCCGTGCCGCCGGTTTCACCTCGGGGATGCCGAAGGTGATCGGGGTGGTGAACGGAGAGTCGGCCTTCGGTTTGGCCGCAGTCGCGGGCGTGGCGACGCTGCCCGTCTCGATCGGAGGCGAGAGCGATGGCCTGAGCGCCGGCGCATCGGGCCGGCGCGCCGGCAGCGGCGGATCGACCGCTGCTGTGGTGAGCGGCGCGCCGTCGATGCCGATGGGAGACGCATTGACTATCTCGATGCCGCCGGCCGTCACGTTCGCTGTCGCCGGAGTGCTCGCGCCGGCGCGCGGCTGGCGCGCATCGGCGAGATCCTGCTCGAGGCCGGAGACGCGAAGTTCCAGCGTCTTGATCCGCGCCTCCCTCTCGGCCACCTGGTCGCGCAGGGCTGCAACGTCCGACGCGGCATAGCGCCCGGCGTTGTCCGCACTCGCTATCGTCGCACGCTGCCCCTGGTTGCCCTGCGGTTCCGACAAAGTCCGCCGGGTCAGCCAGTCCGGCATGAAGTCGGGCTGCACGGAAAGCGCCGCGAGGTAGGCGGCGGCCGCCAACCCGAGTGCGATCCAGGCGACGATGTAGCCGGCGCCGGTGCGCTGGCGAGGGCTCGGAACCGTCATCATATCGATCATATGTCCGCCAACCTGACTTGGGCGGCCGCGCCGGCGGCCGAAAATGCTGCTCGATCGAAACGCGACGTCCCTTCATTCGCACGGCGCCGCCCGCGGGCGCAGGCCGACCGTTGGTGAACGGAGTTGCGCTTGCATGTCGTCGGAGCCTGATGCGAGTCGATCCGGCCGGTCAATTCGCGCCCGGCCACTCCCCGCGCGCGGCTGTGGACGGGTGCGCCGCCGCCTCAGCCGCCGCCCCCGGCGCGCGGAACGACTGGGCGAGAGGGGGCGCCGGAACAAAATGCAACAAAGTTCAACTTGCGCGCCGCGCCTGCCTGGGGCCCGCCCGGGGGTTGCGGTGCCCCCGCGTTTCTGGCATCGGCTGGTGCCGCCGACCGCTGCCAACGCCTTGCGCGGGTGTCGGGGCGGAACGCGGCAGGGCGATGATTCCGCGGACCACGGGAATCACATCAAATTGGGCGCGCCGATTTAATCGGCATTCGGATCTTTGTGTCAGGGTGCCGGCCGCGGAATGGGACGCAGCCTCATGGCTGTCTCCGCCAGCGCGCTGGACGGCCCCAGGGTGGCGAAGCGCGGATCCCCTATCCGCCGAACAGGTCAGACGAGGTTCCTTTGAGCGCAGCGCCCCTCCTCACCGTCGTGCTTGCCGCGGGCAAGGGCACACGTATGAAGTCCACCTTGCCGAAAGTCCTGCACGCGGTCGCCGGCCGCTCGATGCTCGGCCACGTACTGGCTCTGGCCAAGGCTTCGGGGAGCGTGCGCACCGCCGTCGTCATCGGCCCGGGCATGGACGATGTGCGCAAGGCCGCCCTGGCGGAGATGCCCTCGGCCGAAGTCTTCGTTCAGGACAACCAGCTCGGCACTGCCGACGCGGTCAAGGCCGCCCTGCCGGCGATCGCCGGCCACCAGGGCGACGTAGTGGTGCTCTACGCCGATACGCCGTTGACCACGCCCGACATCATCGCCGCCCTGCGCGCGCGCCTCGCGGCCGGTGACCAGGTGGCCGTTCTGGGATTCGAGCCGGTAGACCCGACGGGCTACGGCCGCTTGCTGAGAGGTGGCGACGGGGCTCTTCTCGCGATCCGTGAGGAAAAGGACGCCACACCGTCCGAACGCGAAGTCCGGCTTTGCAACTCTGGCGTGCTCGGCTTCCGCGTCGGCGACCTCGCTGGGGTGCTCTCGCGCATCTCGAACGCCAACGCCAAGGGCGAGTACTACCTGACGGACGCGGTGGAGATCATCCGCGCCGACGGGGGACGGGCGGGTGTGGTGACGTGCGCCGCTGAAGCCGTTCTCGGCGTCAACTCGCGCGAGCAGCTCGCCGAGGCCGAAGCGATCTGGCAGCGCCGCCGCCGCAGCGAAGCCATGCGCGACGGCGCCACGCTCATCGCGCCCGAAACCGTATGGTTCAGCCACGATACGGTGGTCGGCCGGGACGTCATCATCGAGCCGAACGTGTTCTTCGGTCCGGGAGTGACGGTCGAGGATGGGGCGGAAATCCTGGCCAACTGCTATTTCGTCCAGGCGCGGATCGGATCCGGTGCGCGTATCGGCCCCTTCGCCCGGCTGCGTCCCGGCGCCGACATCGGACCGGACGCCCACGTCGGCAACTTCGTCGAGGTCAAGAACGCGACGCTCGGGGCAGGCGCCAAGGCCAACCACCTCGCCTACATCGGTGACGGCAGCGTCGGCGCCAAGGCGAACATCGGCGCCGGCACCATTTTCTGCAACTACGACGGGTACTTTAAGTACCGCACCGTGATTGGCGAGGGTGCATTCATCGGCTCCAATTCGTCGCTCGTCGCCCCGGTCAAGGTTGGCAGCGGTGCCTACGTTGGCTCCGGCAGCGTCATCACCAAGGATGTTTCCGACGGTAGCCTGGCTCTGGAGCGGGCCAGCCAGGAGGAGCGCCCGGGCTGGGCCGAGAAATTCCGCCAGATGATGAGCCGGCGCAAGGCCGCGGCCAAGCCTTGAGGGTTGCACGAGAGCGGGAATCGCGGCCCGTTTCGTGCATCGTCCCGTTTCGGTCTTCGCATGGTGCGTCCCGTCTCGTATCGCATCGACCGCCCCTCCCGCCCCACGCGGGCAGGCGTCACGTCCGGCGGCGCGTTCGAGCGATGGCGCCATCAGCGAGGTGTTTCGAGTCGCGTCGGGCAGGGCGGGCGCATCGCCGGGAATGCGCATGATGATCTGAACTGCCGGCCCGCGCGGGCCGGTGGCCAACGTCCAAGAACGGATTGAAAGCACATGTGTGGCATCGTCGGAATTATGAGCTCGCGTCCTGTCGCGCACGACCTCGTCGACGCGCTGCGCCGCCTCGAGTACCGCGGTTACGACTCGGCCGGCATCGCCACCGTCGAGGATGGCCACCTCCAGCGCCGCCGCGCCGAGGGCAAGCTGCGCAACCTCGAGACCCGGCTGCTTTCCGAGCCGCTACAGGGCCACATCGGCATCGGCCACACGCGCTGGGCGACGCACGGCGGACCGAGCGAGCGCAACGCCCATCCGCACATGAGCGCCCGCGTCTCCGTGGTCCACAACGGCATCATCGAGAACTTCCGCGAGCTCAAGGCCGAGCTTACCGCCGCCGGCCACGTCTTCGAGAGTGATACCGACACCGAAGCCGTGGTGCACCTCATCACGCACGAGCTCGGTAAAGGTCTCGGTCCGGTCGAGGCCGTAAAGGCGTCCCTGAAGCGGCTGCGCGGCGCTTTCGCCCTCGCCATCCTGTTCGCGGGCGAGAACGACATGATGATCGCCGCGCGCCTCGGCAGCCCGCTGGTGATCGGCCACGGCAACGGCAACGGCGAGATGTATCTCGGCTCCGACGCCATCGCGCTGGCCCCGTTCACCGATACCGTCACCTACCTCGAGGAAGGCGACTGGGCGGTTCTGCAACGCACGGGCTCGGTGATCTACGACCGCGACGGCAACGCCGTCGAACGCCCGCCGGTCAAATCGCAGGCGAGCGCGCTGCTGGTCGACAAGGGCAACCACCGCCACTTCATGGCCAAGGAAATCTACGAGCAGCCCGAGGTCATCAGCCACACGCTCGCCCACTACATCGACATGAGCGAAGGGCGCGTCCGCATTCCCGATCTCGGTATCGACCTCGCCAGCGTTCCGCGCGTGACCATCTCCGCGTGCGGCACCGCCTACTATGCCGGCCTTGTCGCCAAATACTGGATCGAGCGGTTCGCCCGGGTGCCCGTCGAGATCGATATCGCGTCCGAGATGCGCTACCGCGAGGCCCCTCTGCCCGCGGGCGGCATCGCGCTGTTCGTATCGCAGTCGGGCGAGACCCCCCACACCCTGGCGACCCTGCGC
>CALMPK010000038.1 GCA_937873575.1 uncultured Hyphomicrobiaceae bacterium
CGCGGGGCTGCTCGCGGAGCTGGCGGGCGGGGAGGGCATCACCACCTCGCCAGGGCTCGCCGCGCTCGATCAGATCGCCGTGGGCGCGAAGCCCACCGCCCCGAAGCTCGGTAAGGAGCAACGCCTCTCGCTGGTCGACTATCGCATCCTGGAACTAGCCGGGGCGTTGCCGCCGGCTGGTGAAATCCTGCCTCACGCCACGGCCGCCCTGCTCGCCGCCATCGTCCGCGACCCGTCCAGCAATCCCGCCCTGCGACTCCAGGCAGCGGAAGAAGCCGCACGGCTCAACGTCATTGCGCCCGCCACGCTCGCCGACGTCTATCGTGCCGCCGCCAAGGCCGCATCTCCCCAGAGCGATTCCGCCGATGGTCCGGAGCGGCGTGCCGCGCTTCTCGTCGCGGCCGAGAACGAGCGCACGCCATTCAAGAAGGTTCGCAACATCCGCGCGGTCCTCGACAGCGCGCGGCGTGCAGACCTCTACATGCCGATGCTCACCCTGGTTGCCCGCCTATCGGGCGACATTGGCCTGGTGCCCGAGATCGGCTGGTTCGCCGAAACCGCGATCGAGGCGAACCTCGCCGCGGGTGATTTCGCACGGGCGCGGATGTGGACCAAGTTCGCGGAAGCGATGGGCGGGACCGGCGGCGGTGCCCCGGCTGCGCGCGCCGGCATGAGCCATTGGATGGCGTTGATCGACATTGCCGATCCGGCCTTCCCCGACGAGCGCGGCGGTGCGCTGGCCGCAGTCGAACGGCTCGCCCTATCGGGCCGATTCTCGACCGAAACGCTGCACCGCCTCGCCACCGTGCTCGATGCGCTGCAGTACCAAGTGCCCATACCGCTCTGGGAGGCCGCCAGCCGTACCCCGCAGCCCGCCAGCGGCTATCTGCCGCCGACCGGCATCCTGAGCCAGCTCCAGCAGGCCTCTGTGAAGCGTGAGTTCGGCCGCACCGTCCTGCTCGCCATGCAGGCGCTCGGCCCCGACGGCGCCGACCATGCCCACATGATCGCGTTGGGCGACGCCATCCGCGCCTTGAAGCGCGCCGGCCTCGAGCCGGACGCCCGACGCCTGGCGCTCGAAGCCCTGCTCGGCGATTGGCCGCGGACCGTTTCGAACTGATCGCGTTTGCGTCTCGTGTGCGTTGTGCCGATCCCCCAAGGGTGAGATCGCCGTCGTAGGATCGCGAATGCGAGTCAATCAGGGTCGATTGCACCCCTAACATACTGGCGAAGCTCCAGCGCCTCGCCACCGTACCGGAGCCGAGGATGCCGGATAGCCGCCGCCAGAACCTGGAAGACTTCCTGGAAATGCTCGCCGTCGAGCGCGGCGCGGCGGCCAATACCATCGCCGCCTATCGCCGCGACCTCGAGGATTTCCTGACCTTCGTCGAGCGAACCGGGTCAGCGGGCCAGGAGTTCTCGACCCGCGACATCCAGGATTACCTGCACGGCCTCGCCGAAGCGGGCCTCGCCCCGACCTCGCGCGCCCGCAAGCTCTCGGCCGTGCGGCAACTGTCCAAATTCCTCGCCGCCGAGGGCATCACCGACGAAGATCCCAGTCACGGGCTGACGGGACCGAAGGCCGGGCGCAGCCTTCCGCGCACCCTCTCCGTCGGCGAGGTCGACCGCCTGATCGAGGCATCGCGCCGGCGTATCGAGGGAACCGCGGGACGGGAGCGCCTGCGCGCCTTCCGCATGCACTGTCTGATGGAGCTGATCTACGCAACCGGCATGCGCGTCTCCGAGCTGGTCGGCCTTCCCCGCAGCGTGCTGGCGGGCGACCGCCGCATGCTCGTCATCCGCGGCAAAGGCGGACGCGAGCGTCTGGTCCCCTTGAACGCGCCCGCCCGTGCCGCCCTGGACCAGTATATCGACCTGCTCGAGAAGGGCGGTGACGGCCTCTCCCCGGCGCTGCCGACCAAGTGGCTGTTCCCGTCGAGTGGCGCCGAAGGCCACTTGACCCGTCAGCGTTTTGCCCAGGATCTCAAGGACCTCGCCATCGAGACCGGGCTCGACCCCGAGCGCGTCAGCCCGCACGTCCTGCGCCATGCTTTCGCCAGCCATCTGCTCGACCGCGGCGCCGACCTGCGCGCGCTCCAGCAATTGCTCGGGCATGCCGACATCTCGACGACTGAGATCTATACGCACGTGCTCGAGGATCGCCTGAAGCGGCTGGTCAACGAGCACCACCCCCTGGCACGCGCGACGAAGGCCCCCGGCGAAGGTTGAACGGGTGTGCCGGCGAGCCATGCGCGGCGCGCCCAGCGTTTATCGCGAACCTATCGAAATCTTGACTTTTATAACGGGCGGGGGTGATGTCCGGCCGCAACAGGTCGTTCCGCGCGCGGACCAGGCCCGCGGCCGCGAGCCGATCGGCACCCCGCGCATTGACGCGCCGCCGCTCGCACATCCGCCCGGAAGGACACGTCTTTGAACATGAAGGTTCCCGTCCGCTTCTATCTCGATTTCGAGAAGCCCGTCGCCGAGCTCGAGGCCAAGGTCAGCGAGCTGAAATCGATGGCCGGGGAAGGCGGCGTTTCCGTCACCGACGAGATCAAGACGCTGCAGCAGAAGGCCGAAAGCGCGCTCGTCGAGACCTATTCGAACCTCACGCCATGGCAGAAGACGCTGGTCGCCCGCCACCCCGAGCGGCCGCACGCCCTCGACTACATCAAGGCGCTGATCGAGGATTTCACGCCGCTCGCCGGCGATCGCTATTTCGGTGAGGATGCGGCCATCGTCGGCGGGCTCGGCCTGTTCCGCGGTCGCTCGGTGATGGTGATCGGCAACGAGAAGGGCTCCGACACCCAGAGCCGCATCGAGCACAACTTCGGCATGGCCAATCCCGAGGGCTACCGCAAAGCCGTGCGCCTCATGGAGATGGCGGACCGCTTCGGCATCCCCGTCGTCAGCCTCGTCGACACCGCCGGCGCCTATCCGGGCGTCGCGGCCGAGGAGCGCGGCCAGGCCGAGGCCATCGCCCGCTCGACCGACTGCTGCCTCCAGCTCAAGGTGCCGATCGTCTCCGTCATCATCGGCGAGGGCGGGTCCGGCGGCGCCGTCGCCATCGCCACGGCCAACAAGATCCTCATGCTGGAGCACGCGATCTACTCGGTGATTTCTCCGGAAGGCGCCGCGTCGATCATCTGGCGCGACAGCAACAAGAAGGAGGAGGCCGCGACGGCGATGAAGATCACCGCGCAGGATCTCATCGTTCTCGGCGTCATCGACACGATTATCCAGGAGCCGGTCGGCGGCGCCCATCGCGACCGCGACCGCATCATCCGCCTGACCGGCGATACCATCGCCAAGGCGCTCGCCGAGTACGACACCATGACGGGCGACCAGATCCGCCGCCACCGTCACGAGCGCTTCCTGAAGATCGGCCGGCAAATCCAATAGCTTGCGGAGCCTCCTCGGCCGCCGTGGCGTCTCTCGTCTCAGGCAGACGCCCCTCCCCCACGCCGCATGCGCGCGAGGCGCGCCACCACCCGCTGCGGCGTCGCCGGAAGGCGCCTGAAGCGCTGATGCAACACCCTGAA
Source organism: uncultured Hyphomicrobiaceae bacterium (assembly GCA_937873575.1). Taxonomy (GTDB): domain Bacteria; phylum Pseudomonadota; class Alphaproteobacteria; order Rhizobiales; family Hyphomicrobiaceae; genus JAEUMD01. The sequence continues at coordinate 3,543 of CALMPK010000038.1, forward strand.
AATATTGGTGTAAGGCGCTTCATCGCGCCGCAGACCCGCCGCATTCTCAGGGCTTATAATACGTGCGTTGCGGATGTGAATCTGCGCTCGCGTGGCGTGGAGCTTCTGTCCGTTAACGGTCTGTTAACCACCCGGGGGACAATCGTGGTCGACTTGCGCCAAGAGGCGTCGCACCAGGGAAACTGCGTATGAGTCGATGGGTTCGCCGTCCTAGCCGTTCTGGCTGGTTGGTGCCGGTACTTGTGTCCGGTGCCGCCGCGCTCGCGCTTGCGGGTTGCAGCAGTGCGCCGGAAATCGCCCCCGCGGATCAGCCGTTGACCAAGCAGACGATCATGCTGCTCGGCAAAAAGGGCATGACGGCCGAGGCGCCGATCTTCGTTCGCATCTTCAAGGAAGAGTCCGAGCTCGAGATCTGGAAAGCGCGCGACGACGGCCGCTACTACCACTTCAAAACCTACCCGATCTGCAACTGGTCGGGAGAGCTCGGACCGAAGCAGAAGCAGGGCGACAGGCAGGCGCCGGAAGGTTTCTACACGGTCGCGTCCAACCAGCTCAATCCGAACTCCCAGTTTCACGTCTCTTTCAATATCGGCTATCCGAACGCCTACGACCGGTCGCAAGGCCGCGACGGTCAGTTCCTGATGGTGCACGGCAAGTGCAAATCCGCTGGCTGCTACGCCATGACGGACGCCTTGATGGAGGAGATTTACGGGCTCGCACGCGAGGCCATCAAGGGCGGCCAGCAGCGCTTCGAGGTGCACGCTTTTCCGTTCCGCATGACGGCCGACAACATGGAGCGTCACAAGGCGTCGAAGTGGATGCCGTTCTGGAAGACACTACAGCAGGGCTACGATCACTTCGAGGTGCATCGCCTTCCGCCGACTGTCGCTGTTTGCGAGCGCCGCTATAACGTCAACGTCGCCTATGCAGCGAACGTGCGTTTCGATGCCCAAGACCGTTGCCCGCGCTTCATGCACCCGCAGATCGAGCCGTTCGTGCCGAAGCCTGCCGAGCAGCAGATCGCAGCCGAGCGCATTTCCGTTCCTGGTCCGAAGATGCGGACAGCCGAGAACATTCTGCCCGGCGGCGTCGAGCCTCTCGCAGGCGCCACCGATGCCGACGGCGGCAATGCGATTGCGAGCACGAACTTCGGGCGTATGCTCGGGCTCGGCGCCACGCCGGGCCGGAACAGCGGCGGCACCGGTTTCGGTTTCGCCTCCCAGTAGCGCGGTCTCACCGCGCGGACTTGGCGCGGCAGACCCTCGAACGCGGCTACTGATTTCGGCCGCTGCACATCTCGGGAACCCCTGCAAATCCGGCTCGCGCCGAAGCGCGATCATGATTTGCCCGGCCATGGCGAGGTGAAATGCCGGAAGCCCCGCGCAGGCGCCCGTTGTTCGGACCTTTCATCCGCATCGGGCTGCTGCTCACCATCGGCGCAGGAATAGCGGCGCTCGCGCTACTCGGCGATCTCGCCAATATGTTTCGCGACGTCGAGGATCGCGCCCTCGCCCTCGAGCGCGCCAAACGCCGCGCGCTCTGGACCGCCGGCCAGTCTCTTCCCGGCACACCCGACCTCGCCAAGCTCTCGGAGCGCCTCGCCACGGCTGGTATGGCGCTCGGCCAACCGATGCTCGTGCGCATCTTCAAGCGCGAGTTCGAGCTCGAAATCTGGATGCGGCGCGGCACGCGCTACGAGCACTTCGCAACCTATCCCATCTGCCGCTTCTCCGGCAGGCTCGGACCGAAGCTCAGACAGGGCGACCGTCAGGCGCCGGAGGGCTTCTATACCGTCTCGACCCGCCAGTTGAACCCGAACAGCCGCTGGCACCGCTCTTTCAATCTCGGCTTCCCCAACGTCTACGACCGCGCACATGGACGCACCGGCAGCTTCCTCATGGTTCACGGGGGCTGCTCCTCCGTCGGCTGCTACGCGATGACAAACGCCGTGATCGACGAGATCTGGCAACTCGTCACAGCGGCACTTTCCGGAGGACAGCGGCGCATTCAGGTGCAGGCGTTTCCGTTTCGCATGACCGACGAGAACATGGCGGCGGAGGCCGAGAACCCACAGGCGCCGTTCTGGCGAACGCTCAAGGAAGGAAACGACCTGTTCCTGTCGAGCGGCGCACCGCCGCGGGTGAGCGTGTGCGACCGCAACTATGTTTTCCGACCGGGCGCGGTTCCGGCGCTGGCGACGGCCGGCCCGATCGGCGCGTGCGCCAAGCCGTCGGCCAAGGCGACGACGAAATCGACGCGGTCGGCCTCGCGCTGAGACACGAGACGATGCCCGTCCCATGGTTCGCCGCGCGCGCGCGTGTTGCGATCGCGATGTCATCCCCGGAAATCGTTCGGGCCGAGATCGCGAGAAGCAACTATTCCAGCACGAGGGTGGCCGCGTGCGCCGATACATTGCTATGATCCGCTTCAGTTTCGCACTGTCTCGCGCCGGTCGTGCAACGTTCTCCGGGAACGCACTGCTGCCGGTGGCTAGTTGGCATCGGGACTGTGTTGGGGGTTTGCCTGATTTGGCGATCCGCCGGGGGCCGCAAGGTCCCGCATAACCGAGGTCTGGTCGCCATGCGTTCGAGCACATCTCCACCGCGCCATCTGCGCCGAGGACTGGCATCATTTGCCGGCCTCTCGCTCGCCGCTCTGCTCGCCACGCAGCAGGGACCGGCGCACGCGGTCAGCATCGAACTCAACGACGTCGCGCCCGAGCGCGTCGAGAACCAGCGCCGCTCGGCGACGACCGCCGATCCGCTGCCCGGCACGCCCGACCTCGCCGCATTCGACAGCCGTCTCGAGGCCGCCGGCCTGAAGCTCGGCAACCCCATTCTCATCCGCCTGTTCAAGGCCGAGGCGCAGGCCGAGCTTTGGATGCGCAAGGACGACCGCTACGTCCTGTTCGCCACCTATCCGGTCTGCAACTGGTCCGGAACCGTCGGCCCCAAGCTCGCCGAAGGCGACAAGCAGACGCCCGAGGGCTTCTACACGGTCACGCGCCGCCAGCTTCACCGCATCGGCCGCTGGCCGCGTTCGCTCAACCTCGGCTTTCCCAACGTCTACGACCAGTCGCTCGCCCGCACCGGCTCCTACATCCTCATGCATGGCGGCTGCTCGTCGGTCGGCTGCTTCGCGATGACGAACCCGGTGATCTCGGAGATCTATCGGCTGACGCAGGCGGCGATCGTGCGCGGACAGGACAACGTGCCGGTTCACGTCTTCCCCTTCCGCCTGACACAAGAGAACCTCGCCAAGCACGACAAGAGCAACTGGGCCAGCTTCTGGCGCAACCTCAAGGAAGGGTACGACGCCTTCGAGGAGACGCGGAACCCGCCCAATGTCCGCGTCTGCCAGAGCCGTTACGAGTTCGACCGTGTTGCCCCCGGGGAGGGGGGGCTGCCAAGCCCTTTAGCACCGTGCGGCGAGACGATCGCCGCCGTTCAGGCTCTGGAAGAATTCTACTCTCTTGCGCGCCGCGACCCGTTGCTCCGTCAGATCAATCACCAGACCCGCGAGCAAATCTGGCGGCAGGCGTCGAGCAGCGTGCCACCCCATCTCGGCCAAGCCTTCGACAGCTATCGGGAGGCGATGACGACGCTCGCCCGAGAGATGCTCGAAAACGAGAAGCTTCCGCCCGCCCGAAGAAAGCACCCTCGTCTGCTCGCACAAACGGCGGTGAACGTTTCTCAATCGAGATGCTCGTCGAAGCTCGCTAGCTGCCGGCGCTTCATCGCGCTGGCCGAGCAGCGCCTCAAGCGGGAGGTCGCCGCCAGCAGAGAGGCTGCGCGCCGCCGTATGAAGACAGCGAAGAAAGAGCCGCACGGGCGATCGACGCACCGTTGATTTCGCTACCGGGGGCGAGGCGGGCAGGCCCAACCCCGCCCGCGCACCGCCTTGTGCGCTCGTCTTGCCCATGGCCGCCCAGCCATGCGATAACCCCGCGGTTTCCCGCCCGCCGGTGTTCCGGTTCTGCCGATTGCCTCCCTGTGCAGCAACGCTCAGAACAACCGCCAGAACCGCAAGGAACTCTAGCGAACGCATGATTGTAGTGTTGTTCTCGTCTCTGACGCCTGGTCACGGTTTGGGCCGCAAGAGGGATCAAGCGTCACAAGCGCAACAATAGAGTGCGCGCAACGTCGAACGTGCGCCACGCCACCTGAGCAGGACGTGTGTAATGAGTGAGCACAAGAGCCTCGCGCGCCGCATCGAAGAAGGGCTCGAGACAGTACTATTCGCGAGCCGATGGCTGCTGGCGCCGTTCTACCTCGGGCTCGCGTTCTCGCTCATCGTCCTGCTCATCAAGTTCGTCGCCGAGCTTTTTCACATCGCCGCCCACGCGTTCACCGCCAGCGAAAGCGAGGTGATCCTCGGCGTGCTCGCCCTGGTCGATCTCGCGCTCACCGGCTCACTCCTCGTCATCGTGATCTTCTCAGGCTACGAGAACTTCGTCTCTCGCATCGACCACGGCGACCATCAGGATTGGCCCGAGTGGATGGGCAAGATCGACTTCAGCGGGCTGAAGCTGAAGCTCTTGTCGTCCATCGTCGCCATCTCCGCGATTCAGCTTTTGAAGCAGTTCATGACGATCAACAGCGTTTCCGACCGCGACGTCATGTGGCTCGTCATCATCCACGTGGTGTTCGTCGTCTCGAGCGTGTTCCTGGCGCTCTCGGATCGCATTGCCGGGCACGACTCCGGCGACGGCGGTTCGGGTAACCACGGCGGCCACGGATCGGGCGACACGGGGGAAAAGGCGGGCAAGGCGGCCACGGGCGGCGGAGGCAAGCCCGCCGCGGGACACGGCGCAGCAGGCAATGGTGTGGCAGGGCAGGGCAACTCGGGCAAATCCGCCGCCACGCAGGCCGCTGCACCGAAGCCGGACAAGGCCCCCGCACGCAGCGGCCCCATCGTCATCGAGACGACCGCGTCCAGCGAGAGCGCTCACGACTTGCTCGACGAATTCCCGGAGCCGGCCCCGCGCGGACCGAAGCGAACCCTCAACTGAAACGCGAGCGTGACGCGATCACACCGCGCGTTCCTTCGCCGCCTCCTCGAAGCTCGCTTGCGCCGCCGCCGATTTCTCGTTCGAACGCGACGTCACGTAGTAGTTGCCGAGCACCAGCACGTCCATTCCGGTGCGCAGGTAGCAGGAGATTGCTTCTTCCGGCAGCGCCACGATCGGCTCGTGGCGATTGAACGAGGTGTTGAGCAGAACGGGCACGCCCGTCAGTTCGCCGAACGCCGCGATCAGATCGTAATAGCGCGTATTGGCCTGACGGCTCACCGTCTGGATTCGCCCCGTCCCGTCGATATGCACGGCCGACGGCATGATCCCGATCTTGTCGGTGCGCACCCGTGGCGCAAGCGTCATGAACGGGTCCGGCTGGGCGATCTCGAAGAACTCCGCCGCTCGCTCCTCCAGCACCGCCGGCGCGAAGGGGCGGAAGCTCTCGCGATGCTTGATCTTGGAGTTGATGATCTCGCGCATGTCCTTGCGGCGCGGATCGGCCAGGATCGAGCGATTGCCGAGCGCGCGCGGTCCGATCTCGAAGCGTCCCTGGAACCAGCCGACGATCTTTCCCTCGGCGAGGTTCTTCGCCGTGCGCGAGATGACGGTCTGTGTATCGAGCCTCTCGAATGCCAGCCCCGCCGTCTGCAACGCGGCCTCGATCTCGCGATCGTCGAACCCGAGCCCGTAGAACGGATGGATCATCTCGAAGCGACGCGGCTGGCCGAGCGACTGATGGTAATGCCAGAGTGCACTGCCGAGCGGGGCACCGGTATCCGACGCGCACGGTGGAACCCAAACCCGCTCGAATTTCGTTTCGGCCAGCACGCGGGCATTGGCGACGCAATTGAGCGCAACACCGCCCGAGAGGATCAGGTTGCGCGAGGGATAGTGTGCGAGTAGCGCGCGCGCGATATGCAGCACCGTCTCCTCGGTCACGACCTGCAGCGCACGCGCGATGTTGTGATGGCGTTCGTTGAGCGGCTCACCCTTCGCACGCGGCGGACCGAAGCGCTCGAAGAACTTGCGCCTGAACGGCTTGAACTCGCCGTACCGCTGAAAATCGAAGTACGAGAGATTGACCCGGTAACGGCCGCCGTTCTCGAGGTGAATGATGTCGCGGAATGCCGGCACCTGGCTGTCGTTGCCGTAGGCGGCGAGCGCCATCAGCTTGCCCTCGTCGGAGAAGCCGCTGAAACCCAGATACTCGGTAACGAACGTGTAGACGATGCCGATCGAGTTGAAGATGCCGGTCCACCAGCGGCGGCGGACACCGTTCCCGGCGGCGGTGTAGATGCTCGTCGCAGCATCGTCGCCGAAACCATCCATGACGAGGATCGTCGCGTCCTCGAACGGCGAGACGAAGAACACGGCAGCGTGAGCGTCGTGATGGCCGACGTTGACGATTGGCGGAAGCGGCTGGCCGCCGGCAAGTCGCTTCAGGCGCCGGCGCAGATAGTGGTTGAGCAGCACGATCTCGTTGCGCTGCGGCGTGTGCGAGCCCTCGAGCAGAAAGCTGAGGCTGCCAGGAAGGCCGCGTAGCATAGCCTTGGCGAAGCTCGCGCGCAGCCGGCCGACGTCCCACGGCGTCGTGATGACGTCGACCTCGCGAAGACCGGTCAGGTCATTGCCTAAGGCCGCGCGCAGCGATCTTGTCGGGAAGACCTTGGTGCGCTTTTCGCGGTTGAGCCGCTCCTCTTCGAGGATGAGCAGCGGCAATCCGTCGTCGAGGAGTGCAAGACCGCTGTCGTGCGTAGCGCCAACAAGCCCTAGAACGCGCACCTCAACCTACCGTCGCTTGGCCGAAATTCCCGACTGTCCACCCATCCCGGCCCGAGAATGCCCTGAATACGAGCAATCCGTCTACTCGTGCTTTCCGTGGCAATGTTTGTACTTCTTGCCGGAACCGCACGGGCAGGGCGCATTGCGCGAGACGCGGCCCCACGTCGCCGGATCGCTCGGATCGACCGCACCGCCGCCGCTGCGGCTCTTCACCGGCTCGCCGCGCTCGAACCGCGGCCGGGCATCCAGCGCGGCACCGCCCCCCAGGGCCGCATCGGCAAGAGAGAACTCGTCGAGGCCCGTCGATGGGTCGAGATGATGGGCCTCCATCTGCGGCAACTCGTGCGGCTCGAGGAAGCGCCCGCCGCCCGTCTCGCCCGGAGTGAGTTCGACGTGCATGAGCTGACCGGTGGTCGCCTCGCGCAGCTTGTCGAGCATGGCCTCGAACAGCACGAAAGCCTCGCTCTTGTACTCGTTCAGCGGGTCGCGCTGTCCGTAGGCGCGGAAACCGATCACCTGTCGCAGATGCTCGAGGGTGACGAGATGCTCGCGCCAGAGATGATCGAGCGTCTGCAACAGCACCATCTTCTCGATTTCGCGATAAAGGTCCGCGCCGATCTCGCTGGACTTGGCCGCCGCCTTCTCGCTGACGGCAGCGATCAACCGCTCCTCGATCTCCTGGTCGGCAATGCCCTCTTCGGCTGCCCAGTCGGTGATCGGCAGATCGAGGCCGAAGATACCGCGCACGGCGTCGCGAAGGCCCTCGCCGTCCCACTGCTCGGCATACGCCTTCTCGGGAATGTGGCGCGACACGAGTTCGCGCACCACTTGAAGGCGCATGTCGGCGACCGTCTCGGAAAGGTCGTCTTGGCCCATGAAGTCGATGCGCTGCTCGAAGATGACCTTGCGCTGGTCATTCATCACGTCGTCGTACTTCAGGATCTGCTTGCGGATGTCGAAGTTGCGGGCCTCGACCTTCTTCTGCGCCATCTCGAGCGACTTGTTCATCCACCGGTGCGCGATCGCCTCGCCTTCCTTGAGGCCGAGCGTGCGCACAACGGTGTCCATGCGCTCCGAGCCGAAGATGCGCATCAGGTCGTCGTCGAGCGCGAGATAGAACTTCGACCGGCCGGGATCGCCCTGACGGCCCGAACGGCCGCGCAGCTGGTTGTCGATGCGGCGGCTCTCGTGGCGCTCGGTGCCGAGCACGTAGAGTCCGCCGGCCTCGAGCGCGACCTGCTTCCTGGCACCGACGTCAGCGGCGATCTCGGACTGCTTGGCGGCGACATCGGCATCGCTGGGCTCGCGACCCTGGGCACGCTCGTCGGCCACCCAGTCGCGCACCTGATACTCGACGTTGCCGCCGAGCTGGATGTCGGTGCCGCGGCCGGCCATGTTGGTGGCGATGGTG
>CALMPK010000039.1 GCA_937873575.1 uncultured Hyphomicrobiaceae bacterium
CGTTTCCCTTTTACTCGGCGCTGTCTTCGGGATTTGCGAGGCCGCCGCCCTTCAAAGCCAGCGGTTCTTTGCGGAGTCGAATTTCGCAAGGTTGGCCAGCAGGTCGGCGATGCGCATCTCGATGAGCGTGGTCCGATCCGCCGCCTCATGTGAAATGCGCCGCGCCAAGGTGCCCTTGGGCTCGTCCGTGTGGGCGGTGGCGGCAGTTTCCAATCGTTCCAGCACATCGGCCGGAGTGAGGGTCGCTCGGAGAAACGCTATGTTCTCCTCGAGCCACGCGCGATCGAACACGCTGCAATCCCATTCGGCCAAATAAGGCCCGCCGCCGCCCTGTTCGCGCATCCAGATCCGACCGCACGGAATCGCCTGGAGAGACGAGCGTTCGGATTGAAATGCTCGAGAAGCGTCATTTGATCCGATCACAGGAACGGTCCGCTGTTGCGTCCGATCGGATGGCGTTCAATCAACGGTTTGCGCATGGCGAGACGGAGCTCTTCTCGCCTTGATCCACATCTCGCCACCGCCCCATGGCGAAGTGCCGTCAAACGGGAGAGATTGGGGCGAGTGCCCGACAGGTAACCAGCGAGGCCCATATGACCGATACCGTTCTCGTCACCGGCGCGACCGGGTTCATCGCCAAGCACATCGTCGCCGAGCTGCTGCGGCAGGGCTACGCCGTCCGCGGCACGGCCCGCGATGCAGCGAAGGGGCTCGACATCGCCCAGAAGGCGATGGCGCGCGCCGGCGTCGACGCCACGCGATTGTCCATGGTCGCCGCCGATTTGACGCGCGATGAGGGATGGGATGCCGCCGCGAGCGGGTGCCGCTATGCGATGCACGTCGCCTCGCCGTTTCCGATCACGCAGCCAGCCGACGCCGACGAGGTGGTGCGCCCGGCGCGCGAGGGGACGTTGCGGGTGCTGCGCGCCGCGGCGAAGGCAGGCGCGCCGCGCGTCGTGCTCACATCCTCGACCGTCGCCGTCATGTACACCGCGAGCCACGAGCCGGGGCACGTCTATTCCGAGGCCGACTGGACCGACACGACCCGCAGCGACATCACGCCCTACATCATCTCGAAGACCTTGGCCGAACGCGCGGCGTGGGCGTTCGTGCGCGAGAACGGCGGCGCGCCCGAGCTTGCCGTCGTCAACCCCGGCTTCGTGCAGGGCCCCGCACTCGATCCCGACCTTTCGACGTCGCTGGAAGTCCAGCACCTGATGGGAAAGGGCGCCTATCCTGGTGCGCCGCGCATCGAGTTCCCGGTCGCCGACGTGCGCGATGTGGCGGAGATCCACGTCAAGGCGATGACCAACCCGGCGGCGGCCGGAGAGCGCTTCATCGCCGCGAACGGCACCGCGACACTCTACGGAATTGGTCAGCAGATCGCCGCGGCGCTGCCCGATCTCGCGCGAAAGGTACCCCGGTTCGAAATGCCGGACGTCATGGTGCGCGGCCTCGCGGTGGTCGATAAGCGCCTGCGCACCGTTCTGCCGGAACTCGGCGTCGTTCGTGTCTGCTCCAACGCCAAGGCGCGCGAGACGCTGGGGCACGAATTCCGCTCGCCCGAAACCGCGATCCGTGACGCAGCGCTGAGCCTCAGGGCGCTCAAGATCATCTAGTGCACTTTCCCATCGGCGAGCCTGCGAGCGTGCTGGTTCGACGGATAAAGTTGCGCCGTGATCGGAATTGTTGATCTGCGTTCGACTGCCGCCCGCCGCGGAGGTTCAATAGAAAGACTTGAGGAACTCCGTCCCTGTCTCGCCTGGAACAGCCAACGCCTTGGCGACGGATTTACCCGGATCGCATAGGATTTCCGAGCACGAAACCCTTTTGGGAGAACGAGCGGTGAACGACGCGGCGTTGGCCAACGGCTGGTATGTTTCTCGCGACACGGAACTCGTCGGCCCCATCGACGATCAGGAGCTTCGCGATCGTGTTTCGCGTGGCGTGGTCTCGCGCGAGGACTACGCTTGGCGCGACGGCATGGAGCTTTGGACGCAGCTCAAGGATCTGCCGGGTTTGGGCGCGATCGCCCGAAGGCCGTCCACGCCGTCGCCCGTTCAGCCGAGCTATCCGAACGTGCCGGAGGCCACCGCCCCTGAGCGCAAGACGAAGCAGCCGCCGAAACAATCGTCAAAGCAGCGCCGTTCCGAAGCCATCAACCGCTCTGGGCAGCGCCCCCCCGTTCCGTCCCGCGTTCCGAGCAGCGTCCCGGCCGGTGACGCAGCCGCACCCTGGTCGTTTCCGACACGGAAACCCGGCGCCGATGTGATTGGCGAAAAGCTGAAGGAAATCCTCGGCAAGGGGACGAAACTGCCGCCGCTGGTGGCCGCGCTGATTTTCATGGGCATCGTCTTCCCCCCGGCCATCGTGCCGCTGTGGTTGATGGCCTTCTTCGTCTACCTGCGCTCGAGGTAGAGCGGCGCCCGGCAAGAAATGCTCGTTCCGGGTGGAACTGGCCGCGTCACGCGGGCCCATCTGGGCAGGATCGCGCTTCGGTCTCGATTGCCAACAACTTTGATGGAATAGCGCGGGCGATCCTCGATACGAGGGGCGAGCGGCCTGTCGCTCTCGATAGAACGCTCTCTCGGGGCTTGCCCGATGGCGCTCGATCTGCCACTTCGACCGGAAGAGGAGATCGACATGCGCCATAACAACCCGAGCCAATCCGCTTCCGTCGCCATCGTCCTTACCGCCGCCATGGCGCTGCTCGCAGCAGTCGGCCTCTGGCCGAGCGTCACGCAGGCGCAGCGCCGAGAGCCGCCGCCTTCGCGCGCGCAGATGCAATTTTCCTTCGCTCCGATCGTGAAGCGGACCGCGCCGGCCGTCGTCAACGTCTACGTGTCGAGCCGCGTGCGCACATTCTCCTCTCCGTTTGCGGGCGATCCGTTCTTCGAGCGGCTGTTCGGCGAGGGCCTCGGCATGCCGCAGGAGCGCATCCAGCGCTCGCTCGGCTCCGGAGTGATCGTCAGCCCCGAAGGCATCGTCGTCACCAATTCGCACGTGGTTCGTGCGCGCGGCGAGACCGAGATTCGCATCGCGCTCGCGGACAA
>CALMPK010000040.1 GCA_937873575.1 uncultured Hyphomicrobiaceae bacterium
TCTAGGATTGCGGTCCGATCCTCGCGCGGCCAGTTGGTGGCCGAGCTCAGACTGGGACCGCGAGATCGGGAGCCTGTGGGGCGCCCCGGCGGCGACCCGAGCAAGGGTATCGCAGTGACGGGTTGTTGCCGGCCGCCCGAGCCGTGCGGTGGGGCCGGCACCGCCCCTGCCGATTGCTACTTGCAATTTAACCTTTGGTTCGGCTAATTGCCTCACCATCTGCTATTCTCACGTCCGGTCGGGGTTCGCGGCCTGACAACGCATCAGAGCACGGATAGCCGCTATGTGCCGCCGCACGAGTGCAGCTTCGCAGACCTTCGGGCGCCTGACCATCGGTCAGCCGGCGCTCGCTCTGCCGTGCCGGCCGCTCACCCTCCTCCTTACCAGCCCCTGAGCTTCGGCGGTTCCGGTTCGACCGGAACGGGCGCTCAGGGGACATGCTGCATACGAGCTGAGGGATCAATGCCAGCTCGCGCCCACTGATGCGCGTGGCGGCAAGCGAGGAAGGAAGTTTCGACATGACCGCAAACGAGGCGAGTTCCGCCCCTGACCAGATCGTCACCGCCGGCAGCGAGCCGGACGCGGGCCGGGTCATCATTTTCGATACGACGCTGCGCGACGGCGAGCAGTGCCCCGGCGCCACCATGACCTACGAGGAGAAGCTGCGCATCGCCGCGGTGCTGGAAGAGATGGGCGTCGACATCATCGAGGCCGGCTTCCCGATCGCCTCGGAGGGCGACTTCGAGGCCGTCTCGGCGATCGCAAAGCGGGTGAAGCGGGCAACGGTGGCGGGGCTCGCGCGCGCCGGCGAGAAGGATATCGACCGCGCCGGCGAGGCCGTGCGCCATGCCGTGAACGGTCGCATCCACACGTTCATCTCGACCAGCCCCGTGCATATGAAGTTCAAGCTGCAGAAGACGCCCGAGCAGGTGCTCGAGCTGGTCGCGCAGCAGTGCAGCAGGGCGCGCAACTGGGTCGAGGATGTCGAGTGGTCGGCGGAGGACGCGACGCGCACGGAGCACGATTTCCTGTGCCGCTGCGTCGAGACCGCGATCCGTCATGGCGCGACGACCATCAACATCCCCGATACCGTCGGCTACACCGTGCCGGACGAGTACTACGCGCTGATCCGCATGCTCATCGAGCGTGTGCCGAATGCCGACAAGGCGATCTTCTCGACGCATTGCCACAACGACCTCGGTCTCGCCGTGGCGAACTCGCTCGCTGGCGTCCGCGCCGGCGCGCGCCAGATCGAATGCACCATCAATGGCATCGGCGAGCGGGCGGGTAATGCCGCGCTCGAGGAGATCGTGATGGCCATGCGCACCCGAAGCGATGTGCTGCCGTACCGTACCGGCGTCGAGACGACGATGCTGTCGCGCGCCTCGCGTCTGGTCTCGGCGGTGACGAATTTCCCGGTGCAGTACAACAAGGCGATCGTCGGCCGTAATGCCTTCGCCCACGAGAGCGGCATCCACCAGGATGGCATGCTGAAGCATACCCAGACCTACGAGATCATGACGCCGGAATCGGTCGGCGTCGCCAAGACCTCGCTGGTGATGGGGAAGCACTCCGGCCGCAACGCGTTCCGCACCAAGCTCAAGGATCTCGGCTACGAGCTCGGCGACAATCAGTTCGAGGACGCTTTCAACCGGTTCAAGGCGCTCGCCGACCGCAAGAAGCACGTCTACGACGAGGACATCGAGGCGCTGGTGGACGAGGAGATCGCCCACATGCACGACCGCACAAAGGTGGTCGCGCTGACGGTGATCGCCGGCACGATGGGGCCGCAGTCGGCAACGATGACGCTTGACGTCGAGGGACGCCAGCAGACGGTGCAGGCAGCGGGCAACGGGCCGGTCGACGCGACGTTCAACGCCATCCGCCAGATTCTCCCGCACCAGGCGAAGCTGCTGCTCTATCAGGTGCACGCGGTGACCGAAGGCACGGACGCGCAGGCCGAGGTTTCCGTGCGGCTCGAGGAGGAAGGCCGCACGGTGACGGGCCGCGGCACCGACACCGATACGCTGGTCGCGTCGGCGAAGGCCTACGTGTCGGCCCTCAACAAGCTGACGGTGAAGCGCCAGAAGACCGCGCAGGCGCACGAAGCCGTCTGAGGGGCGGTCGCCACGGGCGTTCGGCGACGTCACGGGTTTGTCTCGGCCGCGGCGTTAACCACGTCGCGGCGCGGGGCCAGGCCTTCCGCGGTCTCGCCGCGATCCGGTGCAAAGTACATATCGAGAAGGATGACACTTGCCGGACGGCACCGCCGCCCGGCAAGTCTGTTTTCCGCGTGGCGGACGTTGACCGCGGCGGGGCGGACGGCCATCAAAACCACGGCCATGCGGCTACGGTTCATCGCGTGTCTGGGGCGTGGCGTAACCGAGTTGTGGTATCCTGCCCACGCGAGGGCCGCGCCGCGGTTTTCTGCAGGCCCCCAGGATCTTTGGCGTCGCGGCCCGAAGGCCGCCTCGAGGCTCGAGGTGTGATGCGTCTAGGTGTTTCCGGCGTCCTATCCGACGACATCAGCATCGATCTCGGAACGGCCAACACGCTGGTGCACGTGGCCGGGCGCGGCATCGTCATCGACGAGCCATCCGTTGTTGCCGTTCGCAACCGTCACGGCGTGCGCGATGTCATCGAGGTCGGCCAGAAGGCCAAGGCCATGCTCGGCCGGACACCGGACGGTATCGAGACCATTCGGCCGATGCGCGACGGCGTGATCGCCGATTTCATCGCCACCGAGGAGATGCTGCGCCGCTTCATCAAGAGCGCCAAGGGCATGTTCGGACTGCGCCGACCGCGCATCCTCGTCTCGGTACCGGCGGCGGCGACGCCGGTCGAACGGCGCGCGGTTTACGAGACGGCGCTTACGGCCGGCGCACGGCGCGTCTACCTCATTGAGGAGCCGGTCGCGGCGGCGCTGGGCGCCGGACTTCCGGTCGAGGAGCCGGCGGGCTCGATGGTTGTCGACATCGGCGGCGGGACCACCGATATCGCCGTCCTGTCCCTCGGCGGCGTGGTGCAGGCGCGGAGCTTGCGTTGCGCCGGCAACAAGATGGACGAAGCGATCATCCGCTATGTGCGCCGCAACCATCAGCTCCTCATCGGCGAGGTGAATGCCGAGCGTATCAAGATCGAGGCGGGCTCCGCATCGCAGGCCATCAACGGCCACCACGCCGAAATCCACATACGCGGCCGCGACCTGAGGCAGGGCAAGCCGAAGAGCATCGTGCTGACGCCGAAGGATGTCGCCGCCGCGCTTTCCGCCCCGGTCGAGGAACTCGCCGAGTTCGTACAGCGCGCCCTCGAGGATCTGCCGCCGGAAGTGGCGAGCGACATCTGCGAGAGCGGTGTCTATCTGACTGGCGGTGGCGCGCTGCTCGATAAGCTCGACACCGAACTGGAGCGCCGTGTCGGCGTGAAGTTCAAGATCTCCGAGCTGCCTCTCGAATGCGTCGTGCGCGGCTCGGCGATGGTGCTCGCGCGCCTCGGCGACTACGAGCATCTGTTGATCAAGCCGTGACGGGCAGGCCGTGAGTGATCCGGAAATACCCGATGCGTGAAGAAAGCTTTCTTCTGACGGGGCGGGAGGGCGGCAGGCCCCGGTTCGGCGTGCTGCTCGGCATCCTCGTTCTCGTATCGGCTGGCCTCATGGTGTTGAGCCGCCTCGAGCACAGCTATGTTCGCGTCCTGCGCGGGCATCTGACCGATGCTCTGGCGCCGGCACTCTCTTTGACGGCGACTGCCGTCGCGCCGCTGAAAATGCTCGCCGGGCGTCTCGGTCAGCAGCTCGACGCGGCAGAAGACCACGAGCGGTTGAGGCGTCAGCTCCAGGAGCTCGAGAGTTGGAAATGGCGCGCGGGCGAGCTCGAACGGCGGTTTGCTGATCTGGCCCGCGCCAGCCGGCTCGTACCGGAGCCCGTGGTTCCTTTCGCGACAGCGCGCGTCGTGGCAACGTCAATGGGCACGTTCGCCTACAGTGCCATCATTGCGGCGGGCCGCTCGCATGGGCTCAAGGCCGGATTCCCCGTCGTCAATGCCGATGGTCTCGTCGGCCGTATCGTCGATGCCGGGGAAACACCGGCGCGGCTGCTGCTCGCGACCGATCAGGCGGGCCCGATCCCCGTGCAGGTGGGAGCCTCGTCTGTCCGCGCGATCATGGCGGGGGACGGGCGCGGGATGCCGCGCCTCCAGCACGTCGGCCAGGGCGCGGAAATCAAAGCTGGCGATGCGGTCGTGACGTCGGGCGTCGGCGGGCTGTTCCCGCGTGGACTGCGTGTCGGCGACGTGATCGCGTCGAGCGAAGGACCGCGCGTTGTCTTGCACGCCAATACCGATGCGCTCGACTACGTCATCATCATGTTCTTCGAGAGTCCCATGCTCGATCTCACCGACGCGGCGTCGCCCGCACGCATGGGCCGGGAGCTGGCCGGCAAGCCGCCACCTGCCAAGCCGGGAGAGCAGCCATGAATGTCGTGCAGGTCATCGTTCCATCGTTGACGCTGGCGGTTGCTACGCTCCTTGCGGCGCTCCCTTGGGGCATCGGGCCCGACGCGCAGCTCGTCGCGCCGCTGTTGTTGGCGGCCACGCTGTTCTACTGGAATCTGCGCCGCCGCGGCGCGGTGCCGGAGTGGATCGCCTTCGCCTGCGGTCTCGCCATGGATGTGACGGGGCAAGGGCCACTTGGTTATTGGGCCTTGATCTACCTGCTGGCTTTCGTTCTTGCCGCGCTCTTTCGCGATAGCCGCCGGGCCGGCGGCCAGGATGGTTTGGCGCAACCTCTGTTGCGTTACCTCGTCGCGATCATTGCCTTGGCATTGTCGGTATGGATGTTGGCGTCGCTTTATGCGCTCGAGCGTGCCGATGTCGTGGCGCCGGCGCTCGCTGCACTGATCTCGCTCCTGGCCTATCCCATCGTCGTTGGGCTCGTTCGCGTTCTCGATCGCGATGCGCAAGACGACGACGGACGCGCACTCGTCCGGGGAGGCTGAGGCGTGACACCGGACGAGGAAGCACGGTTCCAGGCGCGCACGTTCACGCGCCGCGCGCTCGTCGTCGGTGGCGTGCAGCTCGTTGGCTTCGCGGCGCTGACGGCGCGGCTCTATCAGATCCAGGTGAAGGACGAGAGCCGCTACGGCCAGCTCGCCTATACGAACCGCATCAGCACGCAGGTCCTGCCGCCGCCTCGCCGCGGGCGAATTCTGGACCGAACCGGCGACGTTCTTGCGGGCGGCGAGGAGGCGTTTCGCGCCACCTTCACTCCGGCACTGGCGCGCGATGCCGAAGCGGTGCTGCGGTTGTTCGCGCGTATCGTGCCGCTGGAGGAGCGCGAGATCGACAGGTTGATCGCCCGTGCCCGCCGGCAGCGCCCCAACGAACCGATGGTCCTGGCGTCCGACTTGGCGTTCGAGACGGTGGCGTCGATCGGCCTGCTCGCGCCGCAGCTTCCGGGAGTTTCGACCGAACTCGCGGAGCGACGCATCTACCCGAAGGGCGGCGGTGCCGGGCACATCGTCGGCCATGTCGGCCATATCGAGCAGGTCGCCATCGACGACGATCCGATGTTGCGGTTGCCGTGGATTCGCGGCGGACTGAGCGGGCTCGAGCGCAACATGAATCCGACTCTCGCGGGAAAGTCCGGTCGTGTGAAACTCGAGGTCGATGCCAAGGGCCGCATCGTCGGCGAGATCGAGCGCATCGAAGCCGTGTCGGGTTCGGATGTCGTGTCGACGATCGACTGGGCGCTGCAGGAGAAAGTGGCGGCCCACCTTGCGGGCCAGCGATGCGCCGCGGCCGTGGTGCTGGATGTCAACGGCGGCGACGTGGTGGCGATGGCATCCGTGCCCGGATTCGATCCATCGGCGATCGTCGACGGCATGAGCGTGCAGGACTGGCGCCGCCTCGCGGGCGCGAAGGACGATCCCATGCTCGATCGCGCCACGGCGGGGCAATATCCGCCCGGCTCGACGTTCAAG
>CALMPK010000041.1 GCA_937873575.1 uncultured Hyphomicrobiaceae bacterium
GCTCGGGTGGTTGTGGCTCTCCATCTTGAAGACGACGCAGTCGCCATCGCCGAGGTCGACGACGCCGGCGTTCTCGCCCGGTCCCTGGATCACCTTGGCGCCGGAAGTCGGCAGCGTCTTCAGCCAGAAGCGCGACGATTTGTAGGAGCAGTGCTCGCTCCACATGACCGAGAAGATGCCGAGTTCCGTGATGGTCGGCTCGCGGCCGAGGATCTTCAGCAGGTTCGGATACTCCTCCCCCTTGAAGCCGTGCTCGGCGACCATCTGCGGCGTGATGGTGGAAGTCGGCGCGGTCTTCGCCGCGGTGGTGCTGGCTGCGTCGCTCATGATCGGGTCCTGGAGCCTCGGTCGGCGGTCATACTGTTCGGGCGGACTTATAGCGCCAGTGACCGGGCTTGTCTCAACGCCTTCGCGGCCATTCGCAGGGGGTGAGACGATTGTTCACCTGCCCGATCGGGATTTGGCGTGCTCGGATGGCAAAAAGCCTTGGAGGAGATGGAGAAACAATGCTCGAAGCCCTGATTTTCGATGTCGACGGGACCCTGGCCGAAACAGAGGAGGTGCATCGGGCGGCGTTCAACGATGTGTTCCGGGAGACAGGGCTCGACTGGCATTGGGATCAGGCGCTCTACGGGCGGCTGCTCGACGTGACGGGTGGCAAGGAGCGGATCGCGCATTTTCTGGCGACGGCAAGCCCCGCGATGGTTCCAACGGTGGCGGCGGGTGAGGGTATGGCCGACGCCATCGCCGCAATGCACCGGCGCAAGACCGACATCTACAACCAGAAGATCGCGTCGGGCGGACTGGAGCTGCGTCCAGGCGTCGAGGCGGTGATCCGCGCCGCGCGCGGGGCAGGCGTGCGCCTCGCCATCGCCACCACCACTAGCCTGCCGAACGTGGAGAGCCTGTTGCGGGCGACGCTCGGGCCAGACGCCGTCGGCCTGTTCGAGGTGATCGCCGCCGGTGACATGGTGCGGAAAAAAAAGCCGGCGCCGGACGTGTTCCTGCTGGCGTTGGAACGGCTCGGCCTGCCGGCGGAGCGCTGCCTCGCCCTCGAAGATTCGATCAATGGCCTTCAGTCCGCCGGCGGCGCCGGACTTGCGACGGTTATCACCAAAAGCGCTTACACCGCCCATCAGCGGTTCGACGGCGCTCTCTCCGTCACCGGAACACTCGCCGAGCTTGGCGGGGACGGCGCCGCCATCATTGCCGCACTGGGCCGCCTCCACGCGGCGGCCCCCGTCGCCTGACAACGGCGTTCTGTGCGGCGGGGAGGCCTGCCCGACCACCATCGGGTCATGTATTTCCCACCCGTGCGGGCTGTGACGGTTCGGCGCTGCGGCGCGCGTATTGCTGCGTTGCGATATTCGCTCTTTTTCCTACGCCTCTCAATGAACTACATCAGCGCCACGGCCGCCACGGCGACGGTGAGTTGCCTTCGACGCAGAAGCCGCGGCCAAGTGAGTCCCGACCTCCCCCGGATGGGCCTCATACGACAAGGAGCACGACCATGATGAACCTTTCGCGCAAGGGTGTTGTCGCAGCGTTTTCCGCGGGTCTCGCACTGGCTATCGCCGTGCCGGCCATGGCTGGTGAGGGCGATGTCACGATGAAGCCGAAGCAGGGCGTCAGCTTCGAGGTCGGCAGCAAGCATGCCATCGCTTACTATCTCGCCAAAGGCGGGATCTGTGACCTGACGGTCCTGATGGCGGAATCGAACGATCTCGACTCGGTGAAGGGCGCCGCGACGCGCGTCACCATCCCCGTCATTCCGACCCGTGCAGCCCGCATCGACAATGCCGAGGGCAAGACGATGCAGTTCTCGTGCGCTCCGTCGGCATCCTCGATGACGATCAGCGTTCTCGATCAGGTCGCCTCCGCGCAGCCGGCCAAGTAAGTAGGCGGGTCGCGACGACCGGACGTTGTGACGGAACTTTCCGGGGCGGGGATCGGGTGATCCTCGCCCCGCTTCATTTCGTCCGGGATCTTGGGTTCGGGCCACCGCCATCCCGTTACCCGACAGGGTTTGGTCCCACGGCGCCCCGACTTGGAGCTTTTCCACGTGCGGGCCGAAGCCGACCTTTTCAAACGCCGCCGCGATGTCCTCGCTGGGGAACGCCGCCGCCTCCGGGTAAGCCGCGGCCCGGCGCAAGGTCCCCGTTGGGACATAGGGCCGTTGCGGCAGCGGGAACATTCTCGCTTCACACATGAACGTCATGGTCCCGCCGCCCCCTGGGCCAGCGCCCCGCGATCGCCCGACCAAGCGTGCCCTTGCCCGAACCCGGTTTTCCAGCGTGGAGCACGCGCTCACCCGGCATGACGACAACGTCCGTGTCGCTGACGATGGCGGGGCCGTCGTCGAGATGGACGGATACGTTCTGCAAGCGAAGGGCTGCAACCGTTGGCTCCTGGCGGATGGCGATGCGCCGCGCCACGTCCTGCTCCGCTGCGTCGAGACCGTCGCGCGACGAGCAGGGATGAGACGCGGCTCGCAGACACCGTCCAATCCGCAATGAGCGAACAACCGTCGACGAGCCAGTCGAATGCACTCTGCAGGATGGTGAACGCGGACGCGGCCTGCATCACCTTGCCGAGCGACACGGTGCCGGCGAGAAGTTGCCACGCGCAAAGTATGATCGACAACACGGGAGCCCGCACGAGCGCGCGCCGCGAATCCGTTTCGGGTCGCGCGGGCCGCGTATCGGCCTCGATCTCGGGACATGGCGCCGAAACGTCTGACGCCATGGTACACGCCCCCGTCGTTGTTCTATTCGACTGGGAAAGACGCGCCGCGTGACCTCTCGGTTCCATTTGGCGGACGCGGTGGTGGAGGACGGCGGTGCGTGTCGTGCCGCGCGGAACAGGCCGGCGTCACGAGTTCGACGGGCGGATGCGATAGCGGTGCGGCTGGCTCGCGGAACGCGGCACGCGAGCGGCGTGCATTGTGTGAGACGTCTAGAGAGTAGGGGTTCGATGACGGCCTTGGGGCTATGGAAAATGGGGGCGCCGCGGCGCGCCGCCCCCGTGTCGGTTCAGTGGAGTGCAATCAGTCGGGATGGAAGCGCGGAGTGCTTCCATCGAAGTCGCCGTCCGATCAGCGCGACCAGCGGCGGTCACGGTTGTTATACCAGCCGGCCCGCGGCCCGTCGTGCTTCCAGATCCAGAACGCGCCGCGCGGACGCGGAGGACGGCATGCGACGCGAACGCCGCGTGCGAGCGTGCGGTGCCAGCCGCCCGGTCCACGCGCGCAGTAGCCGTGCCGGCCGTGCACCTGGATAACGCTGCCGGAGATACCAGCGTCACCACCGAGCGTCTTGGCGAGGCCGGCGGCCGGGGCGGCGGAAGCCGCGCCTGCCATGGCCATCAGAGCGGCGGCGCCGGGTGGCGGGGGAGTGGGAGGTTTCCTCCGGGGGCCCCTTGGTAGGGTGGCGTGGATGCTATGAGAACGCATGGGCACGCGGGTTTCCGTCGATCCTCTTTCGTGGTTGGAAAGGCTCGTCGGTGTCGCAAGTGGCCGGACAACCGGAAGGGATGAAAAAGGGCATGCAGCGCACTCTCTACGTCAGGCCGGTCGGCATCTATCCCGTGCGCCAGGACCAGGACGAACTGTGGGGCGGCTTTAGGCTTGCCGGCCTCGATCTCGCCTTCTCGGCGCTCGAAGTGATCGAACGCGGGCCGCGCGACAAGGTCTCGCGACGCATCGTCGGTCTCGGGGAATTCATGGAGCGCGACTGGGGGCGCCACACGCTCACGGCGTCGGATCTGATCGAGCGCATCATGGGTCCGCGCCCACGCCTTGCCGGGCTCGATCTCTCGACGCCCTCGATCATGGGTATCGTCAACGTCACCCCGGACAGCTTCTCCGACGGCGGGTGCCACGCGACGACGCTCGATGCGGTCGACCACGCCATGCGGCTTGTCGATGAAGGTGCGGACATTCTCGACATCGGCGGTGAAACGGCGCGACCCCGCTCAGATGCCGGACCGCCCGACGAGGGGCTTCGCCCCGGGATGCCCGGGCCCCAGCGGGTGCGCGGCAAGACCGATGCGTTGATCTCCGTCGATACCCGCAAGGCCGAGGTGATGCGCCGCGCCGCCGCGGCCGGTGCCGATATCCTGAACGACGTCTCGGCATTGACGCACGATCCGGCCGCGCTCGAGACCGCCGCCGAGACGGGGTTGTCGGTGATGCTGATGCACGCCCAGGGCGACCCGAAGACGATGAACGACAACCCGCAATACACCGATGTCGCGCTCGACGTGTTCGATTTTCTAGAGCGGCGCGTGCAGGCATGCGAGGCGGCCGGAATCTCGAATGCGAAAATCGTCGTCGATCCAGGTATCGGTTTCGGCAAGCACCTCCATCACAACGTCGCGGTGCTCTCGACGATGAGCCTCTATCACGGCCTCGGCGTTCCGGTGCTTCTCGGCGCCTCGCGCAAGAAGCTGATCGGTCAGCTTTGCAACGTCGAGAGCGCGGCGGAGCGCGTTCCCGGCTCCATCGCCGCGGCACTGTCGTCGATCGCGCAAGGCGTGCAGATCGTGAGGGTGCACGACGTCGCGGCGACGCGGCAGGCCGTGAGTGTATGGCAAGCGGCAATCATGGGCAGCGAGGCTGCCGCACAGCCGAGGACGACGCTATGACGGATGCCGCGGGCGAACCCTTGATGTCTTTCGAGGCAATGCTGCGGCCCGAGCATTTCATGGATTTCAGCAAGGCTGTAATCCAGCACCTTGCGCGTTGCAGGCCTCTTCCCTACTCGTTCGGCCTTTTGTTTGTCGCGATCGTTGCCTCTATCGGGTTCCAATGGCTGGCCGACGACGTCGCCATTCCGCTCGTCAAGGATGCCAGGCTCGGTCCTCGGGAGGTCGCACTGCTTGCCTTCGCGTCGGGGACTGTCCTGGCCTTCTTTTACGTCTGGCTCATGGGCCGACGCCTGACGCGCGACTATGCGGAGAAAGCTCTGCGCGAAGGAGGCAGCTATATCGGGCCGCGCCGCTTCACGCTCACGAACGTGGGAGTTTCGTCCGCTGGTCCGCACGGGCACTCGACCACCTACTGGTCCGCGATCGTGGTGCTGACCGAGGCACCGGCCACACTTCTGCTTTGGACCGACCCGGGCGCAGCCCTGATCGTTCCGAAAGAGGCTTTCGCAAGCTTGGACGAGCGCAAACGGTTCGAGACCTACGTGTTGGAACGGATCGCACCTCGCGCGCTTCGCGCGGCGAAGTGACGATCCGATTCCACTCGAGTGCCATCACCTCACGGCAGATAGCAACGCTGGCCGTTCCACTTCAACCCGTCCTGGCAGACGCACTTCTGCTGGCTCAGGCTATAGAGCTGTCCGCCCGTGCATTTGACCGGCGGCTTGAAGTCGGGTTCGGCCTCCTTCACGCACTTGCCGTTCTTGAGCACGCTGTCGCCTGGGCAGTTGTCGCGCACCGGCTTCTTGACGTTGGGTTCGTACTCCTTCACGCACTTGCCGTTCTTGAGGACGCTGTCGCCCGGACAATTGTCGCGCACCGGCTGCTTGCTTTTGGCGCGCACGCACTTGCCGGACTTCATCTCGTAGCCGTTGTTGCAGTAGCAGTCGCCCTCGGGGCTGCGGTAGGCGTTGGCGCCGCAATTCTGCAGCATCACGCATTCGCCGCGAACCTTCTTGTAGCCCTTGGCGCAGACGAGGCGCTGCGGCGCATCGGTCGTTCTCGGGGCAGGCGCGGCGACGTGGCGTGGCGGCGCGAACGTTGCGGCCGAGCCCGGCATCCAGCCATCGATGAAGGCGACGAGGTTGTCGCTCGCCACATCGTTTCCGTGCGACGAGACGACGGCCAGCGTATTGCCGATGGCGACGACGTCGTGCGGCTCCAGCGCGGCGTCGGGATGGATGGTGCGCAGGAGCGAAAGATCTCCGGCGGCGAGCACGAACAGCGTGCCCTGGCGGCCGGCGGCGACGACATAGCCGTTGCCGGCGGCGAGTGCG
>CALMPK010000042.1 GCA_937873575.1 uncultured Hyphomicrobiaceae bacterium
TACAGCGGCGCACCGCGTCACCGTCCTCGGTGCCCTCATCGGCATCGCCGCGTACGGCATCACTGCCGCATATCGGACAGACTGTCGGGAAGACGTATCGCGGGCGGCCGGCGTGCCCGGCATCCTCGATCACGCGGACGACTTGGGGAATGACGTCGCCAGCGCGTTGCACGACGACCGTGTCGCCCTCGCGGATATCCTTGCGCGCGATCTCGTCCTCGTTGTGCAGGGTAGCGTTGGAGACGACGACGCCGCCGACGGTGACCGGATCGAGCTTCGCGACGGGTGTCAGCGCGCCTGTGCGGCCGACCTGAATTTCGATGCGGCGCAGAACCGTCGTCACCTGCTCGGCAGGAAACTTATGCGCAATGGCCCAGCGCGGCGCGCGCGAAACGAAGCCGAGCCTTCCCTGAAGGTCGAGACGGTTCACCTTGTAGACCACACCGTCGATGTCATAGCCGAGGCCCGCGCGCCGCTCGCCGATGTCGCGATAATAATCGAGCAGCTCGCGGTCGCTGCCGCAGACGCGCATGAGCGGGTTCGTCGGCAGGCCCCATTCTGCGAACGCCTTCACGACATCGAGCTGCGTCGCGCCTGGAAGCGAGGAAGCTTCGCCCCAGGCGTAGGCGAAGAAGCCGAGCTGGCGCGAGGCGGTGATGCTCGGGTCGAGCTGGCGCAGCGATCCCGCCGCCGCGTTGCGCGGATTGGCGAACACCTTGTTTCCCGCTGCCTCCTGCGCTGCATTGAGCCGCGCGAACTCTGCATGCGACATGTAGATCTCGCCGCGCACGTCGATCGCCTGTGGAATTGCGTGCCCATGCAGCCGATGTGGGATAGCGGCGATGGTCATCACGTTGTCGGTGACGTTCTCGCCCTCCGCACCGTCGCCGCGCGTTGCCGCTTCGACCAGACGTCCGTTCTCGTAGCGCAGCGAAATCGAGAGGCCGTCGATCTTCGGCTCGGCCGTGACCGCGAGCGTCTCGTCGGCCGACATTCCGAGAAAGCGCCGGACCCTGCCGAGAAACTCGACGATGTCCTCGTCGGAGAATGCATTGCCGAGCGACAGCATCGGCACGCGATGGCGCACCTTGCCGAAACCCTCGGCAGGCGCTGCACCAACCCGCTGCGTCGGGCTGTCGGCGTCGACCAGCGTGGGAAACCTGGCCTCGATCGCCTCGAGCCGCTGGCGCAGGGCGTCGTACTCGGCGTCGCTGATCTCGGGAGCATCGGCCTGGTAGTAGAGCGCGTCATGGCGCGAGATCTCGGCGACGAGCCGTGCGTGCTCGGTGCGCGCTGCTGTCGCGCTCATCGCCTCGACCGCCTTCGAGCTCTTGGAGGTGCGCGCCATGCGATACCCGTTGTTGAAACAATCAAAATGTCGATGCCTTGGCGAACGCCGAACGTCATCCGACCGGACCGCACCCGACCGCGCAGCCCCTGCTCACACGCCGACCGTCGCATCGGACCGGAGCAAGACCGATGTGCCCGGTGCGGAGCCATCCTTCAATAGCCGACGCGTGGCGTCGCGAGAATGCACGACCTACCCCGCCACGGCCGCCATCACCCGGCGATGTCGCGACGAGGCCCGGCGGAACCATTGATTTGCAGAACCATTGATTTTGGGTGGAACGTCTGCGGGAGCGGGCAACGCATCAAGTGCGCCGGCCTCGCCGAACGTTTGGGCCCGACGCATGGGCCGACAGGGCACGCCTACAGGCTTAGCCCGGGCCGCCGAGCGAAAGCTTCGGCACGGCCTTCCACGCCTTCGAGAGCCAAGAGCCGGAGTCTTCCTGCGGCGTCAGACCATCCGACTGCAACAGCGCGTAGCTGCTCTTGTACCAGCTCGAGTTCGGGAAGTTGTGGCCGAGCACGGCGGCCGCCGTCTGCGCTTCCTGCTTGATGCCAAGCGCCAGATAGCATTCGACGAGACGATGCAGCGCCTCTTCGACGTGCCGCGTCGTCTGGTATTCGGCGGCGACCGTCTTGAAGCGGTTGATGGCGGCAACGTGGTTGCCGTTCTTCTGGTAGTAGCGCCCAACCTCCATTTCGGAGGCGGCCAGCGTGTCCTCGGCGACGCGAATACGGTTGTCCGCCTTCTGCGCGTACTCGCTCTCGGGATAGCGCGCCTTGAGCTTCTTCAGCTCGGCGAGCGCCTTGCGCGTCGAGGATTGATCGCGGTTCGGCTGGCCCATCTCGTCGAAATAGCAGGAGGCGATGATGTGGTGAGCGAGCGCGGCTTCCTTGGTGCCCGGATGCATCGTCGTGTAGCGCTCGGCCGAGGCGATCGCTTCCGGAAGCTTGCCAGCCTTGTAATACGAGTAGGCGGCCATGACGATCGCGCGGCGCGCCTCGTGGGCATACGGGTGATCGCGATCGAGATCCTCGAACTTGCGCGCTGCAGCCTCGTACTTGCCCTTGTTGAGCAGACGGTCGCCCTCTGCGTACATCTTCTCCGGCGGATCGGGATTGAGCGCGGCCTGGAGATTGTTCGACGAGGCGCAGCCCGATAGCGCCGACACGGACAGGAGCAGCGCCAGACCGGCACCCAGCCTACGTCCCGTTCCCCTACCGCTCATCGCTTTCCCACCCATCGAAATCGAGGTCCCCCGACCTGCGTGTGCGCCGTTGCTTGAAGCGCTTATGTTAGCGCAACCTTCCGAGCGCTTATCGTGCGAAGCGTCACAGCGTTGCTCAATGCCTGCGAGCCTACACACCCAGTACGTTGCGACGCCGGAGGATGCCCCCTCCCCGCGCCGGCCAGTGCCCCCAGCTTTCCGGACGACAACCCGAAAATGCCCGGAAGCTGCACGATTGAGTACCACACGAGTCGCGTCGTTGTCTCTCCAACTGCCTGTTGAAACCGTCAAGAAAGAGGCAGCGCCGACGTTCGGCGCGTTCTCGGCGGATCTGGCACTGGCGAATTGGCCGAGATGTGTCGGCCCGGTTACTTGGTCGGCAGCGTCCTGGCAGGGTCGATCGAGCGAATGTCCGACGTGACCCTGGCGACGTGAGTAAGATGGTGCATCTCTCCGAGGTTCGATTCTCGGAGGTTCGATCAGCGCGTCGGACGGAGCGCCCAGTTTGCCTCGCAGCACCCGAGATCCAGCAGCGCCGAAGTTGGGCCCCCTGAGGTTGTGCCATCTTGCGCTGCGCTTCCCGGCCACAGGCGCCAGGACCATCGCCCCACCTACAATACGGCGACCTGCTAAGCGACGAAGACCGAACGCTAGAGAACTCCGGCCCCTAATCCCTTCACGAGCGCGTCTCCATAGAGGCACCCGACAGAGGCGCCCGTCTCGGTAGAATGGAGTTGAGCGGGCTGCCGTTGGTGAACTCGCGCCCGTGGGGCTGGCGCCTATGGGTCGTGCACGAAATTCCGCGTTTGCCGCGTGCTAACCGAGTTCTGCCCAGCCAACCCGCGTCGAACCCACGCTTCCCGGCTCGACGCTTGCGGAAATGACCGCAAGGGGCCATCGAACAGAGCGGGGAAACTTGGGCACCCGGTCAAACCGAGAGCCACGGCTCAGCGTACGAAACTTACTCGGCGGCGACGATCATGCCGGCAGCCATGCCGACATCCTCGACGCTGGTGAGTTCACGAACCCGCGGCGCTTGAACCAGCGTCCACGCGGTATCGTCGGCGAACAGAGCCTTGAGCACGAATGAGTTGAGGCGGTGACCACCGCGCACGGAGCGATAGGCGGCGAGCAGCGGATGACCGGCGAGCGAAAGGTCGCCCACGGCATCGAGCATCTTGTGGCGCACGAACTCCTGCGGGCAGCGCAGCCCTTCACGGTTCAAGATACGGCCTTCGCCGATCGCCACGGTGTTGTTGAGGTTCGCGCCGAGTGCCAGACCGGCCTTCCAGAGGCGCTCCACGTCCGACATGAAGCCGAAGGTGCGGGCGCGGGAGACATCGGTGCGGAAAGTGCTGGGCGTCATCTCGAGCGCAAGGCGCTGACGGCCAATGATCGGGGTCTCGAAATCGATTTCGACGTCGAGGTGGAAACCTTGATGGGGGACCAGTTCACCCCAGCAATCGCCATCCTCGACGCGGATGGGCTTCAGAACCTTGATGAACTTGCGCGGAGCTGAGAGCTCGCGGATGCCGACCTCGTCGATGGCCTCGACGAACGCCGCCGAGCTGCCGTCCATGATCGGAACTTCTTTGCTGTCGATCTCGATGAAGCAGTTGTCGATCGAGAGACCGCGGAGGGCGGCAAGAAGGTGCTCCACCGTGGAGACCGTCACACCGCTGTCGTCGCCGATCACGGTGCAGAGTGTGAGGTTTTTGACGTTCCGCACATCGGCCGCGATATCGGCGATCAGGCGAGTGTTCCGGGTAACCACAAAGCGGAGGCCAGTATCAGCTTCTGCCGGATGCAGGATGACCGATACTGGCGCTCCACTGTGCACCCCCGTGCCAACCAGCTCGATCTCTCGAGCAATCGTCGTCTGTCGTGCGCCGATGAAGCGATTCGACATGATAGCCGTCCCTCGATTTCCCCTGGCGCGCCCGCACCGTTGCCCCGGCGTTCGCGCCACCCCCGTCGACAATCAAATCACCCCAGCAACGAGCCCCCCTAGGATCGGTGCAGAAACGACACACATGTCATCTTCGGGACACGCAAGTCGTTGGAATGTTTGTCGTCGTCGTTAACGTTCAGAACGATAGCTGTGCGTGCTGGGCGTTACAAATCACGGTTTCTTACCAACTGTTACCGTTGCACATCATCTAAGCAGATGACGGATTCAGCCCTCGAAAACGGCCCTGCGTCTACTTGCGGCCCTTATTAAAAAACATAGGCAATTCAACAGATTCGTCACTCTGGCCAACGCCGCGCGCGAGGCCGTCTCCGCCCCCCTGACGCCCGCCCGGAGTCTCGTTGGCGGCCGGGCGATTGTTACGATGCCCCTGCGGCTGGCCCGCCGGAGGGTGCTCTGCGGCCGAATCGTCCCCCTTGCGCCCCATTCCAGTGATTCGCTCGAAAAGGCCGGGCCGGCGCCGCTCCGGCGCGTGTGGCTGTTGCGTGTTACCCACACCCGGGTTCGCCCTACCGCCCTCGTTGCGGCCCTGCTCGCCGGTCTTTGCGTAATAGTCACGCTGCCCGACGACCGGGAAATCCTCGACGTCCGGCATGCGGCGGCCAGACCGGCGCACGTCCACCGGGGGCTGCGCACGGAACCCGGCGTCGCCCTGCTGCGACATTTCGACCGGATGGCCCGTGCCGGGGGCCGGCGGAGCGACCGGCGGCTGAAAGCCAGCTTCGATCGTCACATTCCCCGGTGCCTGCCACGTCTCGCGACGCTGAGTGTGCCCCGCTCCTTCATGAACGGGTGGCGCCACGGCAGGTGCCGCCGCGGCACGCACGCCAGCAGCATCGCCGCCGCCGATTGCCTGGGACAGAAGCTGCTCGTAGGCGGACGGCGCCGGCGATGGCGGCACAGGCGGGGCATGGCCTTGGTCCGGCCAGGCGCTATCCTGCCAGTGGGGCGCCGCCGGCGGTTGCGACCCGGCCGTCTGAGGCGCGAAGGCCGGCGCCTTCTGTTCACCCGTACCGGCCGAATCGGCGCGGCTCATTCCGGAAGCGACGATCGACACGCGAATGGCGTCGCCGAGGCTGTCGTCGAACGTGGCGCCGACAATGATGTTGGCTTCGGAATCGACCTCCTGGCGCACGCGGCTCGCCGCCTCGTCCACTTCGTAGAGAGTCATGTCGTGGCTGCCGGTGATCGACAGCAACAGGCCGCGCGCGCCGCGCAACGTGACGTCATC
This sequence comes from uncultured Hyphomicrobiaceae bacterium, assembly GCA_937873575.1. Taxonomy (GTDB): domain Bacteria; phylum Pseudomonadota; class Alphaproteobacteria; order Rhizobiales; family Hyphomicrobiaceae; genus JAEUMD01. The sequence continues at coordinate 5,777 of CALMPK010000042.1, forward strand.
GAGCAGCGGATTGGCGATCGCCTCCTCGGCGGCCATGATCGCGCGGCGGTCGCCCGAGGCTTCGCCGGTGCCCATCATCGCCGTTCCCATGCCGCTCATGATCGTGCGCACGTCGGCGAAATCGAGATTGATGAGGCCATCTTTGAGGATGAGGTCGACGATGCAGGCGACGCCCGAGTAGAGCACCTGATCGGCCAGCACGAAAGCTTCGGCAAACGTCGTCTTCTCGTTGGCGATGCGGAACAGGTTCTGGTTCGGAATGACGATCAAGGTATCGACGTGCTTTCGCAGGTCGGCGATGCCCGCTTCCGCGGTGCGCTGGCGCCGGGTTCCCTCGAACAGGAACGGCTTGGTGACGACGCCGACTGTCAAGATTCCGAGGTCGCGCGCGACACGGGCAATGACGGAGCAGGCGCCCGTGCCGGTGCCGCCGCCCATGCCCGCGGCGATGAAGACCATGTGCGAGCCGGAGATCTGCGTGCGGATCTCGTCGATGGCCTCCTCGGCTGCTGCCTCGCCGATCTCGGGCTTGGACCCGGCTCCGAGGCCCTCCGTCAGATTGATGCCGAGTTGCAGACGGTGCTCGGCGCTCGATGCGGCGAGTGCCTGCGCGTCGGTATTGGCGACCACGAACTCGACGCCGGTCAGACCGGCGGCGATCATGTTGTTGACCGCATTGCAGCCGGCGCCGCCGACACCGATGACCGTGAGACGCGGACGCAGGTCCGTGAGCGTCGGCAGTTGCAGGTTGATGCCCATCGTCCCCTCGCGTCGTCCCTGCGGATCGCGGCAGATCCCGCCCCTCCGCAGCATTTCTCGTCCTCTCGGCGCCCACCCGCCGCGCAATCCACGCCAGATTGCTGGCGCACACCTTGCGTGATTCGCCCCTGACTGCCGAGCGCAGCCGCGCCCGCAGCCCACAGGAAGGCGGCTAAATTGCAACACCAACGAATGCGAAACCGCTCACTGAAGCCCTTGCTTCAGCCATTGGCCGACACGGCCGATATAGCCCTGGGCGGCCATCGACCGGCTCGGGTCGGCCGCCACCAGGCCCTCGCCCGCCGCCGCCGCGACCATGCCGACCACCGTCGCGAACGACGGGTTGACGAGGCCGCCCGGGACTCCGGACGCGGCATCCGGGCCCGAGACCCGCACGCGGCGGCCAAGGACGTTGGCGACGTGCTCGCCGATGCCGACGAGCTGGCTCGATCCGCCGGTCAGAACCACGCGATCCCCGACATAGGGTTCCATGCCGCTGCGATGCAGGCGCTCCTGCACCAGGCCGAGCAGGCTCGATATGCGAGGACGCAGGATTTCGGCCAGCACCGCGCGGGTGGCCTGCCCCTCGATGCCGTCGGCATCGCCGGCCATGGGGTAGCTGAAGCCCTCGTGCAGGTCCGACGGGGCCAGCACGAGGCTTCCATAGAGCGCCTTGATTCGCTCCGCGTCGGCCAGCGGCGTCTGCAACCCCCGCGCGATGTCGAAGGTCATATGGCCGCCGCCCACGGGTATCGCCTCGGCATGAATGAAGCGGTTGTCGGCGAACAGCGCGATGGTGGTGACGCCGCCGCCGATGTCGATGACGGTGACACCGAGGCGGCGCTCCTCCACGCTGCTCGCTGCCAGCGCGCTGGCATGCGGTGTTGCGATCAGCCCGGCGACGCCGAGATAGCACCGCTCGACCAGCAGCATGACGTTGCGGACCGGCGCGTCGTCGGCGGTGACGGCATGCAGGTCTGCGGTGATCCGGCGGGCGGCGAGCCCACGCGGAGCGGCCCCCCCCGGCGCGCCCTCTAGCCCGAGGCCCACGCCGGTCCTGTGGCCCCGCAGCCGCCCCTCGCGCTCGGCATAGGCCCGGCCACCGTCGAGGACGCGCGCGATGTCGCCTTCGCCGACGACCCCGCTCGCGACGTCGGCGTTGGCGGCGAAAACTTCCGACTTGAGCCGGCCGCAGGCGATCGAAACGTAAACCTCGTCCAGTCGAACACCGGACATGTGCTCGGCCTGGTCGACGGCGGCGCGCACCGCCACCTCGGCCTCGTCGAGATCGGTAATGACGCCGGCCTTGAGCCCGCGCGAACGCTGGTGGCCGATGCCGAGCACGCGAAACGGGGTATCCATGCCGGCGAGGATCGCCGGGCCGCGCGGCTCGAGCGCCACGATCAGGCACACCACCTTGCTGGTGCCGATGTCGAGCAGGCCGACGATGCGGCTCGGCAATGAATTGATGGGCCCCATCAGCCTGCGCCCCCCCCCGCCGGCCCGAGCGACCCCGAGCGGACCCCGACCCGCCCCTTCGCCCGCAGATCGACGACGCTCGTACCGCCAGCGAGAATCCGGTCGAGTTCGCCCGAAGCGGCGAGCGCGTCGAGCGCCATGGCCTCGCCCTCGGCGGGCAGCTCGAGGCGCGTCCCGGTGTTCGTCACGACCCGCCAGCGACGACCGCCGATGCGCTCGGCACTGGCGAAACGCTCGGCGAGCGCGGGGTGGCGCCCGACGAGCGTCAGCAGCATCCCCGCCTCGCGCTCCGCCCCTTCTCCGGCGAGGCGCGGGAGATTGGCGACGGAGCCGGCCGGCACCGCCTGCAGAACGCGCCCCGTGCGGTCGATGAGGAACTCGCGCTCGCCCTTGCTCCAGACCGCGAACGGCTTGCGCTCGGTGACGCGCACGTCGAGGCGGCCCGGGTAATCGCGCACGATATCGACG
>CALMPK010000043.1 GCA_937873575.1 uncultured Hyphomicrobiaceae bacterium
CATCGCATCGCCAGGGCGACGGGTGGCTGGACGTTGCTTTGGTATCCCGGGCCTCGCGTGCTCGTCGCACTTTCGATGGCAGCGCAGTGCGCTTCCATGTCAGTCGATGGCACTCGAAACGCTGGCATCCGATCAGGGGCGGCCCGTTGTAGGGCCGCCTGATTTGGATAGCGATCTAGCACACCTGCCGTTCCAGGTCCGCGACTTCTCGATCACGGTGCCGGACATGCGAAAGGCCGGCGTAAGCCGGGTTTCCTTAGGGGCAGGTCTACGCGCGAGCCCATTACATCAGTGGAGGCCGCGCGTCCACGAATCGATCTCCTCGCGCGCCTGGTCCTTGGCGTACCCGTAGCGCTCTTGCAGCAGGCCCTCGGGCTGCTGGCGGTTGCCGTCGGCGCGGGCCAGGTCGTCGTCGCTCAGGTCGCCCTATTTCTCCTTCACCTTACCGGTGACCTGCTTCCAGTCGCCTTCGATACGATCCCGGTTCATGGCTTGCTCCATTGCACACGCGGCAAGGCCCGCGCCCATCCGATGAACGCCGCAGATAAACGAGGGTTCCGTTCAAAGCGCGCGCTGATTTTGAGACCCTCAACCCGGCCGATACTCGGTTGAAGGTGGAGACCGTCGATCCGGAGGGGAGGCGGACGCCATGTCTCGGCCCCCTAGAACCGGGCCATCGTGTTTCGCCCCATCGGAAGAGTGGCCGATGGCCAAGCAGGGCATCAGATGTTCGCTGTCGCGCTCCGGCAATGTCCGAGACAGCGCGGCGATGGAGCGCTTCTTTGCGACGCTCAAGTCCAAGCGCACGGCGGGGAAGGGCTAGAGGATTGGGGTGTGCACGGGGCGGCGTGGTCGGCTGCGTCGCAGGTCGACAATTCTCCGCGGCGGCATCCGCCACCGGGCTACAAGAGACCGGGGGACTTCGGACACCGGATGCGACGAGCTCAGCTCAGCGTCCACGGTACGAGGGCCAGCACGGTTCGCGGGAATTCTCGAGCAACGGCCGAAGCAATGAGACGCCGGTTACTTTGTTGGCTGTTCGACAGTCGGTGCTTCGGTGGTCATGCTCGTCAGCGCCAGGCCGTCGAACCAAGCCTCGCCACTGAGGAGCTGTTCCGAAGGTGAGCGAGCGTCGTGCACAAGCGCGAGTGTCTGCGCTCTGCAATTGGGGCGGTCGGGCACCGTGAGGACAGCCTCCATGCTCGCCCACTCGATCTGACGCCCGAGAAACATCGGCGTCTCGAGGAGGGCATCGTTCGGAGGATAGAGGCAAGTCACTCGCCAGCGGAGGCCGCGCTTGCCGGTGATCTCACCCTTGTAACGCCACGTGAATTGATAGGAGCCGGGCGATATGTGCAAGACCTGTGACAGCCGAAGCTGATCCACTCGGCCGACGCCAAAGCGCAACTGCAGCGCACGGCCTTCACCGTCTTCACGACGGCGGATCTCGGCGGTGGCGTTACGTGTCGCCGCGATCTGCCAATCAAATGGCAAGCCGCTCGTGTCGTCCTCAAACCCTGCGTTGAAGATGTTTCCGGCCTTCTTCATGCCCTCGGGACCGAGGTGTTGCAGCCAGGTAAAATAGGCAAGCTCGACATGGTTCTTGCGGACGAGAAAATTGAGATAGGGCTTCAGCTCGTCGGAGCTGGGCGCCAGGCCAGCCGCCGTCAGGCCTTCCATGATCTTGAGAGGAGTGCGGGCGTCCCTGACGTAGTCGGGCAGCGTCATGACCACTGTCCGTCGCAGTTTCGCGTTGCGCGGCTCGCTCAACCACGCGACGAGGTGCTTGCGCGCTTCGTCGTTATCGCCAAGTTGACCGAACTGGCTCAGAACGTAGGCGTTGAGTTCCGGGCGCGTGCGCATCAGAACTTCCGCGTACTTGAGAGTGGCCTCCGTGTCTCCTCGCTGCATGGCGTCGTTGAGGAGCCAGAACACAGCGGCCGTCTCGCGGCGGGAGCGTTCGACGGCCGAGGTCATCAGCGCGCGGGTCTCTTCTGTGTTGCCGCTGGTCTCGGCGAGCAGCAGAAGGGCGCGCGAGTTGAGTGGATCGTGTTTAGCGACCTGCAGTGCGAGTTGCCTGATCTGCGCGCGCAGCGCTGATCGCTCGTCTTCGTGATTGGTGTCGTTCTCAACTCGTGCCGATGTCTCCCCCTTTCCCTCCTGATTGCCGAGTGACAGCAGCTTGGTGCGCAGGGCTTCGGCCTTAGTGAGCAGAGCCTTCGAATGGTTCGGGCTCAAGCGCAGGGCGAGCTCGGGGTTCGTTGGGGCAATCGCATCGGGGAGGGTCGTCGTTGCGATCAAGGCGAAGAGAGGCGAGCACAGCGCCAGGAAGATTAGTGCCTTAAGCGGCGAAACTTGAACGCGAGGCAGAAAATTACGCTGTCTGCGGCTCGTATGACGGCGCGCGCTCATCGGTTGGCTCCTCTCAGAGCGGCGAGAAAGCGGGCCATCAGTCCATCCGCCTTGAGCCGAAACAGGCTCAGGCGGCGCAAGCGGCGCTTGGGCGGTGGCGTGATCGCAAGCATCCGGCTGGACGGTGAGGACTTCTTTCCGGCCACCTGCTTGGACCGCTTCGAGGCCGGGTGCGGAGCTTTCGCAAGTGATGGCCGCGCGGTGGAGTTTGCACGATCGGTCCGTGCAACCTTGACCACCTTTCGCGACTTGGCTCTCGCCAGGTCGTAGCGATCCCGACGGGATGCCAATTTCACATTCTCCCACGCTCCGGTGACGCGGCTTGCGTAGAGAGCTCGATCAGATGCGGCGGCGCTGGAGGTGACGGCATCCGGGTGAAGCCAGCGCGTCAGGAGAGCCACGTGCAGGCGCAACTCGCGCGGCGTGGCGGCATTGGTGAGGCCAAGGCAGCGATAGCTGTCGGCGGCGGGGTCGAGCAGGATCTGCTCGATAAAAAAACCGGCGGCCCGCCGAAGGCTATCCTCCGAGCGGCCCGTCGATCTCGCGGTGGCCGCCGTGATCTCGGGATTGCCTACCGCGATCTGCAGCAGCGTCTCGACGCCGGCAGGCAGCGGTGCCCCGCGCGCGGTGTGCACGAGGACTGGTTTCCGGAGGAACTCGAGCGCAGCGGACATCGCATCGAGGGCCGCCATGTTCACGACAACGCGTTGTTCGGCAGGCGAGCTTGGTTGCCGGAACCGCCCTGGTCTTGCTCGACTTTGTTTCCGTAGCTGTATTGGTCGGTGTGGTCGGACCCGTAGCCATATCCGTAGCCATAGCCATAGCCGTAGCCAACCGCCTTCAGGTCAAACTTGGTCAGCACCACGCCAATGACGTTGGCGCGCGAGAGCTGCAGGCGCCGGAGCGCGGAACGGATCACGCCTTTGCGCTGCTCACCTGCCCCGATGACGAACACCGTCGCGGAGGCCGCACTTGCGAGTAGCTGGGCATCGGCGAGGCCAAGCAGGGGCGGGGAGTCGATCACGATCAGATCGAAGACCTCGAGGCCCTGCGAGATGAGCGAGAACATTCGCGTTCCGCCAAGGAGATCGGCTGCGTTGGGTGGCAGCGGACCTGAGGCCATGAGCGCCAGATTCGGATGATCGGTGGCTTGGATAACATCCGGCGGGAGGGCCGTGTCGGTGAGATAATTGCTAAGGCCGATCGAATTATCGTACCCGAGCTTGTCGTGCAGCGAGGGCTTGCGCATGTCGCCGTCGATGAGCAGGACCTTGCGCCCCATTGTCGCGAAATGTCGTGCGATCGCGATGGCGGTGCTCGACTTGCCTTCGCCGGGTCCCGAGCTGGTAATCGCAATCGAGCGTGGGAGGCCGCCTTCCGTCGAGAATTGCAGCGCGGTTGCGGTCGAGCGGTAGGCCTCTGAAACAGCGGATCGGGGGTCGTTGAACTCTCCCTTGATCTTGTTGGCAGAGACCATCGGAATAATGCCGAGAGTAGCGAGGCTTGAGATCTGCTCGATGTCCTCTGGGGAACGAACGCGATCGTCGAGCATCTCAAGCAGGTATGCGCCGCCCAAACCTAGTCCGAGACCGAGCGCCAGCGAGAGGACCAACGCACGCGACAGGTTGGGCGAAGATGGCGCTCCGGGTGCCAAGGCGCGGTCGACAATGAACACGTTGTTGGTGCCGACGCCGCTTGCCACGTCGACCTGCTTGAAGCGTTGTAGGATCTCGTTATAGAGGCCGCGGTTGCTCTCGACTTCGCGCTTCAAGATATTGAACTGCACGGTGCGCTTCTGCAGATCGAGTGCGGCCACCCGCAGCTCCTCGATCCGAGCTTTCATTTTGGACTCCTGCTCGGCGGAGGATTCGTAGGCGGCCTTCAATGAAGATCGAATGGTCTTGATCTCGTTCGCGATCTGGCGGTCGATCTCGCCGATCTTGTTTGAAATCTGCACCATCGCAGGATAGCTCGGCTTGAACGTCTCAAGCTTTTGCTCGTAGTCACGCTTCAATTCGTTGCGCTGGCCGCGAAGCCCTTCGATGACGCTGTTCGACAGGATCTGCGGCAATGTGATGGGGTTGGCGCTCTCGACCTGGCGCCAGAGCTGCTCGTTCTTGATGCGCTCGGAGATGAGCGATCCCAGGGCGGCGTTTGCAGCGGCCAGATTGGTCTCAGTGATCGAGGTCTTCTCGTTCACTTCGACTATCTGCTCGCGCTCGGCGAACGCCAGCATGGCCTTCTCGGAATCCTCGAGGCGGAGCTTCAGCTGCTTCGACTGGTCCTCGAGGAACGTCTTGGCGTACTGATTCGACTCAAATCGCTTGTCGATGTTGGATGCGACATAGGCTTCTGCATAGGCATTGGCGATGCGCTGGGCGCGCGCGGGACTCGGGTCCGTGTACTCGATGTCGACGAGTCGAGAACCGGGCACAGGCCGCACGGAGACGCTGCCTTGGGCGATGCCCGCGGCCCAGGACTCCTTATCCGCGGCGGAAGGCGGGGCGGCCGGCTTCGATGAGGCAAAGAGCAACGACCGCAATTGACCGGTCAGCGACACGTTGCGTGGCGCGAAGAAACTCTCGTCGGAACCTAGGTTGAGTTGCGATGCGACGCGTTCGGCCATCGAGCGGCTCTTGAGCAGCTCGTACTGGGTTCGCATGTAATCGAAAGAGTCGGATTCCCTTGGCGACGTATCACCGCCTTCGACGACCTTCACGCCCTCGCGGTCGATCTGGATGCGAACGGATGCGGTGTAGAGAGGTGTCTCCATCAACGTGCGTACGGTGCCGAGCGCCAAAACCACCAGCGCGCAGGACAGGATGAGCCACTTGCGCTTGATCGCGATGCGCAAATACTGCTGAAAAGTCTGTGCGAGATCGCCGCCTTCATCCTGTTGGACGTAGCCGTATCCGTATCCCGGAGCATAGCCACCGGTGAGGTCTCGCGGCGCAGGCGGGGGTGCGCCCGCAGCGGCCACGAGTGACCCATTGCCCGAAGGCTCCGGTCGGCTCACGCCATGTCCTGTGTCCTGCATCTCGTCCCGTTCAGAAATTCGGCGCGTTAGAGCAGCGCAAAAGCGCTGGCGATGGGGAGCGCCCTAAGGAAGTTGTTCCAGGCCTCCTTGAGCGCCGATGAGCCGGCAACGACCACATCGCCGGCCTGCAACTGGGGATCGGCGACGTCGCCGCTGCGAACCTCGGACACGTCGAAACGTGCTGCCGAGCGCTTGCCGCCTTCGTCACGGAAAATGATGACGGTCGAATCGGCGCTGGGGTCGAGCCCCTGTGCTGTGGCCAATGCTTGCAGCAACGTGAGGCGGCCCTGGATAGGGAAGACGCCTGGCTTCTTGACGGCACCTTCGAGGGTCACTCGCTGGCTGTTGTACTCTTTCACCAGAACCGTCACCTGCGGCTGTTGCAGGTATTTCTCGCCAAGGGTCTTCGTCAATTCCTGCTCCACCTCGCGAGCTGTGCGGCCGCCGGCCGTCATTTCTCCTACGAGCGGAAGGTTGACCGTGCCTGCGTCCGACACCTGCACGGTCTTGGACAACTCGGGAACCTTGAAAACCGAAACGTCGAGCACATCGAACGGGCCAATCTTATAGGCAGCGTTTCCGGGCTGGGCGACTGCTGTCAGTGAGGCCGCGGTGGCTCTAACGGTTGGATCTGCAGTAGCGACCGTGAGTGGCTTCGAGTCTTGCGCGGGGGCGTTGCTGGTCGAACCTAGACTTTGGGCCCCGGGTGCCACGTCGTTAAGAGAAGATACGCCGCAACCGCTCACCAAACCGCAGCCCACGATGACGGCCATTGCCAGAACTATTCGCAGCATGATCGGCAATCTCATCGGTGGAGTTCGGTCGTGCCACAAGTGGCAACTCGAACGGTGAAGTATTGCTCAGAATACCATTTGGTCGTGTTGCAACCAGATGTTCGGCCTCGATGTCCCCAACGCGCTGCGCGGCGAGTTGCCGCCCCTCTTCGAGATCGGGGGGCCGTCGAACCGGATCGTGCGCATCTGTCGCGAGCACATGAACCAGGCCCTCATCGAGCATCCGTTCGGCCCAATAGCGGGCACGCTTGCCGAAGCGACCGCTGAGCGAGCCGGTGGTAATCTGCATCCAGACCCCTCGCGCTACAAGCTGCTGCATCAGCGAATACCTATGCTCAATCCACGTAAGTCGCTCAGGATGCGTGAGTATCGGCACGTATCCGGCTATCAGGACGTTGAAAAACATCGAGTCAAGTTGCGGCGGCGCAACATGATGCGGCGGCTCGACGAGCACATAGCGGGAATCGGCCAGGGTGAGCAGGTTCCCGGATTGTATTCCAAAGACGAAATCAGGAGTGACGTGGTTGTCCGCGCCGGTGTGCAGGCGCAACGGGATCGCCTCGGCGTCAATTCGGGTCTGCAGATCAGCGACCGCTGCGCGGATCTGCGGTCCGTTGTTGTGGTAGAGGCCCGGGAGAATATGTGGTGTGCACATCACGTGTGCCACGCCCTGCCCGACGTAGGCCCGAGCCATCTCTAGCGACACGCTTGCGTCGCGAGCGCCGTCGTCGATGCCCGGCAGGATATGGCTGTGGATATCGATCAAGGCTGTGCTCCTTGAATATTCATTAAATCCGGATAATGACCAATTCATGATGGTCGCACGTCGGCGCCGGCCAATCCGCGGGCAGGGATCGATTGATGTTGCATAGCACACACTACGTCCGAGTGAACATGCTCACGGGCCGAACAGGCTTTTGACGGAACACGGAAAAAGTGTTAGCCGGCTATTGTTGAGTATCGCGCTCCGCCCCCGGCATCCCCCTTCATACGGGTGATCGGTGGCCAGCCCTTTCAAGGGGGAAGTCGTGAATAGGATCATTCATTCAGTCGCGGCCCTGTCGCTGATGGTGGCCCAAGCCAGCGCCGCCACCGTCAACATTAATGAGGGGGCAGTCTCGGTCAGCCGGGGTGCGGGTTTCTCGCCAGTCGGAAGCGGGGCCCAGGTTAGCCCGGGGAACAAGGTGCTCGTCTCTGAGGGCGGTTCGGCGACCATTGTCTTTTCCCTAGCTTGCGAGATGCAGGTTTCTTCCGGGCAAGTCGTGACTATTCCGGCAGAAGCTCCTTGCACCGGATTATCTCCCCTGAGCGATACGGCCTACGTCGTCGGGGGGCTGCTCGTAGGTGGTGGCGCAATTGCAGCGATTGCCTTGAGTGGCGGCGGCAGCCACAGCCCATAGGGCTGCTCGTACCTCTTGTTGCGCCTCTTGTGACGAGTTCTGGCTAGGTTCGTCGGGGCAAGGTGCTGCTCTCGAGGATCAGGTAGGACGTCTACGCAATTGATTGCGTTGCTCTGGTCGCGCGTCGTGGAGTATCACGCGCTTGACGAGCATGCTATTCAACCATAGATTGATTTGCCGATTCCGATTTCCCGAGGGTTGCCCTGAGGGCTGCATGTGTGTCGCGACGGTGGATCGCGTCGCAAGGTTGGGTGCAATCCACGCCACCATATGCTCGTCTGACGAGCATGCGTTGCGTGCGGCACACTGCCTGAGGAAGAAGTCGACCGATCATTGTGCGGAGTTTGACGCAGATGCGAGAACTGTGATACCCGAACTTCGGTGGGTGTTGTCGAGTCTGGGGCGGGCCATGCCGACGCGATACAGGATTTCTGGGGGGTAGAAGTGCTCGATAGGTGCATTCTGGCCATTGCGGCCCTCGCTGTTGTGACGCTTCAGGCGTCCGCTGCGACCGTGCATGTGAACGAGGGTGTCGTCTCGGTGAGCCGCGGCCAGGGCTACGAGCCTATCGGCAGCGGGGCGGCGGTCGGTCCGGGTGACAAGGTCCTTGTCGCCAACGGCGGATCGGCGACGATTGTTTACTCTCCGGGATGCCAGGTGCCAGTCGGCTCTGGGCAAGTCGTGACGATCCCCGTCGAATTGCCGTGTTTTGCGACCACGACGGCCGTTGCTCCGGAGGCTGCTGTCGGTGGGGCGATGTCGACCTCCGTGATCGGCGGCCGCGTTGTAGCCGGCGGCGTGGGTATCGCTATCGGGCTTTCGGGCGGTGGAGGAGGTCACAGCCCGTAATTAAGTCCCGATCTGATGGTTGGTGTCGGGCATGACGCTTATTCTTACGGCCATTGCCCTTTCGTGCGCTGTTTTGTTCGGTGGCGGGACGCGATCGGGCTTCCTCGGTGACGTTGCCGTACAGGTGCTGTCGGTCCCCCTTCTGGTTTTGGCGGTCCTGACCCTGCTTACGGAGCAGGGGGGCGCCGACGGGGTGCATGGTCGTCGCCGTCGGCGCGCATCCTGGTTTCTGCTTCTCGCCATTTTGGGCGTCGGTGCGGTTCAGCTATTGCCTTTGCCGGCGGGGCTGATTGGTTCGATCACCCAGCGTCTGCCCATCGGACCAGTGACGCTCGAGGGCGGCACAAACCCGTGGCACTCGATTTCGGTGGCGCCACAGGCCGCTTGGTCCGGGCTTGCTTCGCTCATTGTTCCGGTCGCGATTTTCCTCGGTGTATCGCAATTGGGGGAGCACGATCGAGTTCGGCTTTCAAAGCTGCTTGTCGTGCTCGGAGCTGTCTCGCTGGTCATTGGGCTGCTGCAGGTCGCGCAGGGACCTGGGAGCCAATTGCGATTCTTCGAATATACAAACATCGAAGACGCCGTCGGATTCTTCGCGAACCGCAATCATTTTGCTGCCTTGATGTACGTATTGCTCGTGTTGGTCGGGGCTTGGCTTATTAGTTTCAGAGCGGGGTTCAGGCAGCGGGACCTGTTGACGGCACGCAACCTCCTCCTTTTGGCCGCCGCGTTCGGCTTGGTCGTGGCGACCATGGCGGCGCTCGCTACTGCGCGCTCCCGCGCAGGCATGGCGCTGACCATGGTGGCCCTGGTGGGCCTCGTCGTGTTGAACCGCTCGAGTGCGCGCAAGTCGGCGGGCAACCCGGGCGCGGGGGCGGGCATCTCACGCCTCATCACCGTCATATTGGGCTTCGCTGTCTTGTTCGCGGTGCAGTTCGGCCTGCAACGAATGATGACGCGTTTCGGCACGGACCCACTTGAGGACCTGCGAATTCCGCTGACGCTGACCACGCTGGACGCCGCTTTGCGCAGCTTCCCATTTGGAACGGGCATCGGCTCGTTTGTTCCGGTCTTCGCCGTGGTGGAGCGCCCCACCGAGTTGATGATGTCCTATGCCAATCGGGCTCACAACGACTTCGCCGAATGGCTGCTGGAGATGGGGGTTGTCGCTCCCATCGTCATGGGGGCGGCACTCGCATGGTTCGTCGTGGCGTCGGTGCGGGTGTGGCGCGCGAAAGAACACACCAATGAGCACGCAATCCTGCAGCGGGCGGCGACACTGGTGGTTCTGCTGCTGCTCGGGCATTCACTTGTGGATTATCCGCTGCGTACGACCGCATTGATCTCGGTGTTCGCCTTCGCATCTGCTTTGCTACTCCCGGCGAAACACGATCCAGCACATGTGCATCGCGACGATCGCCGCCACGCCCGCGCGCCGCGGGAGGCGATGCATGCGGGGCGCGGCTTCGATGAGCCTCGCGGAACGTCGCGGCCGCTGCGACCGCGGGAAAGCTGGGGTGGGCAGGATGTCAGTTGGCCCGAAGCGTGGCGTGGTACCAAGTCTGACGAGTAGCTTGGTTCGGTCCTCAGAACTGGGCGCCGCAGTTCTGGTCTGCTGTGGCTCGGCCGGACATCCGAAATGACGCAGGTCTGTTTGTTGCTTTTTTGAGCAGCCTGCTTCATGGCCGAAAGATCAAAACAGAGGCGTTTCATCGAGTGTTGTCGCAATTGAGCCGCTTATCCAGCCGATTTTTTGCACTGCGAAATGTTGCGTGTTGCATTCGACGTCGATGCGAACTATGGGTGTGCACGAACTAAGGAAGAGAGCGTGGTTTTGTGCAGCCAGCGTAAAACACAGGTTTTCCGATGCGCGCACGGTACTTCTCTATTTTCGACATCGTCCTGATGGTGGTTGCGACGGTTGCCGCCCAAGTTCTCCGAGACAACCTCGAGTGGTCCCATACCCGCATCATTGCGCTGCTTCCGTATCTCGGCTTCACGACCCTCGTCGCGGCGATAGTGGTCCCGCTGAGCGGCCTTAACCGGACCGTTTGGCGCCTGAGCTCCCTGCCTGACTATCAACGCGCAGCTGCCGTGGCTTCAGTGGTGGCCCTCGGTGCGCTGGGGCTGACTTTTGCTTACAATCGGCTCGACGGGATCTCGCGATCGCTGCCGCTCCTACAGGTCCTTCTCGCCATCGTGCTCCTGGTGGGCCTGCGTGTGGCGTTCCGCACCTGGAAGGATCAGCGGAAGGTGCGCAAGGTTCGCGCCGTGGCACAGCTGACGACTGTCAAGCAGAGACCGGTTCGCTATGTGCTGGTCGTAGGTTTGAACAGTCTGACTGAGGCCTACCTCCAAACACTCACGGAGTTCGAGCTGGGGCGGGTCCAGGTGGTTGGTCTGCTCGGCCACCAGGAGCGCCACGTTGGGCGCTTGGCCGGCGCCCACAAGGTTCTGGGCATTCCCGAGAATATCGAGGCAATCCTGAACGACCTCAAGGTCCACGGTATTGTCGTCGACCGCATCGTGGTGACGTCGCGCTTGCAGAGCTTGAGCGAGCCGGCACGCGCGGCACTCCTTGCAATCGAACAGCGCGGCGAGACCGAGCTGCAGTTCCTGTCCGAGGTGTTGGGCTTCGAGGGCAGCGTGTCGGCGGCCGAAGCTAGCCCCGCAGGGGGCGGACCCGCCGTGTCATTCGAAATTCCAAAAGACCAACTCGCGATCATGGGGCGGCGCTCGTATTGGACGTTCAAACGGTTCGGCGACGCGTTGGCCGCGGCCGTCATGCTCTTGCTGCTGTCGCCTCTGATGCTCGTGATCGCGCTCGCCATCGCGATTGAGATCGGCGTCCCTGTCACCTTCGCGCAAAAACGGCCGGGGCTTGGGGGGATACCATTCCGTCTCTACAAGTTCCGCACCATGGGGCCGGCCCACGACGCTAGTGGGGCGTTGTTGACCGACGAGCAGCGGACATCCTGGCTCGGTCGCATCCTGCGCCGCTCCCGTCTCGATGAGTTGCCACAACTCTACAACATCGTGCGCGGTGAGATGTCGTTCGTCGGGCCCCGACCATTGCTACCGCGCGATCAAACAGACGGACATGGCGCAAGGCTTCTCGTGCGCCCAGGGCTCACGGGGTGGGCGCAGGTCGTGGGCGGGCGCATCATATCTGCCGACGATAAGGCAGCTCTCGATATCTGGTACGTTTCCAACGCCAGCTTGGCGCTGGATATCGCGATCCTGTTACGAACGGCACGTATGGTCATTCTCGGCGAAGAAGTGAGTGAAGGCCTCGTCGCGCTGGCATGGCGCGATCTCGCCAATGCCGGCTTCCTTCAGCGCGACTGCGGTGCGGCAGAATTCCGCATGCGCGGCACGGCTTGATTGACTAGGTTGCGCCGCGCGTGGCCACGGACAGTGAGACGTTGTCGTCTTTCTGGCTGCGCCGATCGGGGTAATGGGAATCCCGTTCGGGGGGCTTCAATCTGGGTTCTCTGCTTCGGGTGTATTTCACCCGGAGTGCGGTAGCTTTCGACCATTCGTTTTTCGGAGGGGCTATGAAACTTCGGGTTGGTACTCATCTGGTAATTGGCTCGCTGATGTTCGGCGCAATCACCGGCTTCGTGGCGTCGCACGCTGCGATGGCCGAGACGGTCGCCAGCCCCGAGATCGTCGCCCGAATGGTGGCAGAGAAGGAAGCCCGCCGCGCTTGCAAGGTCGAGATTTGCAAGGCCATCGCTGCACCGTCGCATGGTTCGCCAATCACCTGCGACGTGACGAAGACGTGGCTGAAGGACGAGATTCTCGCTCGCGTTGTCGGTGGCAGCTACGTTTGGGGCTACGGGCATATGCAGTGCAAGCTTAGTCTCAACCTCGATCGCGGCGAACTCGGCAAGGCCATGGCGGGTGGCAAATCCAGCTTCCCTGAGCATCAGATCGTCTGTAGCGTCGATAACGCCGAGGCCGCGAAGGGGCAGGCGTTCGATATGAAGGTTTTCATTACCCCGGTGGTGTCGTTCGAAGGCGGCGATGCAAAGACGGTCGAGCTGCAGAACGTGAGGTCGGAGGGCTCCGCTGTAGCGTCAGCGGCAGTCGCGTCGATCCTGGCTGTCGACAAAGTATCGGGTTTGGTCTCGCGCGCCGCCGCGTCGGAGATCAACGCTTTCATTTACGACAAGTGCAAGAGCGATGGCGTCGAGATTGTCCACAAATAGCAATCGTCGAGAGAGCACTCGCGCGTTAGGAAGTCTGTGATGTTGACGGCGGGGCGCCGGTTGCACGGTCCCACTTGTGCGGTAACGGCTTCGTGGAAAGGCATGCCGCCACCGGCATCGACAGTTATCTCGACAGCGCGAAGCTGAACGTTCGCCGTCTCCTCGGCCGCCAGCGCCATGAGCTGGTCCGCCACCACGGCAATCTGACGTGCCGGCCCTCGCTGATCGCCGTAAGGCGCGATCAGGTGCCAGCGATGAATGAACCGCCCTGAGCTGCTGCCGGGTTCTCCAGATGGTTCTCCAGACGTAGTTTGGTGTGTGTCTGGAAGCGTTTCTCTGCTCCGCCGGGCGGCATGGTCGTCGATCTCCGCTTCGGCCGGCGGGATGTTTCCGATGGGCTGGAACAGACGGCCGTTGTTGAGCCCGCCGACCTAGTCGATGATCGCGAACTCGACGGTCTCCAGAGACCGCCGTGTTCACGTCGCCATGTGACTTCGGCCTTGTAAGGCCCGTTGATCGTTTCGACGGGTGCGTTATCGTGACTGTCGCCGACGCTGCCGACGAATCTCGCCCGTTCGATCCGTCGATTTCCGTAGCGGACGGCCATGGATCGTCGATGGCATCCAATACTTCCTTCGTCGGCGCCAACGGACTTTCGCGAGCACCGGGAACGTGTCCCGTCGCGCCGCGTGTCGGGTATACTGATCTAGGTTCAACTGCAGGCGTCACCGCCGATCGGATTGAAATCCTGTGAAACTCGAAAAAACCATTCTTATAACAGGGGGCGCAGGCTTCCTTGGCTCACACCTGTGCGACCGGCTGATTGCCGACGGTCACGACGTCGTCTGCGTCGATAACTTCTTCACGGGTGCGAAACAGAACATTCGACATCTGCTCGATCACCCGCGGTTCGAGCTGATCCGGCACGATGTGACGTTCCCGCTCTATATCGAGGTCGACGAGATCTATAATCTCGCTTGTCCTGCCTCGCCCATCCATTACCAGCATGATCCTGTGCAGACGACCAAGACCAGCGTGCATGGCGCCATCAACATGCTGGGGCTGGCGAAGCGCCTCAAATGCCGCATCTTCCAGGCATCGACCAGCGAGGTGTACGGCGATCCGTCGATCCACCCGCAGACCGAGGACTACTGGGGCAACGTCAACCCTATCGGGCCGCGCTCCTGCTACGATGAGGGTAAGCGCTGCGCCGAGACGCTGTTTTTCGACTACTTCCGGCAGCACAAACTTGAGATCAAGGTCGCGCGCATCTTCAACACCTACGGCCCGCGCATGCACCCGAACGACGGCCGCGTGGTTTCAAATTTCATTGTGCAGGCGCTCCGGGGTGAACCGATCACGATCTATGGTGAGGGCAGCCAGACGCGCTCCTTCTGTTACGTCGATGACCTCATTGAGGGCTTCGTACGGTTGATGAACTCAAGCCCCGAGGTCACCGGCCCTATCAACCTAGGGAATCCCGGTGAGTTCACCATCCGCGAACTGGCCGAGCAAGTGATCGAGATGACCGGGTCACGCTCTTCGCTTACCTTCCTGCCTTTGCCGGCGGACGACCCCAAGCAGCGCCAGCCCGACATCACCAAGGCCCGTGCGCAACTCGACGGCTGGCAGCCAAAAGTTGCGCTGAAGGACGGCCTCAGGCACACGATCGCTTACTTCGATCACCTGCTGTCGGTTGGGAGCAACAGCTAGACGACGGCCCGGCTTTCGCGCCGAGCTCTGACCTGACGCTTCCTGGGACCTGACGCTCCCTGGCCTCGAGCCAAATCCATGAAGTTCGCGGCGAGCTGTGCTGGCCAAGCCGGTCGT
Source organism: uncultured Hyphomicrobiaceae bacterium (assembly GCA_937873575.1). GTDB lineage: Bacteria > Pseudomonadota > Alphaproteobacteria > Rhizobiales > Hyphomicrobiaceae > JAEUMD01. The sequence continues at coordinate 14,537 of CALMPK010000043.1, forward strand.
GTTTTCGGAACGTGCTTCTCCGACTTCGGCCACGACGTCACCTGCGTCGACCACGACGCGGCCTGATCGGATCGCGTTTGGCATCGAGGCGGACGACGCCCTCGCGCTCCTGGTGACCTAGATCGCCTTCATCAACGAGATGGTCGATCGTTGTGAGCAGGTCGGCGCCAACGTGCAGGACGTCGCATTGGGTATTGGCATGGTCGATCGCATCGGCTCCAAGTTCCTGCATGCCGCCCCCCGATTCGGCGGTTCGTGCTTCCCGAAGACCACGCAAGCACGGGTCATAACCGCTCAGGACTTTAGGCGCCTACATGCGCGGGTGGATCGGTCGGAATCGGTCGTGACGGCGAACGATCAACGAAAGCGTGCGATGGGCCATGCGGTCGGAACCGGCGGGCGCCGCACGACCGCTCCGGCGTTTTCGGTGGCGATCTAATGAACAATCGGACCGCTGCCGAGATGAAGAAATCGATCGCTTGATATGTGTGGAATTAACGGCATTTTCGCCTACCACTACGCGGCCAACCAGATTGATCTCGAGGAGCTTGTGCGCACGCGCGATCACATGGCTGCGCGGGGTCCGGATGGCAAGGGCGAGTGGATCTCGAACGATCGGCGCGTCGGCTTCGGTCACCGCAGGCTATCGATCATCGATCTTTCGGACGCCGGTCGGCAGCCGATGTCCAACGCCGATGGCTCGCTGGTCGTGACGTTCAACGGCGAGATCTACAATTACCAGGAGCTTCGACGGGGGCTTGAAGCGAAAGGCTACCAATTCCGGAGCAATTCGGACACGGAAGTCCTGCTGCATCTTTATGGCGCGAAGGGCGAGGCGATGGTCCACGACCTGCGTGGCATGTTCGCGTTCGCAATCTGGGATGCCCGCTCTGGCGATTTGTTTCTCGCTCGCGACCCCTACGGCATCAAGCCGCTCTACTACGCGGACGACGGTTGGACGTTCCGCTTCGCCTCCCAGGTCAAGGCGCTCATGGCGGGCGGTATGATCTCAGGGGATGTCGATCCGGCAGGCGCGGTCGGTTTCTACCTGTGGGGTAGCGTGCCCGAGCCCTACACGACTAAGCTTGCCATCCGCGCCCTGCCGGCCGGCTCGATGATGAGGGTGGGCCGAATCGGCGCCCGACAGCCCAAACGCTACCATTCGATCGCGCAGGCATTCTGCAAGGCCGAGGTCGCCTCGCAGGCGAGTGACGTGGGGCGCAGCAGGGGTGAGGAGGCCCGCGAGCTCTTTCGCGAAGCCATGCTGAGCAGCGTACGCCACCATCTGGTCGCAGATGTGCCGGTCGGTGTGTTCCTGTCGGCCGGGATTGATTCTGGAGCGCTCGTCGGCCTCATGCGCGATGTCGGCCACCGGGATACCCGCTCGGTCTCGATCACCTTCGAGGAGTTCCGCGGCAGCGAGCACGACGAGGGCGCGCTGGCGGCCGAGGTGGCAAGGCTGTACGGCACCCGCCACACCGAATACGTCGTCACCCGCGGTGAGTTCGAGAACGACCTTCACTCCATTCTGAAGGCCATGGATCAGCCCTCGATCGACGGGCTCAACACTTGGTTCGTGAGCAAGGCCGCGGCTGCGCTCGGCCTCAAGGTCGCGATCTCGGGCGTTGGAGGGGACGAACTTCTCGGCGGCTATCCGTCGTTCGCCGACGTGCCGCGGTGGGTGCGCAGGCTCGCCCTGCCCTCGCGCGTTCCGGGTAGTGGCCCGGCTCTGCGGCACGGCGTTGCGCTGCTGGAAAGGCTCGGCCTGCGGACGCACCCGAAGTTGGCTGGCCTGCTGGAGCTCGGAGGCTCTTATCCCGGTGCCTATCTGCTGCGGCGGGGACTCTACCTCCCGTGGGAGATCGACCCTCTGCTGGCGCCCGACATCGTGCGGGAGGGGCTGCGCCGGCTCGGCGCTTTCGGCGGAGCGGAGCTAGCGCTTGAGCCGAGCCCATCGAAACCCTTCGGCAAGGTGGCGACCCTCGAGGCGCAGGTATATATGCGCAACCAGCTCTTGCGCGACACCGATTGGGCCAGCATGGCTCACTCTGTGGAGGTGCGGACGCCGTACGTCGATGCGACTCTGCTCGCTGCGGTGGCGCCGCTCGTCCTGTCCGGCGCGCTCGCCGGTGGCAAGGCGGCGCTCGGCGCGGCACCGCGCACCCCGCTGCCAGCGGCGATCACGAGGCGACGCAAGACCGGGCTCTCCACGCCCATCGCCGACTGGCAGAAACGTAGCACGGGGCTCGGTCTGCCGCCGCGGGTGCGCTCAGCACCTTCTGCCGGCATCAACCACCCGGGACTGCCTTGGGCACGACGCTGGGCGCTGCACGTGGCCCACAGCCAGGGGATGTGATGAGTTCCACCCTCGGCTACCTCGGTCGCCATCCATTGGCGCGCCGGCGACCGCACCTCACCTACTGGCGCTTCGCGCGCTGGCAGGTTGAGAGCCGATTGCGCCGGGATGTCCTGGTGTCGTGGGGCGATGACGCCAAGTTGATCGATTCCAACGGCATGACCGGTGCCACGGGCAACATCTACTGTGGCCTGCACGAGTTCGCCGACATGGCTTTTACCCTTCACCTGCTGCGGCCCGAAGATCTGTTCGTCGACGTGGGAGCCAATGTCGGCAGCTACACCGTGTTGGCGAGCGCGGTATGCGGGGCCAAAACGATCAGAATCGAGCCCGATCCGGAGACGGCCAACCACTTGGGTCGCAATATCGGAGCCAATCGCGTTGAGGATCGAGTGCAGGTGGTCGAGAGTTCGGTCGGGGCAGCGAGCGGCATGGTGCGCTTCAGCGTCGGACGCGATACCACCAATCATGTCCTTGAGGCGGGAGACGACACAGGGTGCGAGATCGTCGTCGAGCCGCTGGACACCATCGTCGGGGAAGGTACGCCGACACTGATCAAGATCGATGTCGAAGGCTACGAGCCGCATGTTGTCGCCGGCGCGCATCGGGTACTGGCGCAACCGACGTTGCGCGCGCTGCTCATCGAGACGGTGGACGAGGAGATACTCGCGCAACTGACCGGCGTCGGATTCCGTCGGGCGCGCTACGAACCGTTCAGCCGCAGGTTGGATTGGGCGGATGCCGTTGTAGCGCCGGCCACCGGCAATACGCTCTTCGTGCGTGATCTCGAAACCTGCCGTGCGCGCATCGCCGCCGCTCCACGGCGGCGCGTGCTGGGGCAAATGATTTGAGCCATGCGGGTTCTCGCACTACTCACCGACTGCTTTGGTGGCCGCGGTGGCATCGCGCAGTACAATCGCGACTTCGTTACCGCACTCTCGCTGTCGCAGGACGTGACCGAGGTCGTCCTGCTGCCGCGCCTCGGCAAGGCGATCGATGAAGCGGTCCCGGACAAGGTGAAGCAATTGGCGCCCGTTGCCTCTCGCTTGCGGTATGCGGCCAACGCCGCCGAGGTCGCCCTGCGACGCGGTCCATTCGACGTCGTTTTTTGTGGTCATCTTTACCATGCGCCCCTGGCCGCGGGCTTGGCGCGGCTGTTGGGCAAGCCGATGTGGCTGCAGGTGCATGGCGTCGACGCGTGGGAGCGGCCGTCGCGCCTCCTGCAGGCAGGCCTGGAGCACGCCGATCTCGTGACCGCCGTCAGCCGCTACACGCGCCAGCGCATCCTGCAATGGGCCCACATCGATCCACAGAAGATCAAGGTGCTGCCCAATACACTGCGTTTTCCAATACGTTCGCGCGACCAGGATGCCAGCCTGCCGGACGGCCTGCCGTTCGCCGGCAAACCCTACCTACTCACCGTTGCCCGCATCGAGAAAGCCGATGCCTACAAGGGGCATCGCCGCGTCATCGGCGTGCTCGGGCGCGGCCGCGAACGCCATCCCGATCTCCAGTACGTGATCACCGGCG
>CALMPK010000044.1 GCA_937873575.1 uncultured Hyphomicrobiaceae bacterium
ACCCCCGGGAGAGGCCGAGCCGGCTGCATGAGCGAGACGCCGATCCTCATCGTCGATGACGAGGCGCCCATCAGGCGCCTGTTGCGTACAGGGCTCACGACCCAGGGCTTCCTCGTCTTCGAGGCTGCGACGGCTGCCGAAGGTGAAGCGATTCTGGCGCGCGAACGTCCGGACGTGCTGCTCCTCGATCTCGGGCTTCCCGACAAGGATGGACTTGACGTGATCCGCGATCTGCGCGCCCGCAGGGACGCGACGCCGATTATCGTGCTTTCGGCCCGGGGGGACGAACGGGCCAAGATCGACGCGCTCGACCTCGGCGCGGACGACTATGTAACCAAGCCGTTCGGTATCGGCGAGCTGGTCGCCCGCATCCGCGCCGCTCTGCGCCACCGCGTCCAGCAGCAAGGAGGGGAGCCCGTTTATGAGCGCGACGGACTCTTAGTGGATCTCTCGCGCCGTCTCGTCCGCTGCGATGGGGTGGACGTGAAGCTCTCGCCCAAGGAGTATGAGATCCTGCGCATGCTCGTGACGCATGCCGGCAAGGTCCTCACCCACCGCATGCTCATGCGTGAAATCTGGGGTGGGGGTGGAGACGTGCAGTATCTGAGGATCTACGTTCGTCAGTTGCGGCAGAAGCTGGAACGCCACCCAGATCGCCCGGAACGAATTCTCACCGAGACGGGGGTCGGATACCGACTTGTTTGAGCAGTGCCGCGGGATCCTTGCGCAGGGTGTTGAGGCTGCACATAGGTCACCAGGCGGCATTGTATGCACAGATTCCGGCGCCACTGTTGCGTGTATTACGAATGGCGGATTTCCAGCCACCTATAGCAGGTCGTAGCCCACCCGCTCGCGCACTGGTTACATTGCTTGACTGTGCCCACACCGCCTGCAAACGCTGCACCAAGCGTTGCCCCACTGAGCAGGCCTGGCGCGCGCCTGACAGCGCCGCCATTCAGTCAGCGCGAGAGCAGCCGGCTCTGGTCTGCGCGGGCAGGGCGCTCGGCGGCTCTGCGGCATCACGCGCCGCAGGAAGTAATTCACTGGTCAAAGACGCGCCCACCCTCGATACTCGCTCCGGGAAGCAACGGTTGCTTGGGGAACAAGCGATGGCAGAGGCTGCAGGCCAGCCGTCACCGATGATGGTCGTCAGGCGCATGCGCTTTGGCTATCCCGACCGCTTGAAGGCGTGGTGGAACCCAAGTCGCCGCGAGTTCAGCCAGATGGTGAACGCGGCCTCGCTCGCGATGCCGTTTCTGGAACCCTATCTCATCGAGACCATGCGGCTGGCCAAGGCAAGAATTGCCGATCCGAAGCTGTCAGCTGAGATCGACCTCTACATCGGTCAGGAGGCGACCCATTACCGGCAGCATCAGGTCTTCAATCGAAGGCTTGCCGAGCTTGGCTACGCCGCTGTGCCGCAGATGGAGGCCTTGCTGAAGGCGGACTATGCGGGTTTTGCCGCCGGCAAGTCCTTCGCTTTCAACCTTGCTTATGCCGAGGGATTTGAGTCCATGGCGCTGGCGATGGGCCACTTCCTCGTGGCCGATCGCGTCGCGCTGTTCGGCGATGGCGACGATGCCGTCGGCTCGCTGATCCTCTGGCACTTTGTGGAGGAGATCGAGCACAAGCGAGTCACCTATGACGCATTCCATGCCCTCGATGGCCGCTATTGGATGCGAATCTGGGGCTATCTGCGGGCCACCGCCCACATCATGTCGCGCACCCGCCAGGGTTATCGGGCGCTGCTGATCGAAGATGGTCTGTGGCGGTCCTGGCGTTCGCGCATCGCTCTGGCGGCCATGCTCGGCCGTATTTTTTTGCGGCTCGCCCCGCGCATGCTGCGCGTGCTCAGGCCCGGCTACGATCCGCGAGAGATCAAGGACCCCGGCTGGGCGCGCGCCTGGCAGCGGCTGCACAACGAAAGACCCGACATGTCAGGCGTTCTCGACATGCGACGTCTTGCCGAACCGATCCCCCATTTGCTGGAACTCTCATGACGTCGATGCCCGAGCGGACCCGAGCGCTGCTTGTCCTCAACGGCGTTGGCCTTCTGGCCTTTTCAGTCTTTGTCGGCTGGCATTGGATGTTCGCCCTGCTCGGGCAGGTCGTCCTCTGGCCGGTCATTCCGCCGATCGACATCCAGCTTCCGGCCGATCACCGCGCATGGCGCATGGCGCACATGGAGGGTATCACGCAGGGGTTGATGCTGATGGCGATCGGATGCGCCGGGCAGTTCTTTCTTCTGAGCGGGCGCTCGCACAGGGTCCTCTTCTGGTCGTCCGTCATCACGGCGTGGTTCTTCTCGGTCCCGACCTATTTTCACGCTCTTCTTGGAACCCGAGGCCTCGCGTTCGGAGGCGGTCCGTTCAAGGGCGGAATCGGCAACGACATCCTCTATCTTGTCGGGTGGCCGCCGGTGATAGCCGTTCATCTGATGCTCGCGGTAGCGGGCGTAGGCATCTGGCGCTATCTGAAAACGGTCCGCCGTCAGAGCTAGGCATCGCCTGGAAGGCGGTTGCGTCCGTCCGACAGGATTGCCGGAACCGGGACTGTCAGGTTGG
>CALMPK010000045.1 GCA_937873575.1 uncultured Hyphomicrobiaceae bacterium
ACCCCGGGGGATTTCGTGCGCGGCCCCGGGGCCCGGGGGGCCCGCCGCAAGCGGCGGACAGTACGAAGTGTGCGGGCGCACGGGGCGCATGGCGAAGTCGGGGGAGAATCCGGAATGTCGAATGAAGCGCAAGTCGGGCCGGCGCGAGCGGGCGCCCACCTCGAGCGTCAGGCACTGTTCTGGATCGTAGTTGCGGTGGTGCTGGTGGCGCTGGTCGGCCTGTTGCGCGAAATCATGCTGCCGTTCATCGCCGGCATCGTCATCGCCTATTTCCTCAACCCGGTCGCCGACGCCCTGGAGCGGCTCGGGCTGCCGCGTGTCGCCGCCGCGGTGCTCATCATGATCGCGGCGATCCTGGTTCTGGTCGTCGCCGCCGTCTTCCTCTTTCCGCTGCTGGCGACGCAGGCGGAGCAGCTCGCCGCCGCACTCCCCGACGAGCTGGCACGGCTTTCGGTGAAGCTCGAGGCGTTTCTGCACGAGCGCTTCGGCGACCGCTTCCCGGGCCTCGAGACGAGCTTCAAGACCGCGCTCTCCGGCGTTTCCGAAAATTGGGCGTCGATCGCGGCTTGGGCCGCCTCGTCGCTGTGGAACCAGAGCATGGCGGTGGTCAATTTCCTGTCGCTGCTGCTCGTGACGCCGCTCGTGGTCTTCTATCTTCTGCTCGACTGGCACGCGATGATCGCGCGCGTCGATAGCTGGCTGCCCCGCGCGCACCTTGCGACGTTGCGCCGTCTGGCCAGCGACGTGAATGCCTCGGTCGGCGCGTTCATCCGCGGTCAGGGAACGGTATGCCTCATCCTCGGCGTGTTCTACGCCGCAGCCCTCAGTGCCGCGGGCCTGCGATATGGGCTGCTCGTCGGCCTCGTCACCGGCCTGATGGCGTTCGTTCCGTTCGTCGGCTGGACGCTCGGCCTCATCGTATCGTCGGTCCTCGCCGTCGTGCAGTTCTGGCCAGATTATGTCCCGCTCGTCATGGTGATCGCCATCTTCCTCGCCGGGCAGGGTCTCGACGCCGGCTTCCTGAGCCCGCAGATCGTCGGCTCGAAGATCGGCCTCCACCCGGTTTGGCTGATCTTCGCGCTGTTCGTATTTTCCTACCTGTTCGGCTTCGTCGGCGTACTCGTCGCCGTGCCCGTGGCGGCCGCGCTCGGCGTGCTCGTCCGCTTCGCGCTCGAAGCCTACCTCAACAGCTCGGTCTATTCCGGCGGCGCACCACGAACGGTGGCCGAGCCCCCGCGCAGCGAGACGGCGCGATGAGCACCGAGCCGCGCCAGCTCGTTCTCGACCTGCCGCTCGCGCGGGCGCTCGACATCGACAACTTCTTCGTGTCGCAATCGAACCGTGCGGCCGTCGAGCTGATCGAGCGCTGGCCTGACTGGCCGCACTGGGCCGGCGTTCTCGTCGGGCCGGAAGGCTCCGGCAAGTCGCATCTCGCGCACGTGTGGCAGGGGCGCGCGGCCGCACATGCCTGGGAGGGCAGCGCGCTCGGCGAGGCGGCCGTCGCCGCGTTCGACGAGCGCCCGACCATGCTGATCGAGGATATCGACCGCGGCATCGGCGACGAGCGGATCTTCTTCCATCTGCTCAACCTCGCGAGGGAGCGAAAGGGCTCGATCCTCGTCACATCGCGGCAAGCCCCAGGCGAGCTTTCCGTCACATTGCCGGACTTGCGGTCGCGGCTGCGCGCGCTGCCCCTCGCTCGCATCGCCCCGCCAGACGAGGCTTTGCTGAAGGCCGTGCTCATCAAGCTCTTCGCCGACCGCCAGCTCGCCATCGAGCCGCACGTCGTCAGCTACATCGCCCTGCGCATCGAGCGCTCGATGGCAGCGGCCAACGCCATCGTCGAGCAGATCGACCGGCGCGCGCTCGCCATGCAGCGCAGCGTCACGCGCGCGCTCGCCGCGACCGTGCTGCACGACACGACGCCCGAGAGCGACACCGGCGACGAGTTCGTGGACAATTGACCGAGAAAGAGGCGTCGAGCGCCTCACTCACCGAGAGAAACATGCATTCGTCCCGCGAGGGGCGCACGTTCAGGAGATGGCCCGATGACGAGTGCGCGTAGCAAGAGCGCCGACAAAGCGGAGAAGGCCGAGAAGGTCGAGGTCGAGCGCGGGGCGAAGGCCGGACCATCGGGGGGCGATCTCGGAGCGGCGGCGCCCGAAGGCCCCGCCCGCTACTACAATCGCGAGCTCTCCTGGCTCCAGTTCAACAAGCGCGTGCTGGAGGAGGCCAAGAACGAGCGCCACCCGGTGCTGGAGCGCCTGCGCTTTCTCGCTATCTCCGCCAACAATCTCGACGAGTTCTACATGGTGCGCGCGGCCGGCATCGTCGGCCAGATCGCGGCCGGCATATCGACCACCTCGCAGGACGGATTGACACCCGCGCAGCAGCTCACCGCCATCAACCGCTTCGTCTCGACGCTCGTCACCGAGAAGCAGTTGATCTGGGTCTCGCTGATCGAGGACCTCTCGAAGGCCGGCATCCACCTCGTCGACGAGAAGTCGGTGACGAAGGAGGAACGCGGCTGGCTCGAGCGGCTGTTCATGAGCCACATCTTCCCCATCCTGACGCCGATTGCCGTCGATCCCGCGCACCCCTTTCCGTTCATCCTCAATCTCGGCCTGACGCTGGTGGTCGAGATGAAGAGCCCGGCGCGCTCGATGAACGGCCTCATCCCGATCCCGAGCCAGCTCGACCGTTTCATACGCTTGCCGGATGGCGACGATGGCTCGACGTCGATCCGGTTCGTTCAGATCGAAACCATTATCGGCATGTTCCTGACGTCGTTGTTCCCGGGCTTCGAGATCAAGGGACGCGGCGCGTTCCGCCTGATCCGCGACAGCGACATCGAGATCCAGGAGGAAGCCGAGGATCTCGTGCGCTCGTTCGAGACGCTGCTGAAGCGGCGCCGGCGCGGCCATGTCATCCGGCTCGAACTCGAAGCGTCGATGCCCGAGCGCCTGCGCAAGTTCGTCATCGAGGAGCTCGAGGTCGGTGACGAATCGATCTTCGTCAAGGAGGGCATCCTCGGCCTCGCCAATGCCACGCAGATGATCGTGCCGGACCGGCCCGACCTGCAGTTCAAGCCCTTCAACATCCGCTTCCCCGAGCGCATCCGCGAATTCAACGGCGACTGCTTCGGCGCGATCCGCAAGAAGGATCTCATCGTCCACCACCCTTACGAGAGTTTCGACGTGGTGGTGCAGTTCCTGCGTCAGGCGGTGGCCGATCCCAACGTCATGGCGATCAAATGGACGCTGTATCGCACCTCACGCGATTCCCCGATCGTCAGGGCGTTGAAGGAAGCAGTCGAGGCCGGCAAGTCGGTGACGGCCGTCGTCGAACTCAAAGCCCGCTTCGACGAAGCCGCCAACATCCGCTGGGCTCGCGACCTGGAAAGCTCGGGCGTGCATGTCGTCTACGGTTTCATCGAGCTCAAGACGCACGCCAAGCTCGGGCTCGTGGTCCGGCGCGAGGGCAACGATCTCGCCACCTACTGCCATATCGGCACCGGCAACTACCATCCGCAAACCGCGCGCATCTACACCGACCTGTCGCTGTTCACCAACAACCCCGCCATCGGCCGCGACGTGACGCGCATCTTCAATTTCGTCACCGGCTATGGCGAACCGGGCGCGCTCGAGGCGATGGCCGCGAGCCCGCGCGGCATCCGCGACAGGATTCTTTCGCACGTGCAGGAGGAGATCGAGCACGCACGCGCCGGCCGCCCGGCGGCGATATGGATGAAAATGAATTCCCTCGTCGACAAGAAGATCATCGAGGCGCTCTACGAGGCGAGCGAAAGCGGCGTCGAAATCGACATCATCGTGCGCGGCATTTGCTGCCTGAAACCGGGCGTGCCGGGCCTTTCGTCACGTATCCGTGTCAAAAGCATCATCGGAAGGTTTCTCGAGCATTCCCGCATCTACTGTTTCGGCAGAGGTGAGGGGTTGCCGTCCGCCCACGCCGCCGTATACATCAGCTCGGCCGATATGATGCCGCGCAATCTCGATCGCCGCGTCGAGGCCATGGTGCCGATGTTGAACCCGACCGTGCACGCGCAGGTGCTCGAGCAGATCATGGTGGCGAACTTGACGGACAACCAGCAGAGCTGGCGCATCAACCCGGATGGTTCCTCGACCCGCGTCGAGCTCGAGAGCGGCCAGGAACCGTTCAACGCACATCTCTATTTCATGACCAATCCGAGCTTGTCGGGCCGTGGCGCCAGCCTCGCGCTCAACCGTCCCCCGGAGTTCAGCCTGAAGCGGCTCAAACCCGCAAAATAGGACAAGCGGTCGTGCCATCCCTCTCGCAGCTTCTGTCCGAGCGAGGCCGCAATCGCGAGCTCGAACCGATCGCCGTCGTCGACATCGGATCGAACTCGGTCCGTCTGGTCATCTACGAGGGCGCGGTCAGGGCACCGACTCCGCTGTTCAACGAAAAAGTCCTTTGCGGCCTAGGCCGCACCGTCGCCTCGACCAATCGCCTCGCCGACGAGGGCGTCGTGCGCGCGCTCGCTGCGCTGAAGCGGTTTCACGCCATCACCCGCGATCTCGGCGTGAAGAATGTCCGCGCGATCGCGACCGCGGCCGTGCGCGAGGCCGAGAACGGGCCCGACTTCATCACAAGGGGTGAGAAAGCCCTTGGCGTGCATATCGAGGTGCTGTCCGGCGAGAAGGAGGCGATCCTCGCCGCCAGCGGAATCATCATGGGCTTCATCGCGCCGGACGGCATCGCCGGGGACCTCGGCGGCGGCAGCCTGGAGCTGACCGACATCGCCGGAGGGAGCCTGACCGACGCGACCACCCTG
>CALMPK010000046.1 GCA_937873575.1 uncultured Hyphomicrobiaceae bacterium
GTGACGATCGCCATCGGCCTGTGGGGCTCGGTGGTCGTCGGCTACCTGCGCCAACCGATGACGTGGTGGGAGCGCATCCTCGCCGCCGTCGCGGCCGGCATGCTGATAGCAGCACTGCCGCTCACCGACGAAATCGGGTTTGCGCTCGCCGCGCTTGCCGTTGGCGTGCATCTGTGGCGGACGCGGGATCGCGACGCCACGACGGCCTAGGCGCACGGACGTTCATGGGCATTTGCATCGCAAGCGGAGGGTTGGTCGCGTACCTGGCCGCGTCGAGCTTCACGCTGCAATGGATGCACACCGTCGAGCACACGGCGTGGGAAGAGGACTGGCGCATCGCCGCGGGCGACCGGCTCGAACTCGTCGAAGCGCGCGTGAAGGGCTCAGGCGCCGGCATGGAGCCACCCGATGGCGCCCGCCTCGAAGGCGGCTGGTGGCGCTATCGCCCGGACGCACGCAGCCTCGACGCGATGCGCCTCGCCGATCACGGCGGCGCGGCTGGACGTTGGCGCATCTGCACGAGCATCGGGCCGTGCCAGGAGATCGGCGGCGGTCCAACCAACCCTGAAGATCGCTATGGCGGGATCGTCATCACTGCTTGTGCGGCCGCGCCCGGCGCCCGACCATGAATCCGCCGCCCCAATGGCCTTGAAACCAACACTCAAGGCCGAGACGGAGGGCGCGGGCGTGAAGCCCGGCCTTGATAAGCCCGGCGTCCTCGCGCTAGAGCCCTATCCGATCGGGCGCGCCCGTGGGCGGGCCCCGACCGAATGAGACCATTCAAGGCCCAAGAATTCCAAAGCCTCTCGATCCGGCCGCGCATCGCCGATGTCGTCCCATGCGGCCGGGCGAAGCTCACGGCAGATTGCCAACCACCGAAATTCGGACCGACGACGAGGACCAGATGGCCGCCATCGAGATCCACCAGTTCTCCATCCTCAACGACAACTACGCCGTTCTCATCCACGATCCCGCGACCGGCGCGACCGCTTCGATCGACGCCGCCGAATCCTATCCGATCGAGCGCGAAGTCGAAGCGAAGGGGTGGAAGCTCACCGACATCCTAGTGACGCACCATCATGCCGACCACACCGAGGGCATAGCCGAACTGAAAGACGCCACGGGTTGTCGTGTCGTCGGGCCGCGACGCGAAGCGGCGAAGATTCCACGCATCGATCTCGAAGTCGGCGAAGGCGAAAGCTTCAAGGTCGGCAGCATCGACGTGACCGTGATCGAGACGCCGGGACACACACTCGGGCATGTGGCCTACATCGTTCCCGCGGCCAATGCCGCCTTCGTCGGCGACACGCTGTTCTCGCTCGGCTGCGGGCGCATGTTCGAGGGCACGCCGCAAGGCTTCCACGAGGCGCTGCGCAAGCTTGCCGCGCTTCCAGGCGAAACCCAGATTTATTGCGGTCACGAGTACACGGTGTCCAACGGACGCTTCGCTCTAACGGTCGATCCCGAGAACGCGGCGCTGCAACGGCGCATGCAGGAAGCCGAAGCGCTGCGCGCCAAAGGCCTGCCGACGCTGCCGACGACCATCGCCGCGGAACTCGCCACCAACCCGTTCCTGCGCGCCCATGTGCCGGCCATCCAGCACAAGCTCGGCATGGAGGGCGCCCCGGCGTGGCAGGTCTTCGGCGAGTTGCGTGATCGCAAGAACCGCTCGTGACGGGCGCGGCGGGCCGGACCATGAACCATCTCACAGCCGATGCCGTGATCGCGCTGCTCGACCTCGCCCCGCATCCCGAGGGCGGCTTTTTCAGGGAAACGTTTCGCGACATGGCGACACTGGCCGGCGCGGGGCGGGCCGCGTCCACGGCAATCTATTTCCTGTTGCCGGCGGGCGTCGTGTCGCGCTGGCACCGCGTCGACGCGACGGAGACGTGGCACTGGTATGCCGGTGCTCCACTCGAGTTGTCGATCGCACCCGCTGCTGGCGGAGCACCCGAGCTCTCGCGCCTCGGTGCCGATCTTGCCGCCGGAGAGCGCCCGCAGGGTGTCGTGCCGGCCCTTGACTGGCAGCAGGCGAGGAGCCTCGGCGACTGGACCCTCGTCGGCTGCACGGTCGCGCCGGGGTTCGAATTCTCCGGCTTTGAGATCAAGCCCGAGGGCTGGCAACCGGGCAACGCCGGCTGAGGCAATCAGGCCTTCATCTCTGATCTTGTCGCAACGTCGCCCGCGGGTCACACGCGGCGCTTCGAATCGGGGGTTCCTCAGGCGCTCCGGGCCGCCGTGACGGCTTTGTCCAATCAACGGGTTATCCACGCGGAACCCCCGGCGATTTTTCCGGTCAACCCACTGATCCACATGGGCAATTTTCTTTACGCGGGGAGCGAGGCCCAGGTGCGCTTGCCGCTGCACCACGACTCATAAAGACTGCGCCGCAATCAAGTTTGCGGCAAAGCGGGGGCCACCAGTCAATGAAGCGCGGGAACACAGGGGTGTCGTTGAGCACGGTGTTTGTCGACTACGACAACATCTATCTGTCGCTCAAGCGCAAGAGCGAGGAGGCCGCGCGCCGATTCGCCAAGGACGCGCCCGTCTGGCTCGCCGAGCTGGCATCCGGCGGCCTCATCACGCCGACGAATGGCCCAGCGCTCGAAACGACGCGGCGCATCGTCATGAGCCGCTGCTACGGCAATCCCGTACCGCGCCGCAACAGCGCCGACAATTCGACCGACATGAACTCGTTTCCGTTCGTGCGCCACCACTTCCTGCGCTCGGGCTTCGAGGTGGTCGACTGCCCGCCGCTCACCGCCCAGCTCAAGAACTCGTCGGATATCCGCATGGTCATGGATATCCGCGATTATCTCAACCACGACACCTACTTCGACGAGTTCATCATCCTCTCCGGCGATGCCGACTTCACGCCGCTGCTGCATCGCCTGCGGGCGCATGCGCGCCGCACGGTGATCTTCGCCAACGACTATACGGCCGCCCCCTACACCGCCATCAGCGACGGCGAAGTGCGTGAGAGCGACCTCATCGCGCTGCTGCTCGAAGGCCGTGCGATCGCCCAGCCCGAGGGCAACGAGGCGCTACCCGCCGCGCGCGCCCTGCCCGGCCAGCAACTGCCGAGCCCCTCCGAAATCGAAGGCATCCGCCGCGAGATCGTGAAGGAGGTCATCGAGGCTGTCCGCTCCGCCGGCCAGCCGGTTCCGCTCGAGGCGCTCGCCGACCGCGCGGTTCGCAATCTCGGACACGAGCGCACCGTCGGCATGGCCTGGGGCGGCACGGGCAGCTTCCGTGAGCTGCTGTTGAAGGCGCTTCCCGAGGAGATCCGCCTCAGCGAGCAGCCGCCGTACTTCGTCTATGACGCGAGCCGCCAGATCGCCCAGCAGCCGGCAGCGGCCAAGCCGGAGCCGGCCCGCCAGCAGATCGCCGAGGAGCCGCGCGCCGCGTTGCCGCCCGCACCGTCGTTCACGCTCGATCCCCTGCTCGAGCCCCGCACCGGTGGCCGTCCGGCGGCGCGCCCCGAGGCTCGCCCCGATCCGCGTCAGGAACTCGCCCGGCACGAGCATGCCCGCAACGACCTCCAGCCGGCCCCGCCGCGTGAGCTCGCCGCCGAGGATGCCCCCGCACGGCCGGCTCCGGCTCGGGCCATGGGCCCCGCACCGGGCATGAGCCTTGCGCCAGCAGCACAGCCCCTGCAGCCGGCAGCAGCCGCTGCTCCGCCAGCCCAGGCCGCCCAGCCGGGCCTGCGCCAGATGCCGATGCCCGCTATTCCCGGCACCGATCGGCGCGCGTTCGCCGCTCCGCAGGCTCCTGCCGCCCCGGCCCCCGCGCCGTCTGCCCAGCAGGCCCCGGCTCCGCGCCAGCCCGCTGCCCCGGCCAGCGCACCGACCAGCGCACCGGCCAGCGCACCGGCCAGCGCATCGGCCGCCCCCCCGCAGGCCCAGGCGCCCGCAGCCGCCGCTCAGCGTTCGCCGATCGACGGTGCGACGGCGATCCAGCGCTCGATCGCGCGCATCCACGATGCGTGTCAGGCGCCGCCGCTCTCGCCGCCCGAGTATCGTTCGCTGTTCGACATCATCGCCGAGGAGATCACCCGCAACGGCCTCAGCGGCGCGCAGACCCTGGTCAACATCGCCGACCGCGCCACGCAATCGGGCATCGAGGTTCGCCGTGACGACATCCGCTTCGTGCTGGATGTCATCAGCGAGACCGATCCGTGGTTCGAGCAGGGCGCGTCGGCGAAGCTGTTCGCTGGCCGCTTCCGCAACTTCGTCGTCGCGCGCTGCCGCAGCCAGGGCCTCAGCCTGTCGGCGGAGGAGCTCGACCTGATCGACGCTTGGTTCGCCGGCGCACCGACCCAGCAGCGCGCGCCGCAGCGCCAGCCGGCACAACAAGCCGCGCCGCAACCGCAGCCGCAGCCTGCTCCTGCTGCGCAGGACCCGGTGCCCGACCGCTGGTGGAATGCGACGACCCAGCCGGCACAGGGTTTCGGCAACCCCGACGAGATCGGCGGTGACGAGTTCCCGCGTATCGTACGCCGCAACGTTCGCTGACGGCTCTCGGGGGAGATCGATCGAGATGGAAGCGCTCGGCGCTTCCATCAACGTCGCACGAACCCTCGTGGCGCGTTCTTCGATCTCGACGGAACGCATTTTCTCGCGCCACCTCGCTCAACAGGGGGGGGCGCGAGCGTTTTCGGCACAGCACCGTCACGGTGTCGTCGCCGCCGTCGAGCAACCGAATGTGCTCAGCTTCGCCAACCTGGCGCAAATCCGGGGCGATGGTGCCGGTTGGGTGGCGTCGCGATGCCCTTGCGGGCTCCGCCGGGTTCTTGTCTTGTCAGCCCGCTTCACGTATCGAGAAGCGTCCGAGCGCCTCGCCGCGAGGGCGGGTGCTGGCGACCTGCCAACGTCGCGAACGCCTCGAGTTGACCTGCGGCCACCGCTCGAAAATGGAGCGCGCCGCACGCATGCGGAATCTGCTTTCGGCACGTCACCGGCGTGCACTTTGCGTCCGTACCGGATGGCCCCGTAGCTCAGCTGGATAGAGCATTCGCCTTCTAAGCGAATGGTCGCAGGTTCAAGTCCTGCCGGGGTCGCCACCACTTTCAGACAAGGCTTGCCCGCCTCGCCGGAGCGAACGGTGCTTCGACGAAAGCCGGCCTGTGAGCCGGTCCGGCGGCCCATACCGCAACCAATGGGACTGAACGCCATGGGCGCGGCGTGCGGTTCGCACTTTCGTGCCAGAGCGCCGAGCGCTCCACCTTCCAACGGAGCACAGGCGAGCGAAGGCTCACACACTCGAGACGTGCGGCAGCGGCACCCCTGCGCGCTCGAACGCCACGCGCTGACGTTCTGAAACCGTCGCCGCCTCGAAATCCTCGATGGTCTCGTTGAAGAGGCGGTACCCGTTCTGCCGCCCCCCGAGATGCAGGAATCCCCCGCCGAGGCCGATCGCCGCCCGGTCCATGAACACGAACTCGCGCGGCACCTTCACCGGCCCCTTCTCGCGCAGGATCTTGTGAACGCTGAAGGCTTCCTTGCGCCCATACTCGCCGGGCGTCGTGCCATCGGCGATGATCCTCTCGCGGTCGTCGAGCAGAGGGCCATAGATGAAACGCGCCCAGATCGTGAGGGCCTCGATCAGCTCGTCGTTGAGCCCGCTGAAGCCCCAGCGCTCGTACGCCGCGACCACACGGTCGCGGTCGTTGGCGAGCAATCCGCGATAGAGTTCCACCACGCCCTCCACGAAGGAAACCGGGAAGGTGCGAATGCAGCCGTAGTCGAGCAAGTTGATGCCGGCGGGCCGGCCGTCCTCCTCGAACACGGTATAGTTGCCGAGGTGGGGATCGCCGTGGATGACTCCGTAATGGCTGAACGGATACCACCAGGCGCGGAACATGGCGCGGGCGAGATGATTGCGGTCCTCGATGCCGTGCCCCTTGTAGTCGAGCATGCGGCGGCCCTCGAGCCAGCTCATGGTGAGCAGGCGGCGCGTCGACAGCTCCGGCACGATCTCGGGCACGCGGATCAACCCGTCGCCGTCGAACACGAGCGCGTAGAGCGCCGTGTGGCGCGCCTCGAGCAGATAATCGAGTTCCTCGCGCAGGCGTGCCGAAATCTCCTTGATGATCTCGCTCGTGTCGATGCCCGGGTCCATGCGCGCATGGAGCTGGAAGACGACGCGAAGCTGCGTGAGATCGGCTTCGACGGCCGACTGCATGTCGGGATATTGAAGCTTGCAGGCGAGCCGACGTCCGTCGTGACCGATTGCCTTGTGTACCTGCCCGAGGGATGCCGAAGCGCTTGCCTCGGTCTCGAACGACTGAAAACGCTGGCGCCAGTCGGCACCGAGTTCCGCCTGCATGCGCCGGCGAACGAACGCGGGCCCCATGGGCGGCGCGGCGCTCTGGAGTTGCGACAGCTCGCGGGCATATTCCTTCGGCAGCGCCTCGGGAATGGTCGAGAGAAGCTGAGCGACCTTCATCAGCGGCCCCTTGAGGCCACCGAGCGCCGCCGCCAGGTCCGCCGCGCCCTTGGCGCGATCGTGCTCGCCGCCGAGCAGGC
>CALMPK010000047.1 GCA_937873575.1 uncultured Hyphomicrobiaceae bacterium
GGGGTGCTGCCCCGGAGCGCTACCCCCATCCACGAGCCGGTGTCCAGTCCGGCGGGCACTCCACTCTGAACACTCTCGGGCTGGCCGCCTGCCTCTACGGGATTCCAGCTGGCGCACGCCCACTCGATTTGTGTTTCAGCCGTCTTTGCTCGCCCGAAACGCTGTTCATCCGCCTCAAGCCCCCTGCCCTTCGTCAACGGCATCAAGGCCGCACGAGAGCGGATCGCCGCCCGTACCGACGAAGACCGGGTCAAGTTTCGCCGGAGAGCGTTCTCGACGGCCGTTGCCCGCGATGAGCCGCATCAGGATGATGCGGTTGAACAACCCCGCCTTGAACCTGCCTGGGATCGCCGTGGCCTGGCGTACCTTGTCGTAGTTTGTGCGGTTTTATCGTGCTGTGGCGTAGTTTTGGGTGCGGGGCGCGCAGCTGCCGATACCGACATTCGCTCCAAGTGGCCATCTAATAACGATCCGTGGCATGTTTCCCCACGAAGTTAGCCAATCACCTCAATCGATCAATACGACCAAGAGCCGCCAGCCATGCGATATTCGCCCCTGACCAGCGGCGAACGAGCGGTGATCGGTGGATCTGCCGCCATGATCGGCATCTCGGCGCTGCGCTGGCCGGGTGTCGCCAGTATGATTGTCGATAGGGACTTCTTGGTCCGCTAGAACCTCGAAGTGGCCCCGCTCAACCTTTCGGCTTTCGGCGGCGCAACGCGTTAGCTGCTGTCGCCACACAGGCTGGCGCGGACTTGGCGTGAGCGAGTTGCACTGGGTTCTATGACCGATTGCGCGCGGAGGCCGAGGGGAAGGCATTCCCTTCCGGGGAGACTTCGCAACGACCCTTCCAGCTCGTCGGCCGCGCCAGGACGGAATGACATCACTTCACAGCCGTCTCGCGCACTAATCCTTTATTTCGTGCATAATATTGACTTTTCATGATTGACATATTAATATTACGCATCGATTCGAGCTTTTGAGCGTTCAGGTGGCATTTCGCGCGGATGAAGCGGCCGAGGTCGGCCTGGAGCGAGTTAAACGGTATCTCATTCCGCGCAGCTTGACAGCAGACGAGCGCCAACAGGCAGAGCACGCTTTAGCCTACATCGTCGCCACATGTGGGCCGGCCGTAGGAGGCTACCCAAGCTGGCATCCCCTCGTGGCGAAATCCCTGAAAGCGAGCGACCAGGTCACTATCCCAAGCGAACGCTGCGGATACCGCGGCCTCGATCACACGGTCTATTTCGCCCATGGGTTCGTCACCTGTCCCTATGGGGACGGTGAAGAAGTGATGCGCTCGGCGAACGACATTGTCGGGCCAAAGGCTATTTACGTGACGGCCGAGGCGATTGACGCACCGTTCTATTCGAGCGGGACGACGCCAATCCTCGTAAAGTGCGAGTGGATGGCCGACCTCGAGGACGGTTTTACCATCCCCAAATCTCTCGCTGTCCCGCTTATGCTCGAGAAGGAAGTGCCGGCGTGGCGGTGGTCCGAGGTCGGCGAAACATGGGAAAATATGCGCTCTTACATCTTGGGTTCGCCCCATGGCGCGCGATCGTCGCTGTTCGTCACCCAAGATACCGGGTTGGCCATGAAGAAGATTTACGAGGCGATGGTCAATTCGGGGATGTATGGGCCGATCTATCGCTGATCTCGCCCGCTATTACTCATCCTGGACTTTAAAGACCTGAGATGAGCGCCGTTCGCTCGACATACTCTGATTGAATTTGGAGGCCCTGGAGTACCCCACAATCCGCACATCATCGAAGGAGAGCCCCATCCGTTCCGTCCCGACCATGTCCGTCGCTCAGTTTGCGACAGCCTTCGCCCTACGGCCAAATCTGGTGGCATGGTTTCTCGGCGCCGGCGCGTCGGCGGCATCCGGGATTCCGACCGGCTATGCGATGATCCGCGACTTCAAGGCCCAGATCTTTTGCCGCGAGACAAATCTTTCTAAGCGGGAAATCGATACCGCTGACCCCATCTGGATAGAGCGGATCGATGATTTCTTTCGTCGAACATCGCTGCTGCCACCAGACGGAGATCCCACGGAATATGCCGCCGCCTTCGAGGCGGTCTATCCCCAGCCTCGCCACCGTCGACAATATATTGCGGATGCGATCTCCAAGGGTACGCCATGCTTCGGGCACAAGGTGCTTGCCAGCCTGATGGCGACGGGCAAGGTCGACTGCATCTTCACGACCAACTTCGACCCGCTTGCGGAAGACGCGGCAATTGCCGCGAACGCAATCCTGCCGACCTCCGACCAGAGACGGCCCACTGTGGCGGCGATCGACTCCGCCGACCGGGCCATGCGTTGTCTTGATGAATCCGACTGGCCGTTAATCGCGAAACTCCACGGGGATTATCAGTCGATCGCAATCAAGAATACCGGATCGGAACTGGAGCAGCAGGACGCCCGCATGCGGCACGTGCTGGTTGAGGCCGGCAAGAGATTTGGCATGCTGTTCGTCGGCTACAGCGGACGCGATACTTCGATTTTGACAGCCTTGAACGACGTCCTGGCTTCACCCTCCCCCTTCCCGAACGGGCTCTATTGGGTCGCCTCAGCGAGCCGCCTGCTCCCAGCGGTCACTGAATTCCTGGATCGCGCGCAAGCCGCCGGAGTCGACGCGTCGGTTGTCGAATGCACGACGTTCGACGAGTTGGTCGCGGAGATCGTCAAGACAACCAATCTGCCGCAGGCGCTCTACGATCGCGTGATGGAAGGGCGACCTACGCCGCGCCTCGTACCCGTTCAAATTCCGAATGCCAAAGCCCGGGCATTCCCGGTGCTGCGCTATTCGGCAATTTTGCTCCAATCAATGCCGACCGCGGCGAGGCGCATCAGGCTGAGCCAATCGACGACCTCGGTAGAGGTGCGCGAAATCTTCAAGGCGAGGGGATGTCGAGCGACGGCAGCAGCGTTGGGGCGTGAGCTTGCGGTGTTCGGGCGAGACCAGGAGATCCTGGACGCCTTGGCTCCGCTCGGCCCATCGCTCGCTGGAACGATCGATCTCGATCCGGCCGCCGATAGCTGGGCCATGGGCTTGCTCTACGACACGCTCGTGCGATCTCTCGCCCGACAGCGTCCGCTCATCCCGCGCTACAGGCGTTCAGGTCATTCGCTCGTCGTCGCCACACCGCGCGACGGCGATGATTCTGAGCGAACGCGGCGCCAGCAACAGACCCTATCTCGGATGCGCGACGCTTACGGGACCAATCTCTTCGGCGCAGTGCCCAAGCTTGGCTTCCCCTTTCAGGAGGGTGTCCACCTCAAGCTGGAACAGGTCGACGGCAAGTGGTGGTGCGGCTTCGAGCCCTATACGTTCGTCCAGCTACCCCGACAGGACACTCCCCAAACGGAAAGCGCGGAGGATCTGGCCGCCGACCAAGCCCCGGCTGAAATGGGTATGCAGGCCGAGCGCCGGGGTGATCCCGCCGGTGACTGGCGCCGCGAACGCTGGGCTCCGCGCTATAACAGCAATTGGGCCGGCATTATTGGGGCCTGGGCCCAGCTTCTGACCGAAACGGGGGGCACGACTCGAAGCGCCTTCGGGCTCGAAGAAGGCACCGGCATTGATGCCGTGTTCAAGGTGTCACCCATCACAGGATATAGCCGCCCATCGCATCACCATGCCTACTTCGACAGGAGCAAATGATGGCGAACCCAGCCCTCACCGAGCTGCCGCCATTCACGCTCTTGGATGAGCCGAACCTGTCGTTTTCGCCATCCGATGCCGCGCAGGTTGATGTCCATCCGCTGCGCGGCCTCCTGAATTTCGGGCCGTATTCGAAGGGATCGTTTGGCGGATACACTTCCCGCCTGCGCGTCGCCACGGTTGGCCCGGAGAGCGCTTTCCATCGTCGCGGCGACCTGATGAAGCTGCTGCGGAGCGTGCATCGGCCTTCCGACCGATCAGAGTATGTGCCGGAATATCCCGGTTTCGAGCGCCTGTTCCGCGTGTCGCTCGAGGCCGCGCCCGCAAACGCGCACATCAAGTGGCCTGAACGCCTCGATCAGCTGCCGGGCGACGGCGACGCGCAGCATCGCCTCTACCTTGCCATGGATGCCGCGCTCCGCCGCCTCGACGCCGTTCGCAACGAGTTCGACGTTGTGCTGGTCCACTTTCCCGACAGCTGGGACACGGCGACACGCGGAAAATTCTTTGACGCACACGACGTGCTGAAGGCTCTGGGCGCCAAGTATAATATTCCGACCCAGGTCCTGAACGACCGCGTCTTCACCTTCAGCTACAAGGCCTCGCTCGCATGGCGTCTTTCGACCGCACTGTACGTGAAGGCTGCGGGCACGCCGTGGAAGTTGGCGCCGCTGAAAGGCGTGCCGGCCGATACCGCCTACATCGGGTTGGCCTATGCTCTGCGCGGCGACCAGCAAGACGCGCATTATGTGACGTGCTGCTCGCAGGTCTTCGACATGGACGGCGGCGGCATGCAGTTCGTTGCGTTCGAGGCGCGGGATCCGGTGGCCGACGTCGCCGAAGCCCGCAGGAACCCCTTTCTAAGCCGCGACGACATGCGCGCGGTCCTCGCCCGCAGCCTAGAACTCTATCAGGGGCGCAACGGCGGCAACCTGCCGAAGCGCATGGTCATTCACAAGACGACGGCCTTCAAGGAGGGCGAAATCGAGGGCGCCTTCGACGCGCTCGCCGGTGTCGCGGAAGTTGAGTGCATCGAGGTCAGCTCCGCATCGTGCTGGCGGGGCGTCTGGCTCATTAAGTCGGGCGTGGAGAAACCGCCGTCTAAGCCGTCGAGCTTTCCCGTGCCTCGCGGAACGATGGTGGTCCGCACAGGCAATTCCGCCTTGGTGTGGGTGGCAGGCAATGCACCCGAGGTCTCGACCAAGGGCGATTACTACCAGGGCAAGAAGAGCATCCCGCGGCCGCTCCAGCTAATCCGCCATGCCGGGAGTGGGCCGCTTGAGCTGACAGCCCATGAGGCGCTGGCTCTCACGAAGATGGATTGGAACAACGACGCGCTCTACGACCCTGTGCCGGTAAGCATTCGCTATTCGCAGAAGCTGGCCCGCACGATAGCGAACGTCCCCGACCTGCCGCGAAATGTCTATCCGTATCGCCTGTTCATGTGACCGCGCCAGCTTGCGCTGCCAATCGTCTCCGCCCTTCAGGCGCAAGACATCGGCCCAGACCTCATAGCCAAGCGCCGCCAACTTCGCGCCAAGCCAAATCGTAAACGGACTATCGTCGGGACTGGCATGGCTGATGAGGAGGGCGTTCCGTTGATCGGCACTCATCTTTGTATCTCGGCCGCCGCACGGACGTGCGGCATCAGGAAGGCGGCAAGAGCGCTGACGATCTTCTCGAGCGATCCCGGGTCCATCGTCACGTCCGCGACAAAGGCGCGCCACTGGCGCTGCTTCTGTTCGTCTGTCGCGAATATTGGCGAGAGGGCGTCGGGAAGTTCCGCAGGAATTGCCGTTGCTCGCCGTGTAAAGGTCGCGGCGATCGCGCGTGCCAGGCGATCATCCTTAAAGAGAAAAGACTGGCTCAGCACCCAGATGTCGTAGAAATCCTTCATGCGGCTATTGGCCCGGCCGAGCACCACCATCGCCTGAAACTTCTCCGCGATCGCCGTCTCCATCGCATAGGCACGCAGTTTCGGGGCCGGCATGTCTAGCAGTACCGGATAGTCGATGGATTCGACTCCAGGCTCCAGGGCATCACCGAACCCGATATCGACGGTGATGGCGATACGCGCACCCCCGACGTCGGCAGTCGTGCGCAAACGCACACCGCCATAATCGACTCCCTCACGGATGCGGTCTACCCGCAAGCGATCGAGATCGAAGTGCACACCGTCGTCGGCGTCCAACGCCAGAATTTCGCGGAAGGTCGCGAGCATGGCATCGGGGTCCGGATCGCCGAAGCCGAGGAGATCGAGATCACGGGTGGCCCGATGCGGATCCTCGAGCCATGTCATCAACAACATGGCACCCTTGAGGACGAAACGTTCGGCATGAGGCGATCGACTTAAACGATAGAGAAGCCGTTCGAGTGCGAACCGCGTCAGCACCAAATCGAAGGTTTGACCGTTAGACCTTGAGATATTGAGGAGCCGCGCGCGAACCGACGCTCCGATGTCTTTAATCTCTTTAGCCATTGGCCGTCAGCGCCTCGATGTAAGGGCGCATCACGGTCGCTACGCCCCCTCGCTCAGCATGCCGAGCGATATCACCGGGTGTCGCCTTGCGCCGGCGAAGCGCTTCCTGCAGCCCCTCGATGGCGACGGCCAGGCCGACGGTGCGGCGGCGCCCGAAACAATCCGGAATAGTGTTCGCCCCGCCGCAAAACCTCCCCCCCACCCCCTCGGTCTTTTTCGGTTCGACGCTGTCGTTGAGCAGTGTGTCGGCGAACCGGACGATCCGTAGCGCTGACTCGTCCGCTTTCGAGGCCCAGTCCTTCCGACCGATTGCGAGCCAAACCCGCCGGGGCAGTTGATCCGTGAGATCGTGAAAGGCGAGCGCCGAAACGAGGCAGACAACCCCCTTGGGGATACGTTTAGCAGCTTCGGCCAGGCTGTGTTGCGCATCGAGCGGAGCGTTAGAAAGCTGGTAGAGGCCGCGCGCGAGCCGTACGACCTCACCATCCTGTTCCATGCGGCTCACCGTAGCTGCGGTAATGCCCGCCGCCCGGATTTCCGAGAGACGTGCGATGCCACGTTCGGCGAGCAGAGCACGTGCCTGCTGACGTTGGGAGCTAATAGGGGACATTGATACAAATACTATAACCCTAAGACCTATAGTTCTAGAGTTTGTATCACTGTTTCGAAGGGTGTGTTAGTCAATAATGGGAGCAAGCCCTCTTCCCTGTGACGCGCCTCTGGTCTTGTTCCACCTACCT
>CALMPK010000048.1 GCA_937873575.1 uncultured Hyphomicrobiaceae bacterium
AGGAATCGACCGTCGTGGTGCGCTTCTGGATCATCTCGGTGATCCTGGCGCTGATCGGCCTCGCCACGCTGAAGCTGCGGTGAGACGCGACGGTGAGGCAACAGCACGGCCGCGCCAACTGCGATAGATTCTCGAAATGATTCGCTGCACCACATTCGCAGGCCGCCGCGTGGCCGTATTCGGTCTCGGTGGCTCCGGGCTTGCCGCCGCGCGCGCGCTCGTCGAGGGCGGCGCCAGCGTTGCCTGCTGGGACGACGGTGAAGCGGGGCGGGCCGCCGCAGCGAAGGCGGGTTTCGCCGTCGCCGATCTCTCAAGCGAAGACTGGAGCAGCTTTGCCGCGCTGGTGCTTGCGCCTGGCGTGCCCCTCACCCACCCGGAACCGCATTGGACCGTGCGCCTCGCCCAAACCGCGGGCGTACCTGTCATCGGCGACGTCGAGCTGTTCTTTCGCGAGCGTGCGGCGCATGCCCCTGGCGCGCCGGTAATCTGCATCACCGGCACCAACGGCAAGTCGACGACGACGGCGCTGATCGCCCATGTTCTCTCGGTCGCGGGGCGCGACGTGCAGATGGGCGGCAACATCGGCAAGGCGATCCTCTCCCTCGAGCCGCCCTCGCCGGATCGCGTCCACGTCATCGAGATGAGCTCGTTCCAGATCGACCTGACGCCGAGCCTCGCCCCGACCATCGGCGTGCTCTTGAACCTGACGCCGGATCATCTCGACCGGCACGGCCCGGCGGACGATCTCGACGCCGCGATGCGCAACTACGCGGCGATCAAGGAGCGGTTGGTGCAGGGCGCCGAGGTGGCCGTCTGCGGAGTCGACGACGAGCATTGCCTCGCGATCGTCAAGCGGCGGGTGCCGGCAGGTCCGGTCGCGGCGTTCAGTGCGCGCAAGGCGATCGCTCCCGGCTACTGCGAGCACGACGGCTGGATGATCTGCTCGGATGCGACCGGGCTCGCGGTGAAGCTCGCGACGACCGCCGGGATCGCGACACTTCGTGGAGCGCACAACACGCAGAACGCGCTCGCGGCCATCGCCGCAGTGCGCGAGCTCTACAACTTCGCGGGGGCTCCGGCGGCCATAGACTGGCAGGGGGCGCTCGGCTCCTATCCCGGTCTCGCGCACCGCATGGAGGAGGTCGGCCGGGGCGGGCCCGGGCTGTTCATCAACGACAGCAAAGCGACCAACGCCGACTCGACCGAGAAGGCGCTCGCCTCGTTTCCCGCCGACATCTACTGGATACTCGGTGGCAAGCCGAAGGACGGCGGAATCACGACGCTCGCGCCCTACTTCCCGCGCATCGCCCGGGCCTATCTGATCGGCAAGGCGAGCGACGAGTTCGCGGCGACGCTCGGCGATGCGGTACCGTTCGAACGCTGTGGCACTATCGATATCGCCGTCGCGGCGGCGGCCCGCGATGCGGCGGCGAGCCGGGCCAAGGTTCCCGTGGTGCTGCTCTCGCCGGCTTGCGCGTCCTACGACCAGTTCAAGAATTTCGAGGATCGCGGCGATACGTTCCGCGATCTGGTCGCGGCCCTGCCCGGCGCCTCGATGAGGGCGCGGACGTGAGGGGCGGGCAGCCATGAGAGTGAGCCGGGCCGATCGCGGACGCCTCGCCGAATGGTGGTTCACCGTCGATCACGCGCTGCTCTTCGCCATGCTCGTGCTCGTCGCGACGGGCA
>CALMPK010000049.1 GCA_937873575.1 uncultured Hyphomicrobiaceae bacterium
AAACCGTAATTATGGCCGGGCGCGGGCCTCTCTAGGTCCCCCGCCAGCCGCCACTCGGCCAGTTCCCGCACCATCACCTGAAACGTCTCTCTTTGATTATCGGGCACAGCGATCAGACTCGAGAACCGCTCCGAGTCGTATTCGAAATAGCTCTGACCTCTCGTTCCCGCGCCGCCCACCCAAGCCGCAACGGGATTGCACACAAGAAGAGATTTCAGATCACTGTCAGATTGCAGGACAGCACCAAAATCGTCGGCTAGCGTCGGATGCAAATCAACAAAGCGCCGAACGGCTGGAACGAGATCCTCAATACGCATCATGCCGGGAAAGTGGTCATGATCGAGCATCGTGAGCAGCACCACCATTTTGAAGCTTTTGCTCATCTGGGTGGTTTCGAGCGACTCCAGAAATGCCGAAAAATCATTAATAACTCTGACCTCATCAGATTCCAGCGCGCCACTGGACTCCATAAACCGGAACCAGGACCCGGATCTTTGGCGCACGGCTCGCGGGTTGTAACCGTCCCGATACGTCTCCAGCGCTGTTGGCCGAACCCCATGCAAATCACGAAAGTCATTCACATAGGCCCGTAAAGAATCTACTGCATCCGGCCCCACTCGCAGCAGCCCTCGCAGGATATTGACCGTTTCGAGGTCGTAAGTAACTTCGCAACCGGGCGGCAACTCAACGATACCCGCATCGACTCGTTCCAGTAGATTCTGGATCGCCCTATCACCAGCAGGGAGGTCAAAAAGAGTACGCGGCTTTAGCAAAAACGTTCTGTGATTACCAATGTAATCTATAACCTTGAGCCTTTTTTCCTCAGACGATTTTCGCAGCCCTCGCCCGAACTGCTGGAGCCAGAGAATCTTTGACTCAGTAGGACGAAGCATCATGACCGTATCCAGCTCCGGCAAATCAACTCCCTCGTTGAACATATCAACAGCACAAATTATGTCGATATCGCCACGCTGCAGCTCCTCGAGGGATTGCGTTCGAGGCGCGCTGCCGGCGCCAGAATGAACCGCAACGGCGCGCTTGCCGTTTTGGTTAAAAAAATCCGCCATGAATTTTGCGTGGCGCTGAGACACACAAAATGCGATCGCCTTGTCACCTCCGCGCTGCTCAAGCTGCTCCAGCGCATTGCGCGCGCGCGATTGAGTTGCAACGGCTGTCGTTAGCGCTTCTTCATCAAACCGAGTGCTGCGCCATGGAATGTTTCGATAGTCAACTTCATCAGGTACGCCGAAATAGTGGAACGGGCACAGCATTCCCTGACGAATCCCCTCTGCCAGATCACAGCGAAAGAGCAGATTACCGCCGCATAGATCAAGCAGATCGGCCCCGTCGCTGCGCTCAGGTGTTGCCGTAAGCCCCAGCAGGAATTTCGGCGTGAAATACTGTAACAGCCGGCGATAGGTTCGTGCTTCCGCGTGGTGGAATTCGTCGATAACGATGTAGTCGAATTGATCAGGATCGAATCGCTCCAGATGCTTCTTCCGGCTCAGGGTCTGAATGGAAGCGAAAAGTACTTTTGCCTTCGGGTGCTTTTCTGTCCCATTGTAGTGACCGAGGTACTGATCTGGCCGTATGCGTGTAAAAGTCTCTAACGCTTGCTTCAATATCTCCTCGCGGTGCGCCACGAAGAGCACCCGGGAAAAATCCTCTGAGTCGAAAGCGCTCAACCATGTCTTTCCAAGGCCAGTAGCCAGCACTACCAGCCCCCGGTCCTTTCCCTGCTTACGGGCGCTCCGCAATGCTTGAAGTGCCTGCTCCTGAATCGCATGCGCTCGAGGCACCTCGAGCGCCCCCTCAATCTCCTGGTCAGCCTCGGCATCGACAGCAACGGTCGGACTTAGCTTTGGGCGACGCTCCCGGTATTCATCGATCCAGTCAATGGTTAGCTGCGTGGTCGCCGGATGTACAAACAGCTTCTCGAATGCCGACCTGATCGCGCCGTACCCTATCCTGTCGCGAGACGAGATCACCTGGTAGTTCCATTCAATGCCATGTTTGAGGGCCGATGCGCTGAGGTTCGAACTACCCACGAACGCGGATCCGGCTCCTTCGGATTGCTCAAAGATGTA
>CALMPK010000050.1 GCA_937873575.1 uncultured Hyphomicrobiaceae bacterium
ATGGCGAGCCCGGTGATGGACGCCAGATGCAGACGGAGCTCGTCGAGATAGCAAGCCGTCAGCAGGGCCAGTGCCGCATACCAGTCCGGCGCGCCTGCGTGAACGAGCCGTGCGGCGAACAAATCCACCCAACGCAGCAGATGCGTATCCAGGAACCGCGCCGCCTCGCCGAGCCCCTCATCTGTTCCCTTCTCGCGCAGCAGGTGAGCGACGAAGCGGAGCTGAAGCACGATATGGTCGTC
The DNA here is from genome assembly GCA_937873575.1 of uncultured Hyphomicrobiaceae bacterium. Lineage (GTDB taxonomy): Bacteria > Pseudomonadota > Alphaproteobacteria > Rhizobiales > Hyphomicrobiaceae > JAEUMD01. The sequence continues at coordinate 243 of CALMPK010000050.1, forward strand.
GGGGCGACCGGCAGCATCCGCGACCACGAGGCCGTTGCGGCGATACCAGTCGCGCACGCGGAACATGGGCGCCTGGCGCTCGAGACCATCCTCGGTCAACCAGACCGATTCCGTCGGCGCCGCCCGATAGGTGTGGCGCAGGTACACGTCGGCATAGCCGGCGGCGAGCTCGTCCATCACGCTGTCGTCCACATCAGCGGGAAGAGCCGACACCATGGCCGCAAACGCCGAGAGCGCGTTCTGCGCCTCGTCCGACCGCAGGCGCAACGCAAGCTGCTCCTCGATCGGTGCCCTGCGCACGGCCTCGACGATCGCGCGTGTCGGCTCGCGGTCGTGGAGGCTCGCCAGAAGTTCGATATCGTCGGCGACGCCCGCAGTGAAGCGGACGAGGGCCGCCCTCTCGAGGATGCCGGAACCCGCGCGCATCGAAACCGGAGACACCGGCTTCTGCTCGCTCATGGCTTGTCATCCTTTTTCACGGCGCCCTTCGAATGCGGCACGAACACGATCGACGGATTGGTGAGTTCGGGATCGGCCATGGATTGAACCTGCCGCACGACGTAGTCGTTGGGACCGCGCGCTTTGGTTTCGTGCGTGCCGTCGCGCAACTTGTCGATCGGGCCGACGTCGAGCACGCGCATCATGCACGCCATCACACAATAGGGTTTGCGGCCGGCGTCGATCTCGTCGACACAGAGGTTGCACTTGGAAACGATGTTGGTCTCGGGAATGAACTGCGGCGCGCCGAACGGGCAGGCCGCCTCGCACCGCCGGCACCCGATGCAGAGCGTCGAGTCGATATCGACGATGCCATCCTTGGCGCGCTTGTAGATCGCGCCCGTGGGGCACGTCGGCAGGCACGCCGGCTCGGCGCAATGGTTGCACGACATGTTCACCTTGTAGGCGAACACGTCGGGGAAGGTGCCGCCCTCGACATACATGACGCGGCGGAAGCGCGGCCCGGGCATCAGGCCGTTCTTGTCCTTGCATGCGATCTCGCACGCGCGGCAGCCAATGCAATCGACGTTGTTGTGGATGAAGCCGAGCTGCATGGCCGGCTTCACCGGCTCGTACACCTCGCGCTTCCGGCGCTTGACGGCTTCCTTGATCTTACCCTTGTCCTTGGGATCGGCCATGGCGGAATTCTCCTCGGATCAAAGGTCGCGACGGAACACGTGCGAACGCGAGCTGGCGAGCTTGTCCCAACCCGGCCGGTGTGCCAGCTCGGACTTGCGAAGGTTGCAGAGAACGGTGTTGTAGGCGAACGCGCCGGCGGGGCTCGGTTCGTCGAGTGTCAAGAAGTCAGGGTTGCCCGCCCGGTCCACGCCGTTGGCGTCGATATCCATCCAAGCGCCTTCGTGCAGCACGAGAACACCCGGCATGCACCGCTCGGTCACGTAAGCGGGCACGACGCATTTGCCGCGATCGTTCCAGACTTCGACGGTGTCGCCGGTCTTGATGCCGAGCCGCTTGGCGTCGGAGGCGTTGATCGTCACCTCCTGCTCGTAGGTCTCGCGCAGCCAGGCGATGTTGTTGAAGATCGAGTGGGTGCGGTGGCGCGGATGCGGGCTGATGAGATGGAAGGGGAAATCTTTCGTCTTCGGGCTGTTGAGTGACTCCCATGGCTCGACCCACTTCGGGATCGCGGGAATTTCGTAGCCATACTGCGTGCGCGTCCAGTCGGTGATCTTGCCGAGCTGCGAGGAGAAGATCTCGATTCTGCCGGAGGCCGTCTGGAACTTCGCGCCATTCTCGATCTGGTCGCGGAAGGCGACGTGCGGCTTGGCCAGCTTGAACTTGTAGATGCCGCGCCGCTTGAACTCCTCCCACTCCATCGTGACGCCCTGATGGTGCATCACGCGATCGTGCCACCACGTCGAGAGGTAGGCCTCGTCGACCATGGTGTTGTCATTGAAGTAGTCGCGCGACGAGCGCGGGTTGTACTTCTGACCGAAGCCGAGACGGTAGGCGAGTTCGGTGAAGACCTGGAAGTCGGTCTTCGATTCACCGAGCGGCTCGATCACCTTCGGGCGGTGGATGTAGTAGTGCCCCTTGTACCAGGGCAACGCGACGTCGTGGCGCTCGAAGTGCGTCGCAATGGGAAGGAGATAGTCGGCCCAGATTCCCGTCGGCGTGATGGTCGAATCCATGCAGACGAACAGGCTTTCCTTTTCGCCCTCCGCCTCGAGCTTGCGGATCGCCTGGATCTCCTTGTTGATGTTGGTGAGCTGGTTGAACCAGTCCGAACCCTGCCAGAAGATGCCGCGGATATTCGGGATCTTGCCGTCGAGCTCGTCCGAGCGCGGCCAGCAGCCGATCTCCTCGCGCTTGAGATTGGGATAGTTGAGGACGCAGTGCGCCCACCTGTCCGACTTGATCGAGGCGAACCAGACGTTGGAGAATTCGTCGTAGGGATAGGCGACGCCTTCCGCATGCCACGCCTTGCCGACGCCCTCGGAGCTGCCGCCGAGCACGCCGATATTGCCGGTCATGGCCTGCACCGCGGCCGCCATGCGGTTGTACTGCTCGCCGTAGGCATTGCGGCCCGGCGACCACGACGCCTTGAGCGCCGCGGGCTTGGTCGGCGCGTGCATCTTGGCGAGCTTCTTGATGTCGTCGGCCTTCACGCCGCAGATGGGCTCGGCCCACTCCGGCGTCTTCGGCTGCCCGTCGGACGTGCCGAGGATGTAGTCCTTGAAGCTCTCGCGGCCCTTCGCCCAGTCCGGCATGGTTCCCGCATCCATGCCCTGCACGAACTTGTCGATGAAGCCCTGGTCGTGGAGGTTGTTGGTGAAGATGTAGTGCGCCATGCCCGCGAGCATCGCCGCATCGGTGTTCGGCTTGATCGGAATCCACCAGGCGTCGTAGACGGCCGCGCTGTCGGTGTATTGCGGATCGACCAGCACGAACTTGCAGCCGCGCTGCTTGGCGAGCCGCATGTAGTAGAACGTATTGCCGCCATGGAACGTGTAGGCCGGGTTCCAGCCCCACATGATGATGAGCTTCGAGTGCGCGAAGGCGTCGTCCTCGTTGCCATCTTCGATGGTGCCGAACGTGATGCGCGACGAGAACGTCGTGCCCTGATAGGACGGGACCGACCACGAGCTGGTGCGGCAGCCGTACATGCCGAGGAAGCGTCCGAGCAGCCCCTCGATCTGATCCGACTTGTGCAGCACGCCGTAGGAAGCGCCTGCATAGCTCTGGTCGAGCAGCGCGGTCGGGCCGTACTTGCCCTTGAGATAGGTCATCCGCTCCGCGATCTCGGACAGCGCCTGCTCCCATGACACGCGCTTGAATTTCGACTCGCCCCGCTTGCCGACGCGCTTCATCGGGTAGAGCAGGCGCTCGGGCGAGTAGATCCGCGCGCGATAAGAGCGTCCGCGCAGGCAGGCGCGAACCTGCGGCTCCTCCTCTGTATCCTTGCCGAAGTGGCCGCCTTCCTGATAGCGCCCGTCGTCGGTCGACAGGCGCACGATGACGTCACCCTTCTTGTGCGCGACGAGCATGTGGCGCGAGCCGCAATTGTGGGCGCAGCTCGTCACCACGGTCTGCAACTGATCGTCGATCGGATAGGGTTCGTAGGCGAAAGCGGCTGCCGGCCTGCTTCCACTCGTTGCGCCGATGCCAGCGGCCGCCGCGCCGGCCACCGCCGTGCGCAGAAAGTCGCGCCGATCGAGATTGATCGCATCGCGCCAGGAATCGCCGTGCCAGGAGCCGGCCTGCTTCGGATCGATCATGGTAGTCCTCG
>CALMPK010000051.1 GCA_937873575.1 uncultured Hyphomicrobiaceae bacterium
CGGCGGGCCGCGGCGGAGGCCGGAACCCGTCCCCGCCGCTCCCTGGTCCAACAGAGCGGCGGCGATCGCCGCTGCCACCGATCCGACGAGACCGATCAGAAACGAGAGCGTCACGCCGCGATAGTCGCGCACCGCGCCGCAGAAGCTGAGCGCCACCCAGATCAACGCGACGGTAGTGGCAGCCGCCAGCAGCGCCGCGGCAATATCGAGCGGCAGCGCGAAATAGATAGAAAGCCCGATCGTTCCCATCGCCACGGCGACGAGCGCCCCCGCGAAGGCGGCGAACAGAAGCCCGCGCACGCGCTCCGGCTTCTTCAGCCGCAGAGCGTCTGCTACGAGGCGCGTCGCGACGATGGTGACGGGAGCAGTGAGGACGAGCGAAATCGCAAAGGCATAGATGATCGCGGCGCGAAAGGTGGCGAGCATGGCGAGGCCGGCCACTTGCCCCGCCACGAGCGTGATGGCGGCAAGGCTGACGATCGTGAAGAGCCAAGGACCAGCGGCGACGACGGCGGCGTGACCAAATGCGCCGACGATGCCGGTCAGGCTCTGCTGCAGGCTCATGCGGCGGAGTTCGAAACCTATCCCGGCCATCGCCAGCCTCTCTTGCGCCCGGTGGGAACTGGCCGCCCGGGTCGCCCGATCAGGTCGGCGTAGAGCTCGGCATAGGCGCCAGCGGCCTTCGCCGACGTGTAGTGCGCCTCGACGCGCGCCTTGAGCGCCTCACCCATCGCCTTGCGGCGCGTAGGATTCGTCAGCAGTGCGCCGACAGCGTCAGCGACCTCGTGAGGCGCGACGAGCCCTGTGACCAAGCCGCCCGCGCCGAGTCGTGGTATCTCGCCGTCGCGACCCTCGATGATCTCGCGACACGAGCCGACGTTGGTCGCGACGAACGGCACGCCCGCGGCACCGGCTTCCAGCAGTACGAGGGGCTGCGACTCGCTGAGGCTCGTGAGCACAGCGACGTGGATCCGCGGGAAGTACTTCGCGACGTCGACCGAGCCGACGAACTCGACCGTCCCTTCGAGACCGAGGTTGCGGACAAGATCGCGGCATTCCTTCGCGTAGGCTTCGTCCTCGTCGAGCGGGCCGAGCACCAGGGCACTGAGGTCGGGTACACGCTCCTTGAGCAGCTTCGCCGCGACGATATAGGTCTTCACGTCCTTGATCGGCACCACGCGACCGATCAGCGCCATCGTGGGGGGCGCGTCGTCGCTCGCGCGTTCAAGACCGGCGAAGCGCCGCGTGTCGATGCCGTTGGCGATGACCCTGAGGCGAGCCGGATCGGCACCGAGCGCCCGCTCGGCGCGCTGGTTGTCCTCGTACAACGTGACGATGGTGTCGGACGCCTCATAGCAGGTTCGCGCATAGGCTTCGAACGCACGCACCCACATGTCGCGCAGATCGACGCGATCGTCGCTCATGTCGTGCCCCTTGTCGATGTTGTCGGCCACCCAGTCGGCCATCAGCAGCTCGATGCGCCGCTCGTTCGTGTAGATGCCGTGCTCCGTCAGCACCGCCGGCCGGCCCGTCTCCAGCGCGGCGCGCGCGGCGAGCAACCCGGCGTAACCGGTCGAGATGGTGTGGTAGGCGCGCGCCTTCGGCAGCGGTGCTTCGGCCACGGCGAACAGTCCACCGAGCAGCGCCCGCCAGGCCCAGAAGTAGTGCAAGAACGAGGATTGCGGCATGTCCGACGCGTACATGCGCTGAACGATCTCCCAGGCGACCGGAGAGTTGAACAGCACCGAGAGTGGTGCTGTGCGCGCCATCTCGGCGGCGTTGCGGCTGAATGCGCGCCACGGCTCGATACCACCTTCGCTGGTGAGGCGGCTCAGCGTCGCGGCGAGCTCGTCGAGGCCGCGCGGCGCAGTGAGGCGCAGACGCGGGCGGGCGCCGAAATCCTGCAGGTAGAGCGTCGAGAACGACTGCACATTGGGGGGAAGCGCATAGCGCGGCTTGATGTCTGAGGGGCGCGGCCACAGCGAGACGACATGGAACGAGACGTGCGGCACGGACCGCATGAGCCAGTCGATCCAGCCGGAGACGCCACCCTGCACATAGGGGTAGCAGCCTTCGACGATGAGGCAGACATCGGCCTCACCCGAGGGTGCGCTGCCGGCCGTCATCGTGTCGCTTGGAACGGGGCGTGTCATCGCGCGCCATCCTCCACGAGCGAGACGAGCGGCGCGACGTGCAGCGTCCGGCGCCGGCGAAGACGGCCAAGCCCCCCCAGCGCGAGCCCACGACGCAACCGCAATGCCCTGAGCCGCGACATCATTCGATGCTCGGCGAGCATGCTTTCGAACGTATCGATCACCGTCGAGGCGTCCCGCGTCAGGGGCAGCGCAAACAGGTCGATCTCGCCGACCGAGCGTGTCACCGCGCTGCTCGCCCTGTCCTCGATCTCCTTGTCCAGCAGACCGGAACGCGCCATGCGGTCGAGATCGCGGGTCGCTTCGAGACGCTGAGCCACGTCGGGCGCGGATTGCGCCAACGCGATCAAACGAGCCGCCTCCGGTGCGAGCAGTGGCCTGACGTGCGCCGCGACTGCGGCGGCCTGCACCCGCACCACCGGCTCCTCGCTCGCCAGCGCTGCGACGAGCGTCGGCAGATAGCCCGGATGGAACGAACGCGCGACAAGGCCGAGCGCACGCTGGCGCGCTTCGAGCGGCCCGCCATCCATGACACCGACGAACGACGACGGCGCTCCGCGCGCGGTATCGATGACACGGCCAGCGGCCACACGCTCGGCAAGCCGCGTCTCGTCGTCCGTCCTCGTCGAGAGCGAGATGCGGCTATACCAATCGGCGAGCAGCGCGGACGGCAGCGATGGCCGCCGCAGCCAGATCATGGCCAAAACAGAAACCACCGCACCGACGGGTCCGCTGGTCGCGACCGCCATCAGCATGAGCAGCGACGCGGTCCAGTCGCGGCGGAGATGCCGCGTGACGTAGAGCAGCGCGACGATCACCGCGAGCACGATCGCGTGGCCGATCAACACGCGCCAGAGCGGATGGCCCTGCCACACGTATACGAGCATGCCGGCCTCGGCGGCGGCGACGATGAGGGCCAAGAGAACGTCTAGACCTGAGACAAAGGCGATGGACGGGTGCGAGGCCCGGGCCGGCCCCCCACGTTCGCCGGTGCTCGCGGCCTCGTCTTCCGACGCGTTGGCGGCGGCGTGCATCTCAGGTCTCCGCCGTCTGCCGCGCCGCGTCCCGTGCCGGCACCGAAGCAAGCTCAGGGACGGCAGCGCGCGGCACGGCGGAACCGGACCGCAAATCCCCGCTGAGAGCCAACCCGATCACGTCCGCGACCACCGAGAGCGCGTCGACACCGCTCTTCGAAAGCGCGGCCGGCGGCGCGCCGTCGAGCGTGAGCAACCCGGCAATCGTGCCCGTGGCGTCGCGCACCGGCACTGCGGCCAGAGCAACGCCGATGAGCTTCCGCTCTCCGTCGCGGTCAAGCGCCATCGCACTCTCGCCACGGCCAACGACCGCTCGCACAAGTGGATGCCCACCGGGGAGCGTCATCGACGCTGCCGCGTCCCCCCGCGATGGAAACGAGGCGACACGCGAGACGCCGCCTTCGGCATCGGCCAGAAACACGTCCGCGCGCGCGCCCGGGAATGCCGCCGGAACGAGGATGGCGAGGATCTCCGACAGCGCGGGCGGCGGGCCACCTCCTGCCATTCGCGCACGCGCCACGGCCACAGCGGTGAGACCGCTGAACGGCTCGGCCTCACGCCGCGTCGCCAACTCACGGTCGAGGATTTCGCAGCGTTGCCGCAACCCTGCGCAATGCGCCGCCAGATCCGCCCGCTGGCTCGAAAGCGCCTCGTTGAGGCGGTGCAGCTCCTGCTTGGCCGCGATCTGGCGCATGCGGAACTGGCCGACCCGCAGCGCCATGGCGATCCACAGGATCGGCTCCCCCCCGACGCGAAGGGAGGAAGCGGAGGGGGTTTCCCCCCTGCCCGGCGCGCGCCGGCCCC
>CALMPK010000052.1 GCA_937873575.1 uncultured Hyphomicrobiaceae bacterium
ATGCGCTGATGAAGCTGGATCTCGCCGCCGGCGTCGACGTCGAGATCAAGCTCTGAGTTTTCTTCGGGTCCTCTGGCGCCTCGGCGACCACGACCCCCTGATAAAGGGAAGGAATGCACGAATGCGTTCCGGTGTCATCGCACAGAAGTTGGGCATGACGCGCATCTTCACGGACGCGGGTGAGCATATCCCCGTGACCGTGCTGAAGCTCGACAATCTGCAGGTGCTCGCCCACCGCACCGAGGAGAAGAACGGCTACGTGGCGCTGCAGCTCGGCGCAGGTACCCGCAAGCCGTCCCGTCTGACGAAGTCGGAGCGCGGCAACTTCGCCAAGGCCGAGGTTGAGCCCAAGCGCAAGCTCGCGGAGTTCCGCGTCACCGCCGACAACCTGATCGACGTCGGCGCCGAGATCACTGCGGACCATTTCGTCGCCGGCCAGTTCGTCGACGTCACCGGCGTCAACCAGGGCAAGGGCTTCCAGGGCGCCATGAAGCGCTGGAACTTCGGCGGTCTGCGCGCCACGCACGGCGTGTCGCTGTCGCACCGCTCGCACGGTTCTACCGGTCAGCGCCAGGACCCCGGCAAGGTGTTCAAGGGCAAGAAGATGGCCGGCCACATGGGTTCCGAGCGCGTGACCACGCAGAACCTCGAGGTGGTGCGCACGGATGTCGCGCGCGGCCTCGTGATGGTGCGTGGCGCGGTTCCGGGCTCGAAGGGCGGCTGGGTCGAAGTTCGCGACGCCGTAAAGAAGGCGCCGCACAAGGATACGCCGCGTCCCGGCGCGTTCCGCATCAAGGCTGCCGGCGGTTCCGCTGGCCAGAGCAAGGAGCAGGCGTGATGAAAGTCAACGTCACCACGCTCGAGTCGTCCACGGCCGGTGAGCTGGAGCTCGCGGATGCGATCTTCGGTCTCGAACCGCGCCAGGACCTGCTGCAGCGCATGGTCCGCTATCAGCTTCTGAAGCGGATGGCCGGCACGCATCACGCCCAGGATCGTTCGGAAGTGAACGTCACGGGCAAGAAGATGTACCGCCAGAAGGGCACCGGTGGTGCCCGTCACGGCGACAAGTCGGTTCCGCAGTGGCGCGGCGGCGGCAAGGCGTTCGGTCCGAAGCCGCGCAGCCATGCCATCGACATGCCGAAGAAGGTGCGCGCTCTGGCGCTGCGCCACGCCCTTTCGGCAAAGGCGAAGGCCGGCGAGATCGTCGTGCTCGACGCGGCCAAGGTCGCCGACGGCAAGACCCGTGTGCTGCGCGACCAGTTCGCGAAGCTCGCGCTCGACAACGCGCTGATCATCGATGGCGCCGAGCTCGAGATCGGTTTTGCCCGGGCCGCGCGGAACCTGCCGAACATCGACGTGCTGCCGATCCAGGGCATCAACGTCTACGACATCCTGCGCCGCAAGAAGCTGGTTCTGACGAAGGCGGCCGTTGCCGCCCTCGAGGCCCGCTTCAACGGCCAGAACGCTGGTGCGGAGGCACGGCAATGAACAAGCTCAAGGCGTACGACGTCATCCTCTCGCCGGTCATCACCGAGAAGGCGACGCTCGTCTCGGAAGCCAACCAGGTGATCTTCAACGTGGCGCCGAAGGCGACCAAGACGGAGATCAAGTTCGCCGTCGAGAACCTGTTCAACGTCAAGGTGAAGGCCGTCAACACGCTCGTCCGCAAGGGCAAGCTGCGGACCTTCCGCGGACAGCGCGCTCTGCTGAGCGACAAGAAGAAAGCAATCGTCACGCTCGAGGAAGGTCATTCCATCGACGTGACGACCGGGCTCTAAGGGAGTTGGGGCGCCATGGCACTCAAGACATATCGTCCGACTTCGCCGGGCCTTCGTCATCTGGTCATCGTCGATCGCGCGAACCTGTGGAAGGGCTCGCCGGTCAAGATGCTGACCGAGGGCAAGACCAAGTCGGGCGGCCGCAACAACGACGGCCGCATCACCACGCGCCACATCGGTGGCGGCCATAAGCAGGCTTATCGCTACGTCGACTTCCGTCGCCGCAAGAACGATGTGCCGGCCGTGGTCGAGCGGCTCGAGTACGATCCCAACCGCACCTCGTTCATCGCACTCATCAAGTATGAGGACGGCGAGCTGGCCTACATCATCGCGCCGCAGCGCCTCGCCGTCGGCGACACGGTGGTTTCCGGCCAGAAGGTCGACGTGAAGCCCGGCAACGCGATGCCGCTCGGCTCCATGCCGATCGGAACGATCGTCCACAACGTCGAGCTGAAGCCGGGTCGCGGTGGTCAGCTCGCGCGCTCGGCCGGTACGTTCGTGCAGCTCGTCGGCCGCGACGGCGGCTGGGCCGTGCTGAAGCTTTCCTCGGGCGAGACGCGCCGCGTCCGCTCGGAGTGCATGGGCTCGATCGGCGCGGTCTCGAACCCCGACCATTCGAACTCCGTGACGGGCAAGGCTGGCCGTACGCGCTGGAAGGGCACCCGACCGACGGTTCGCGGTATCACCATGAACCCGATCGATCACCCGAACGGCGGCCGTACCAACGGCGGCAAGCACTGGGCGACGCCCTGGGGCAAGCCGACGAAGGGCGCCAAGACCCGCAAGAACAAATCGACGGACAAGTTCATCGTCCGCAGCCGCAGCAAGAAGAACTAATCGCCTCGGCGAAGGAGAATCCCTCGTGTCACGCTCAGTCTGGAAAGGTCCGTTCATCGACGGATACCTCCTCAAGAAGGCGGAGAAGGTGCGCTCCTCGGGGCGCAACGAGGTCATCAAGACCTGGAGCCGCCGCTCGACCATCCTGCCGCAGTTCGTCGGCCTCACGTTCGGTGTCCACAACGGCCACAAGCATGTGCCGGTGAGCATCAACGAGGACATGGTCGGCCATAAGCTCGGTGAGTTCGCTCCCACGCGCTCGTTCCCGGGCCATGGTGGCGACAAGAAAGCGGTGAGGAAGTAATGGGCAAGCCGAAAACAGAGCGCCGCCTCGCCGACAACGAGGCCCAGGCCGTCGTTCGCAACCTGCGCGTCTCGCCGCAGAAGCTGAACCTCGTCGCCGGCATGATCCGCGGCAAGAAGGTCGACCAGGCCCTCGCCGAGCTCGAGTTCTCGCGCAAGCGCATCTCCGATGACGTGCGCAAGTGCGTCGTCAGCGCGATCGCCAACGCCGAGAACAACCACGGTCTCGACGTGAACGATCTCGTCGTCGCCGAGGCTCACGTCGGCAAGAACCTGATCATGAAGCGCTTCCACGCCCGCGGCCGCGGCCGCGCGTCGTCGATCACGAAGGCGTTCTCGCAGCTGACGGTCGTCGTGCGCGAGAAGCCCGAGGAGGAGGCGAAGGCCAAGTCCGGCAAGGGCAAGGCAAAGGCCGGCGCGGCGAAGAAGGAGGCCGAGTAATGGGTCAGAAGGTCAATCCGGTCGGCCTGCGCGTCGGCATCAACCGCACCTGGGATAGCCGCTGGTTCGCCGATCGCGGCGAGTACGGCAAGCTCCTGCTCGAGGACATGGCGATCCGCGAGCACATCATGAAGCAGCAGCGCCAGGCCGGCATCTCGAAGGTCGTCATCGAGCGTCCGCACAAGAAGTGCCGCGTGACGGTGCACACCGCGCGCCCCGGCGTTCTGATCGGCAAGAAGGGCGCCGACATCGAGAAGCTGCGCGGCGAGCTGGCGCGTCTGACGGCGAGCGAGGTTCACCTCAACATCGTCGAAGTGCGCAAGTTCGAGATCGACGCGACGCTCGTCGCCGAGGGTATCGCCCAGCAGCTCGAGCGCCGCGTCGCCTTCCGCCGCGCCATGAAGAAGTCGGTGCAGTCGGCGCTGCGCGCTGGCGCCATCGGCATCCGTATCAACGTCGCCGGCCGCCTCGGCGGCGCCGAGATCGCCCGCACGGAGTGGTATCGCGAGGGCCGCGTGCCGCTGCATACGCTGCGTGCCGACATCGATTTCGGCTACGCCAAGGCACAGACGGCCTACGGCATCATCGGCATCAAGGTCTGGATCTTCAAGGGCGAGATCCTCGAGCACGATCCGATGGCCTCCGAGAAGCGCGCGATGGACCTGCAAGAGGGTGGCGCGCCGAGCGGACGCCGCCGGGAGCGTGGTGATCGTGGCGACCGCGGAGACCGGGGTGATCGTGGCGACCGTGGCGAGCGCGCCTCCGAGGCGTGAGCCGGTTCGGCCTGACGGCCTGTAATTTGGGATTCTGAACGATGCTGCAACCGAAACGCACAAAGTTCCGCAAGGCCTTCAAAGGCCGCATTCACGGCGTCGCCAAGGGTGGCACGGCGCTCAACTTCGGCTCGCACGGCCTCAAGGCCATGGAGCCGGAGCGCGTCACCGCCCGCCAGATCGAGGCGGCCCGCCGCGCCATCACGCGCCACATGAAGCGTGCCGGCCGCGTCTGGATCCGCATCTTCCCGGACCTGCCGGTTACGTCGAAGCCGGCCGAGGTGCGCATGGGCTCGGGCAAGGGTTCGCCGGAATACTGGGCGGCGCGCGTCAAGCCGGGCCGCATCATGTTCGAGCTCGACGGCGTGCCGGACCAGATCGCTCGCGAAGCGCTGGTGCTCGGCGCGGCGAAGCTGCCGATCAAGACCCGCATCGTGACGCGCATCGGCTGATGATTACGGCTGGCGCCCGATGGCGGCCGCCGAAAACGTGAGGAAGCGAGAGATGAAGGCAGCCGAGTTCAGGGACATGTCCCTCGACCAGCTGGACGACCAGCTGATCAAGCTGAAGAAGGAGCAGTTCAATCTGCGCTTCCAGGCAGCCTCGGGGCAGCTCGAGAATACGGCGCGCGTGCGCGAGGTGCGTCGCGACATCGCCCGAGTTATGACCATTGCCCAGCAGAAGCGGGCCGGCGCAGCGAAGCGCGCGTAAGGGAGCAAGAACGTCATGCCGAAGCGCGTGCTGCAAGGAACCGTCGTTTCCGACAAGAACGACAAGACGATCGTCGTCGAGGTCGAGCGTCGCTATACCCACCCGCTGCTCAAGAAGACCGTGCGTCGGACGAAGCGCTACCACGCGCACGACGAGGCCAACGGCCACAAGGTCGGTGACCGCGTCTCGATCGTGGAGAGCGCACCGATCTCGAAGAAGAAGCGGTGGACGGTCGTCAACGCCTGAGGCGCCGGCGACGGGATTTCGCGGCCGCAAGGCCGAGTATGAGGACGGTGCGTCGCCCGGCGGCGCTACAATCAGCGGTCGCTCGGCGGCCGGCAGGAAGGATGTAACGCGATGATCCAGATGGAGACAAATCTCGACGTCGCCGACAATTCGGGCGCGCGCCGCGTGCAGTGCATCAAGGTGCTCGGCGGCTCGAAGCGCAAGTACGCCACGATCGGCGACATCATCGTCGTCGCCGTGCAGGAGGCGATCCCGAAGGGGCGCGTCAAGAAGGGCCAGGTGATGAAGGCCGTTGTCGTGCGCACCGCCAAGGGTGTGCGCCGCGCCGACGGCTCGCTGATCCGCTTCGACCGCAACGCGGCCGTGCTGATCAACAACCAGGGCGAGCCGATCGGCACCCGTATCTTCGGGCCGGTCACGCGCGAGCTCAGGGCCAAGAACCACATGAAGATCGTTTCGCTGGCGCCGGAGGTGCTGTAATGGCCGCGCAGAAGATCAAGAAGGGCGATCACGTCATCGTTCTCGCCGGCCGCGACCGCGGCAAGCACGGCGAGGTCGTCGAGGTGCGCCCGAAGGAGAACCGCGCGCTCGTTCGCGGTGTGAACATGGTGCGTCGTCACCAGAAGCAGACGGCGCAGCAGGAGGGCGGCATCATCTCGAAGGAAGCCGCCATCGACTTGTCCAATCTCGCCGTCGAGGATCCCAAGGACGGTAAGCCGACCCGCATCGGCTTCCGCGTTCTCGAGGATGGCAAGAAGGTCCGCTACGCGAAGCGTTCGGGCGAGATCATTCC
>CALMPK010000053.1 GCA_937873575.1 uncultured Hyphomicrobiaceae bacterium
GAGGAAGCGCCGGGCTTCTTCGGCAACGTCTGTGAAATCGATCAGACCGAGCGAGTCCCGGATCACGTCTAGCAGATCGCCATATTCCCCCGTGGCCGAGTCCTGCCATTTACCGGCAATGCCTTTCACGCTGTCGTGCAACCGGACGAACATGGAGCGGCCCGCCGTGTTTCGGACATCGCCAACCTGCCAGTAATTGCCCTGTTTGCGGCCATTGGAGAGATAATGGCGGCACACCGCCTCGGCCTGTCGGCCGAGACGCTGCGCCAGTTCGGAAGCGTTGAGACGCGCCATTATGCGGCCTCCCGCTCACCGATGCGCTCAACCGGGAAGCGGTCAAGCAGTTTGCCGATGATCTCCGGCCCCGTTGCATCGACGGGCACGAAGAAGCGCAGTTTCCACGAGATGATCTCACTGAAGAGGCCATAGGCTCGCAGCCGGTCACGCATCGCATCGGTAAAGCCGGTCAGTTCGATCCGGTTGGCGCCCATGACGCGGACGCGGCGCAGTTGCAGCCCTTCGGCGAGATCAAGGATCGTGCGACCTTCGATCAGCGCGGCATAGGCGGCATCCGGTGTCAGGCTGTTGGTGACGCCACTGGTCGAAGCATTGGCGGCCCAGGCCGGCGATACCCGGCGACCGATGATGCGTTCGCCCTCGTCGGTCTGGAGCCGATAGACCCGGGCGGAGTCCTGAGGCAGGCGTTTCCAGATCGGCAGAAGTAGCCCTGTCACCATATGCAGGATGCTGTCGGTGAACTCCGGCACCTGGGCCAGTTCCGCCTTCCAGGCTGTGGTGAAGGCGGCACGGTCAGCCTCGATCCAATGGGTCTCGCCCATCGCCCGCACCGGAATGTTCATCGCTTCCATCGGCCGGATCAGCCGCACGCGCCTTTCGATCTCACCTTCATCCAGCATGACGCTGGTGGTCGGGACCTGAACGGCAGCGCGACCGGATCGCTCGTTGATGAGCAATCTTGCGCGGGGATCATCCAGTTCCGCCAGGGCGGCATTGAGCGTAACCGGCTGATTGCGTTTGCGCTCGGTGAGCGTCAGGAGTCGGGTTTCCGCGCCGGTGCCCGGATGGGTGTGGATGACCTGCCGGTCTGTGACGATGAAGCTTTCGGCCTTCAGCGTCTCCAGCCCCATATCATAGGTGCCGGATGCGATTGCTCCGTCGATCCGTGCCTGCAGAAGCTGCTCGAAGGCCGAGAACAGGATGCCCTGCAATTCGATGGTCAGCGCCAGCAGGCGGTTGAGGAAGGTGGTGATCGGCGGCAGTTCGTCCTTCACACCGGTGCTATCCATCAGCTTCAGGCCGGTGGCGGATTCAAACCGTTCGAGCGAGCATCCCTCGACCTTCCCGCGCACGATCAGCAGATAGAGCTGGCGCAGCGCATCGCGGGCATAGGCGGATTCCAGATTGTCCTCGGGACGGAACAGCCCCTGACCGCCTGTCTGGCGCTGGCCGCGTGTAATCGCGCCCAGCGTGTCGAGGCGGCGGGCGATGGTCGAAAGGAAGCGCTTCTCGGCTTTGACATCCGTGGCGATGGGCCGGAAGAGCGGCGGCTGCGCCTGATTGGTGCGGTTGGTGCGGCCCAGCCCCTGAAGGGCGGCATCTGGCTTCCAGCCTGGCTCCAGCAGGTAAAGCACGCGCAGCCGCTGGTTTCGCGCCGAGAGTTCGGCGTGATAGCTGCGCCCCGTGCCACCGGCATCCGAGAAGACCAGAATGCGCTTCTGATCATCCATGAAGGCCGAAGTCTCGGCAAGGTTGGCAGAAGGCGCACGGTTCTCGACGGCTAGGTGGGCCGCTGCTCCAATACCCTTGCGCACGATCCGGCGTGAGCGGCCCGTGACCTCCGCCACAATATCCGTGCCGAAGCGCTGCACGATCTGGTCGAGCGCTCCGGGGACAGGCGGAAGCGAACCCAGCTGCTCCAGCATCTCGTCGCGCCGCGCCACGGCTTCACGGCATTTCACCGGCTGACCATCGCGGAAGACGGGGCGTGACGACAGGTTGCCCTCGCCATCGGTGAAGGGTTCATAGAGCTGCACCGGGAAGGAATGCTGCAAATACGAGCCGACATACTCCCTCGGCGTGACATCGACGGAAATATCGTTCCATTCCTCGGTCGGGATCTCGGACAGCCGCCGTTCCATCAGGGCTTCGCCAGTCGAGACGATCTGGATGACGGCGGCATGGCCCGCTTCCAGATCGGCCTCGATGGACCGGATCAGGGTCGGGGTTTTCATGGAGGTCAGCAGATGGCCGAAGAAGCGCTGCTTCGTGCTTTCAAAGGCCGAACGGGCAGCAGACTTCGCCTGCCGGTTCAGCGTCCCCTCGCTGCCGGTGATGTTGGCGGCTTCCATCGCCGCGTCCAGATTCCCATGAATGACGGCGAAGGCGGCAGCATATGAGTCGTAGATGTGCCGCTGTTCGTCCGTGAGCTGATGCTCGATCAGTTCATATTCGACGCCATCATAGGAGAGTGAGCGGGCGGTATAGAGGCCGAGAGATCGCAGGTCGCGGGCCAGCACTTCCATGGCCGCAACGCCGCCAGCTTCGATCGCCTCGACGAACTCGGCACGCGTCTGGAACGGAAAAACCTCACCACCCCAGAGGCCGAGGCGCTGCGCATAGGCGAGATTGTGGACGGTGGTGGCGCCGGTTGCCGAGACATAAACCACGCGGGCGTCGGGCAGCGCATGTTGGAGCCGCAGGCCCGCACGTCCCTGCTGCGAAGCGGCGACATCGCCGCGTTCTCCTTTTCCTCCACCGGCATTCTGCATGGAATGGCTCTCGTCGAATACAATGGCTCCATCGAAATCGGAGCCCAACCATTCGACGATCTGCTTGACGCGGGAAACCTTCTCGCCCCGGTCGTCGGAGCGTAGCGTGGCATAGGTGGTAAAAAGGATGCCTTCCGACAGCGTGATCGGCTTGCCTTGAGGGAAGCGTGACAGAGGCGTGACCAGCAGCCGTTCCATGCCGAGCGCCGACCAGTCGCGCTGCGCGTCCTCGATCAGCTTGTCGGATTTGGAGATCCAGATCGCCTTGCGCCGACCGCGAAGCCAGTTGTCGAGAATGATGGCGGCGGACTGGCGACCCTTGCCAGCGCCGGTTCCATCACCGAGCATGAAGCCCCGGCGAAAGCGGATCGATCCGGCAGCATCCTCGGGCGCGGCGCTCACATTGTCGAAATGCTCGTCCACGGTCCAGGCGCCGGCGAGATGATCGGCATGGGCTTCACCGGCATAGATCACCGTTTCAAGCTGGGCGTCCGACAGACGCGCGCAGATGTCGGGCGGCAGCATGGGCCGGTAGGAAGGCTTGGGCGGTGCGACCGAGGCCATGGCGGCGGATTGCACCAGCTTGGTCGGATGCGGCTGTGCACCAGCGATACGCAGCGATTGCAGCGCATATTCCTCATAGATCGCGTCGGACAGGCGAGCGCCTTCCGGTGACGTCCAGTCCACGGTCTCATAGGCGAGTTCGACGCCATCAGGATCATTGGCCGAAGCAGCGACAGATCGTGTAGCCGCCGAGCGAGCGAGATAGCCCCGCACGGTCTTCGGCGCGGTGGCCGAAGCGGAAACCACGATCTTCGGCAATGACACTGGCAGGCGCGGCGGAACCTGTTCCTCGATCCATCCGATCAGCGTGGCAACATCAGGCGCGATCCCCGGCGAAGCCGGCAAACTGGCGGGATCGTCGGCGGGCAGTTTGTCGATAACGGTCAGCCGCGTGTCGATCGTGGTGCCGTGCTTTGCATAGACCGCACCATCGACGGCAGCGCTGAACACCACGCGGCCACGGGCCTGCAAGCGGATGAAGGCGTCCCGCCATGCCGGAGCTTCGGGGCCAAAGCCAGCGCCGGTGATCGTCACCAACCGACCGCCGGGAGCAAGACGGGCCAGTGCCGCGGCAACATGGCGATAGGCCGCATCCGCGACACGCCCGCTGACATTGGCCATGACCGAGAATGGCGGGTTCATCAGCACCACGGACGGGACAGCATCCGGAGGCAGATGATCATCGATCTGGGCGGCGTCGAACCGGGTGACGGCAAAAGCCGGAAAGATCTGGGCAAGCAGATCGGCGCGGGTCTCGGCCAGTTCGTTGAGGATCAGCGAGCCGCCGATGGTCTGCGCCAGGATCGCCAGAAGGCCGGTGCCAGCGGACGGTTCCAGCACCCTGTCATCAGGTGTGATCGCGGCGGCTGTCAGAGCGGCAAGGCCGAGGGGGATCGGCGTCGAAAATTGCTGGAAGTTCTGGCTTTCCTCGGAACGCCGGGTCTGCGTGGGCAATAGTCCCGCGATCTTTGCCAGCACGGAAACCCGTGTAGCCGGAGACGCGGCTTTACGGAAAAGCGCCTTTCCGTATTTGCGCAAGAAGAGAACGGTAGCGACTTCGCAGGCCTCATAGGCCAGCTTCCAGTCCCAGGCGCCGGTGGCATCGGACGCGCCGAAGGCCGTTTCCATAGCACCGCGCAATGTCACGGCATCGATGCGCTGGCCGCGTTCGAGATGGGGGAGCAGAAGACTGGCCGCAGCCAGGATCGCGGGCGCAACCGCCAGCGGCGTGACCGGATCGGCCACGGGAAACACCATGTTCATGTCGGAAACCTCAGGAGAGCAGAAATGGAAGAGCCCGGACAGCGCGCTCTCTTGACCGCCCGGACTCAACCCGTTCCGGCCCGCCTCTGACTCTCAAAGCGCAGCATGCAAAAAGCGCCCCGACCGGATGGCGGGGCGCTTGTCGTCATCAGCCGAAGCGGCGACCGGCTTCGGTGAAAGTGTATTCGTTGGCGGCGATGGTTTCATCGACCGCCTCGTCCGAAGACAGATGATCATATTCGCGCTCAAGCTGGCGGTAGAGCCAGCGGGCCAGATCGCGCAGCGCCTCGATGATCGTCTCCTCGGCATCGCCGGTCATGTCCTGGTATGTCGGACTATCGCGCTCGACCGAGATCGCCATGCAATATTCGTGGTAATAATGGCCGCGATGGCTGGCATCGGCGCGAAGCTGATAGAAGTTGCGGCGCTGGACCGCCTGAAGGGCATCGGCAATACGATGCAATTCGGTGTCCTGCGGTGCGTGCTCCCGGATAAGGCGCGGAGCATGTTTCTGGTAGGAATACCAGGATTCAAAGCAGGCACCGTCACCTTGTGACCAGAATCCCTGGAACCAAATGCTGGGTTTCTGCCGTGTGCCGCCGCCCATCAATCGGACGGTACGGGTCTTGAGGTTTAGCCCAAGGATTTCCGCAATGCGCTGGAAATCCTCATAGACGGCATCGTACCAGTCATAGTCGAAGCCGCCTTCGCGATACCAGACGCGGGCCTTGTCCTTTGCCACATCAGACAATTCGTTGAGGCAATAGACGGTGGTTTCGATGACCTCAGGCATAGGGGTCTCTCCCTTCCAGAACCGAGGAAAGCCAGCCATCGGTATAGATCCAGTCCACTGTCTCGCCGGTAGCGAGATCAAGGACATGCGCCCCACCACCAAATCCGTCGATGCGCGGTTTCGAGCAGCTGTTTGCGTACTGGAAACCCCACAATCCGCTCAGGCCAAATTCGGCAGCGCAGCGTTTGACAAACTGGACGACATGCTCGGGATCGCCGGTGACGTCATCGCGGATCCAGAGCTGCGTGCCGCCATGCTCTGGCTGGATGGAGAGCAGGAAGCCATCTGAGGGCGGATCCTCAGCGGCATTGTCATGCGCCAGAGCGTTGTAGAGATCGAGCGCGCGGGCGGCGTTTTCGGGGGTGCCTACGTCGAGGAGGCAGGAAAAGTGTGTGTAATAGTCGGCCATGACGGTCTCCGGACATGACATGGCCCGGCGTATGGCCGAGCCGAATGGGATGGAAAGGGTGAAGCTCAGGCGGCCTGCGGCAGGCGGAGCAGATCGGCCGAGGTTTCGCGCCAGAAGGGATCGACCAACCGGGTCTCCAGCGCAGCGGCGCGGTAACGCAGCCGTCTCGCATCACCGGGGTCCGAGGCCTGGAATGCCATACCGCGCAGGCGGCTGGCCTCGGTCACGATCCTGCGTGCCTCGGCATCGGATGCGACCGGTTGTTGCCAGAGGATAATGCCGGCGCGGATTTCACCGGCGAGGACCAGGCGCTGATCTCGGTCCTGAATGAGCATGATGTGCGGCTGAAAATACGGGAAGCTGTTCGGCCTCGTGCAAATGTCGTCGCGCGATAGGCGCAGAGCCGCGACCTGTATGGCCTCTTCCGGTGACGGGCATTCCCCAAGCGGGGTCATGCGGTCGAAGCTGTTTGCCGCGTCACTGGCGTCATAGCTGGCGACGCCGAGGCACGAGATGCGCAGCGGCAGCTTTTGCGACCGATAAAGCGCGGGCAGAACATCGGCAGTCAGTATCTGACCGATCGGGCGGAAGGTTTCGGAACGTGCAAAGGTCATCGGAAGCACTCCATGACGGGCGCCGGTGAGCCTCTCTCTCCGACCCTCAACCCGTCACGGCCGAACGGCCCGCACTCTTCCTCTCTGACCGGGCTTGTTCCCGGTTCCGCTGCCGGCGATGGGGGACCATCGTGAGGCGCCGAAGGCCCGAAGCGCGGGCTGCCGCGCTCGGGCCGTCGGGGATGAGGCGCTTTCGCGCCTTACTCCCACGGGTCCAGCTCCAGCTTCACCATGTCGTCGTCGCCGTCGAACTCGGCGGCGGGGCAAGCGGCGTGGGTGCCATCTCCAGCCTGGAACACGACGATCTCGATCATCAGCGTGGCGGCGAGGCTGGCGGCGAAGGCGGTGGCATCTGCATAGGACATGGGTTCCGGCTCCTGTCTTTGGAGGCGGGGGACCATCCCCCGCGCGACAGGCGCCCGAAGTGTCTGACCGGATCTGCAATCACCCGAGGGCGTTCGGACTTTTTCCGAATCCCCGAGGGCGGCACGCTCGCGTAAGCCGACCCTTCACGGGTTGAATGTCAAAGAGACGGATCGGACCAAGGTTTGCGAATGGAAGCGGGGTGGTTTTTCGCATCTGACAGGATTCCGGATACCCATCGCAGATGCTCTGCCGCGCCAGCCTTGCCACCATGCTGGCATCAGGATGTGTTCCCTTCAGGCCGGATATGGTCGCCGCTTGTCCTGATGGGGATGGCGGATTGCATGGTAAAGCCGGATTGAACCCCTCCAGTGCAGACCTCCCATCCTCACGGCCCGACACCCTGCGATCGGGTCATCAGCTCCAAAGCCCATCGGCGATTTCGCGGGCAATCATCGCGCGCGCCTTCATCATCAGATCATCGCCTGAGGTATCGATATGACCGAAGAAACGGGCACGAACGCCATGAGCTGTCCATTCGGCATAGCGGCAATGTTCACGGGCATCGAGCCGGAAAACGCGCATGTCTTCGGCCCAATGGGGCTTTGGCTCCACAACAACGGTCATGCCGTCGCGGCTTTCCTCCCAGGGCAGTGTGCGCTCCGTCGGACGGTTTTCCCGATCCTGGGCAAAGATTTCGTCAATGTCGATGTTGGCAGACATGGAAAGTCTCCAAAGAAAAAGCCCGATCACGAGGACCGGGCGAGTTGCGGAAACGGAGGGTGGTAAACGGGGCGACCGAAGCCGCCCCGCATGAGTGCTATTCAGCAGCGACCATATGCTGTTCTTCCTCGTCGTCAGCCGGGTCGTCCTCGCCATCGCCGGAGAGGAAATCGGGCAGATCGTCGGCCTCCGCCGCAGCGCCCGATGCCGGATCGACTTCGATACACTCGTCCACCATGCGCAGCGGCTCAGGCAGCCAGCCGGAATCTGCCAGCAGACGTTCGGCTTCCTTGGCCATGTCGCCCTTCTTGAGGTGCCCGATCAGATCGGCGGCCCGATCTCCAGCCCCCTCGCGCACGGCTTCAAGGATACGCGGCTTGGTCACGCGGCCGAGATAATTGCCAACGGTCGGTCGCCAGCCCACGGCCACCATGTCGAGGCCGGTCGAACGAGCGAGCCGGTCAGCCTGCGACAGGCGGATGTCCAGTCCGTGCTGACTGACGCCCGCGCCGCTATAGGGGTTGGGCTTTTCATAGAGCGCGTTGACACCGTAGCTGACGCAATGGGCGAGCAGGTCCATGCGCGAACCTTCGTCCAGATCGGTCAGCCAATCCCAGAGGGCGGCATCGTCTGCCGGAACATGATCGCCCCAGCGTTCGTGCCGGTCTGCAATGGCCTTGGCCGACACGCTACCGCGCAGATCCTCGGCCTGTGCGGGCAGATGGACCTCCCGAACCTGTGCTTCCAGGCAACCGCGACTGGAA
The DNA here is from genome assembly GCA_937873575.1 of uncultured Hyphomicrobiaceae bacterium. Taxonomy (GTDB): domain Bacteria; phylum Pseudomonadota; class Alphaproteobacteria; order Rhizobiales; family Hyphomicrobiaceae; genus JAEUMD01. Next base: position 8,283 of record CALMPK010000053.1, read on the forward strand.
TGCGGCATGAAGCAATCCATGACCAGCCGGTGCAGCAGTGCCGTCATGGCGACATTCGGGTTCACCGCCACCGCATCCCGCAGCGCCAGTGTGCGATGCGCCGTCAACTCGCTGACCAGACGATCGGGCAGCGGCTTGATAGTGTTGGCCTCGTCTTCCTCCTCAGTTTCGACCGGCTGGCCGCCCAGCGTGATAACGGCACGCATGTGGCTTACCTCCGGTTCGGCTCGCTGGATCACCTCGCCGGTTTCCGGATCAACGATCTCAGCCTCCGGTTCCGCAGGCGCTTCATCCTCGGCGCGAACATAGCCGCGTTCGATCAGCAATGCGCCATCGGCATCAATGCTGATGAAGACACCCGCCCTGCCAATCTGGTCCGGCTCGAAGGTCATCGGGCGACGCTCGAAGGTTTCCAACGCCTGTTCGATCTCACCGAGGCGGGTGTCAATCTCGTCAGGCAGTTCGTCGGCCTCGCCAAATTCCGCTTCTAGCCGGTCATATTCGTCGCGCAATGCCTCGCGGGTGGCGCGTTCCTCTTCGGTCAGATCGACTGTGGTGCCGACAAGCTGGCGAAGACCATGATCGTGACCATAGGGAAAGGTGATGGCGACTTCGATCCATTTCCAGCCCTCGGCGGCGATGGCCTCGGCCTCGGCCTTGAGTTTTTCGCCCACCAGCCGGTCGAGCAGCACCGGATCTTGCAGCCAGCCGCCATTGTCCTGCTGGAAGAGATCGCGCAGCACGCAACCGCCAGCCTCTTCATAGGCTGCAATTCCGACAAAAGCCGCCCGCTTGTCGGCGGCGCGGACCGTGGTTTCGGTCAGCAGGCGTCGGATGTGGTAGGGTTCCTTCTGCCAGCCATCCCTGATCGCTTCCCAGACCTGCTCCTGACGGGCATGGTCAGAACTGACGCTGAAGGCCATGAGTTGTTCCAGCGTCATGCCGTCCTCGGCATAGACGTCGAGCAATGCCGGTGAGACGGAAACCAGACGCAGGCGCTGTTTCACCACCTTGGAGTCCACGAAGAAGGCGGCAGCGATTGTTTCCTCGGTCATGCCCTTTTCGCGCATGGCCTGGAAGGCGCGGAATTGGTCGAGTGGATGCAGCGGTGCGCGCTCGATATTCTCGGCGAGCGATACCTCGTCGATCAGCACATCGGCGCTGGCCTCCGACACCACGCACGGGACCGGCGCGATCTTGGCGAGGCGCTTCTGCTTGACCAGCAGTTCCAGCGCCCGGAAGCGGCGACCGCCCGCTGGCACCTCGAACATGCCGGTTTCCTTGCCCTCGGCATCCACGACCGGGCGGACATGCAGGGACTGGATCAGGCCGCGACGGGCGATAGACTCGGCCAGCTCCTCAACCGAGATCCCGGCCTTGACGCGCCGGACGTTGGACTGGCTGAGCACCAGCTTGTTGAAGGGAATGTCGCGCGAGGACGACAGGATGATCTTCTGAACGGCAGTAGCCATCGGGATTTACTCCGCGACGGGCGGCCGAGAGACTCTCTCTCAACCTCCAACCCGTCACGAAGCGAAGCGCCGCCCTCTTCCTCTAAAGGGGGCAGCGCCGAGGACCGGAATTGAGGACACGCGGAAGCGCAAAGCCGGAGACACGGAAATCCGCATCTCCGGCTTTGCGGATGTCAGGCGGCTCGATCGAGCAGCTTCTTCGCCTTAGCCTCCATGTCGAGGCGAGCGTCCTGATGGGGCTTGTCGCGTGCGACGGCGGTGATGCCCTGCACAAAATCGAAAATGCTCTCGGGCGGGCGACCTTCCTCCGTCAGGACCGCGTCGATGATCTTGCCGGTCCCGGCCTTCGAGAAGCCACGGCGGCGCAGGAAGTCGGTACGATCCTCGTCGGTGCGCGCCACGATCCGCTCGCGGGCCATCTTGATGCCGTTGACGAAAGGCAGCGGAGAGGAGTTGGCGAAGTTCGCCAGCGCCGGCGCGGCCTCATGGGCGAAGCGATTGGCGGCGGATTTGGAGCGGCGGCACGGGGGCCCCCCCGAGCCCCCCCCGCCCCCCCGAATGCGGGTCCGGCC
>CALMPK010000054.1 GCA_937873575.1 uncultured Hyphomicrobiaceae bacterium
CGGCTCCACGGCGCCGACCGCCTGGTCGATATCGTCGCGAGCAGCGTGGCGGGCCCCCTGGGCGCGGGGGGGGCCTGCCGTTTTTGTTACCACGGCGGGGCGACCCCGCCGATACGCTGGCGACCCTGCGCTACTGCAAGGCCAACGGCCAGCGCATCGCCGCCGTCGTCAACGTGCGCACCTCGACCATCGCACGCGAAGCCGACGTGGTGCTGCCGACGCTCGCCGGCCCCGAGATCGGCGTCGCATCGACCAAGGCGTTCACCTGCCAGCTCACCGCGCTCGCCTGTTTCGCCATCGCACTCGGGCGCGCCCGCGGAACCATCGACGAGGCGCGCGAGCGCGAGCTGGTGGACGCGCTGATCGAGGTGCCCCGCCATATCACCGACGAGCTCACGACCGAGCCCCGCTACGAGGCGCTGGCGCACACCCTCTCGAAGTCGCACGACGTGCTCTATCTGGGCCGCGGCGTCAGCTTCCCGCTGGCCATGGAAGGCGCGCTGAAGCTCAAGGAAATCTCCTACCTGCACGCCGAAGGCTATGCCGCGGGTGAGCTGAAGCACGGCCCCATCGCGCTGATCGACGAGAACATGCCGGTGATCGTCGTCGCGCCGATGGACGACCTGTTCGAGAAGACCGTCTCCAACATGCAGGAGGTCGCGGCGCGCGGCGGCAAGATCGTGCTCATCTCGAACGCGCCCGACGACGCCGCGGGCTGCGCGCTGGCGAATCATATTCAGGTGCCGACCGCCCACGTTTTTACCAGCCCGATCCTCTACGCGGTGCCGATCCAGCTCATCGCCTACCACACCGCCGTGGTCATGGGCACCGACGTGGACCAGCCGCGAAACCTCGCAAAGTCAGTCACTGTCGAGTAAATCCGCGCTCGGAACCGTTCTCCCCACAGGTTGCGCCCGCAACGTCTCGAGCAAAAGCGAGATGGGGAAAGGTCGTGCGCCGGCCGCTCCAGGAATTGCCTCGATGATGTGCTTGCACTAACGTCGGATGCCACGAGGTTAGGCAACCTTCCGGGATAGATCATTAGGTGGGAACGCCATGATGCGAGCGAGTGTAGCGGATCCGACGTCTGATACCCGCGTGCGCCTGGGCTTTCAATCGGACGGCAAATCCATGAGCTGCAAGACCCCGAGTCTGCCGCGAGTCATCGCCGGCGCGGCCACTTTGCTGATGGCCTCGACGCTTGCGATCTCTGCTTTTGCAGCGCCGAAGGCCACTCCTGCGGCCGGTCCGCAGCCGACCGCTGCGGCATCGCCCGCCCCCGCCCACACCAATGCCCCGCCGTCCGCAGGCGAACTCGCCATGAACCGGGGCATCGACGCTTACGGCAAAGGCAATCTCGCACTCGCGGTCGGAGCGCTGAGCACCGCCATCGCCAATGGCGGTCTGTCGGGTGCCAGCCTCGCCCGCGCGCTCTATATCCGTGGCCTCGCCTATCGCAAGCAGGGCAAGCCGGCGCAGGCGATCTCCGACCTCACCAATGCCATCTGGCTCAAGGACGGCCTCACCCCCGCCGAGCAGGCCGATGCCACGGCGAGCCGAAAGGCGGCATATCGCGAGGCCGGCATTCCCGAGCCGGGCGGAATCGCGACAGCAGCGGCGGAGCCCGCCGTGACGGCCGCTCCCGCTACCGATGCGCGCCCGGTGACCGTGCAGGCGCCGCTGCCGCAGGGGGGGGGGTAGGCCGGCCGGGGGGGCGCGGGCGCGCCGGGCGGCACCCGCCGCGAGTGCCTCGTCCGGGTCCTCGGGCGGCATCGGCGGGTTCTTCAACAATCTGTTCGGCGGAGGCGGCGGCTCGAACGCAGCGCCCGCGAGCCCGCCTGGCGATGTCACGACGGCGTCGACGGGCAGCAGCAGCGCCGCGGTCTCGTCCTGGTCCAACACCACCGAGGTTGCGCCCCGTCGCGCCAGCGCCACCCGCACCGCCAGCATAGCGCCGGCCGCGGCATCTCCTGCGGCGAGCGCGGCCGCAGCCGACGCCACGGGTAAGTACAAGCTACAGGTGGCCATCCTCAGGTCGCGTGCCGAGGCCGACAAGCTGATGGAAACGCTTCTCATCCGGCATGCCGCGAAGTTCGGCCAGCGCGCCACGCGCGTCGATGAGGCCGTGCTCGGCAACATGGGCACGTTCTATCGCGTCAACGTCGGCCCCTTCGCCGACAAGACCGAGCCGGAGAGGCTGTGCGGCTCGCTGCGCGGCGAGGGTTACGACTGCCTCGTCGTCACCAACTGAGCGCAACGCCGCCGAAGCGCTTCACTCCCCGACCCGGCACGCCCTGCTGCTCGACGGCAGCTCGTCGAGCGTATGCTGATTTTTCGGCACCGAGCTTCGTGCGCACATGGAAACGCGCCCGGTTGTGTCCGGGCGCGTGCTCATGATCGTCGATCAACGTCCGAGAGCGGCGATCAGCCGGCTCAGCCGCGCTTGCCGCACGTGCTGACACCGAGAATGGAATAGGCCGGGCAGTAGCCCAGAATGCCGGTCAGCAGCGGCACCACGCCGATCCAACCCCAAACCATGGCGGGTTGGCCCGGGATATAGCCGAGGGCGAGCGCGACGAGAGCGAGCCCCACGACAATGCGAAGCACGCGGTCGATCATTCCGGCGTTGGCGGTCATGTCTGTCTCCTGGAGTTCCTCGTCGGCGGGCGCTGGCGGACTTTGCCACCTGGGAAAGCGCACGGGCGCCGCCGGCACCCTCGACACGCGAAGCAGCGAACCCCGAGCGTCGCGCGCACCTTAGCGCCGATCTTCGTTCCAGTCCGTGACAGCAATCACAGAAGCGGTAACGGTTCCGAGCGGTGGCGCCCCAGGCCTCGCCGCCGATGATCGAACCGAGCCCGGCGCGATCGAGGATGCGCACCCGCCCCCGCTCGATCGCGACCAGCCCCTGGGTCTCGAACCGCTTCAGGCGGCGGCTCACCACCTCGCGCGCGGTGCCGATGTCGAGCGCCAGTTCCTGGTGCGTGCCGGGAACGACGTCCTCCTGGCTGGCGCGCTGGAGCAGGCGGGCGGCGAGGCGCGCCTCGGTCCGGTGAAAGGCGAGTTCATCAACGAGACTGACGAGATCGAAAATGCGCCGCGTCTGTACGGCGATGACGGTCTCGCGGAAAGCCTCCGATTGCGCGAGCAGTTCACGGAAAAGGCCCCGGCTGATGGCGACACCCTCGATGTCTCCGTCGGCGATACCCTCGGCCTGATAGGGGCGTTCCCCCATGAGGCAGGCGACGGACATGACGCACATGTCACCCGGCCGGACCCGATAGAGTTCGATCTCGCGCCCGGTTTCCGAAACCATGCGCACGCGCACCATGCCCTTGGTCAGCAGCACGAGGCGCTCGCAGGCCTGCCCCGGTTGGAACACGACCGTTCCGGAGGGCGCCGAGACCGGCTCGTTGCGCCCGGCCAGAAGCCTGCGGCCTACAGCGTCGAGCCCCGGAACCTCCGCCAACGCCTTTTCCGTTGCAGCCACGCCGCCTTGATCCTTTCCGCTCGGTCGAGTTCCGGAATACGAGGCGCGTCGGGCCCTTACAGATCGGACGCCGAGAAGGTATCGCAAACCTGCATCTGGCCGCCCTGGAAGCCACGCTTGAACCAGCGGACGCGCTGCGCCGACGAACCGTGCGTGAAGGCGTCCGGAACGACGTGGCCCTGCGTCTTCCTCTGGATCATGTCGTCGCCGATGGCGCTGGCGGCGTTGAGGCCTTCCTCGATGTCGCCCGGCTGCAAGCGGTTGTTGAGCTGGTGATTGAGGTTCGCCCAAACGCCCGCGAGGCAATCGGCCTGCAACTCCATGCGGACCTGGAGCGCGTTCGACTCCCGCTCGCCCATGCGCTCCTTCAGGTTCTGCACCTTGCCGGCGATACCGAGCAGCGTCTGCACGTGATGTCCGACCTCGTGAGCGATGACATAAGCCTGCGCAAAGTCTCCCGGCGCCTGGAACTTGCGCTTGAGTTCTTCATAGAAGACGAGGTCCACGTAGATCTTCTGGTCGATCGGGCAGTAGAACGGCCCCATCGCCGACATGCCGGTGCCGCATGCCGTCCGCGTCGCGCGGTTGAACAGTACGAGGCTCGGCTCCTTGTACTTCTTGCCGAACTGCTCGAACACCTTGTTCCAGACGTCTTCGGTATCGGCGAGCACGCGCTTGACGAAGGTCGCCATCTCGTCGTTGGCCGCCGGCACGCGCTGGGCCTGCCCGCCACCCGGCAGCCCCGGGATCTCGAACGGGTTTCTGCTGCTGGTCGGCCGCTGACCCTGATCGACACGCGGAAGCTGCGGGATATCGAAGCCGCCGCCACCGCCCGGACCACCACGCAGAATGTCGAGCGGGTTGACGCCGAAGAACAGCATGATCGCGCCCAGAATGAGCAGCGTCGTCAGGCTGAAACCACCCTTTCCGCCGATCGGAATCTGGATGCCGCCGCCGCCGGGAAATCCGAAACCGCCGCCTTGCCCGCGACGGTCCTCGACGTTGCGGCTGGTCCGATCGTACTCGTCGTAGCGCATGTGTCGTGCTCCGCAACTGCCCTGGAAGGGACGTATCACCTTGCTTCAGTCCAGGCGCGCTCATAAGTGCACGCCGCAAGCCGCGACACAAGACGTTCGCGGACGAGCGCGCGGGTCGGCGAGCGCCCGATTTAGCGGCCCATCATGCCGCTCGCCAAGAGCTTGCGCCGGCTAGTCCGACATATTCGGCGCGCGATTTTGTTCCCCGGACGAATCCATCGTTACCCGAGCACGGCGACAGCGGTTCAACGAGCCTTGCTCCGCTCGGCCCGCATGAGCGCAGCGGGGCCGATGGCACCCTCCCGGAAGGCCTGCGCGATGGCGTGAAAGGCTGGCTTGGGCAGAAGGCTCTCGTCGAACGGCAGCGGGCGCGGCGCGCGCGGCGTGGCGCGTTTCTCCGCCGCCGCCACCTCGCGATACCACGTATAGCGGTCCGACACCCCCCAGGTCATGATGCCGTCGAGCGCATCGACCGAGAGCGCCGCACCGAGGAACTCGCGATAGTGGCGCGCCACCGCCTCGTCCCGCTCGGCGAGCGTTCCGCCGATGGCCGTATCGTCCACGTCGAGCTCCGTGATCTCGAGCTTCACCCCCTCGGCCGCGAGCGTGTTCATGTAGTCCGCGAAGGCCGCGTGGTCGAGCCCGTGCTGCGGCTGCACATGGCCCTGAAGTCCGACCACGTCGAAGGGCGCCCCGTCGTCGCGCAACCGTCGAACGAGGTCGGCGAGGGCCGGACGCACGGCGGCGCCGATCCAGTCCCGGCGCTCGCAGAACGCCTCGTTGAGGATCAGTCGGCATTCCCGATCAGCAGCCCGCGCCCGCTCGAATGCGCGAGCGACGTAGCCGGGCCCGAAGGCCGCATACCAGGGGCCTTTGCGGTAATGGCCGGGCTCGTTGTCCCAGGGGGCGAACGGCTCGTTGACGACGCCCCAGGCGGCCACGCGGCCCGCGTATCGTCCGACGACCTCGTCGACATGCGCATCGAACAGATAGCGCAGTTCGCTCGTGCTCCGCGACTTGAGCCACGCCGGGGGATAGTCGTTCCAGAAGAGCGTGGCGGCGGTGAACGGGAGGCCGGCATCCGTCGCCCGGCGCAAAAGCCGGTCGGCGTTCGTGAAATCCGCTGACGGCCCCTCGCCCCGCAACCAGTCGTACTTGAACGAGTTGAGGTTGCCGACGTGCGTGGAGTGGCGAAAGATCAGATCGCCGTATCCTGGCTCATCCAGCGCCTCTGTGTCGAAGGCCGAGCCGAACCGCAACCCGCACCGGCGCGCGAGCACTCCGAGGTTGTCCGCGGCCGCCCCCGCTGCTTCCGAAAGGGCTACTGGCTGCGCTCCGGGCAGCAGCACCAGCGCGGCGGCTCCACCCGTCAACATCTGGCGGCGGTCGAGTTCTCCGATCCCCGGCGAACGCCGAGAGCCGTCCTCGCAGCGCCTCTCCGCCATGCGAGTTTCCCTATTCGGCGGTCTGCTTGCGGCCCGTGCGGGTTTCCTTCGGCGCCATCAGCAGTTTGCGCGCCGTATCCGCGGCCCCGCCCTGCGCCCCTTCGCCGGTCCGCAGCAAGCCTCGCACCACGCGCGACGCCGCCACCACGCGCTGGTTCGCGTAGGCCTCGTGGTTCTTCTCGATCTCCTTCAGGTCATAACGGTAGTTGACCATGACGCCATGCGCCTGAGACATGCCTTTCTCTGAGACATCGGCGAGGAAGTTGATCCGCTCGAGCCGCGCGCCGTTGCCGAGATGGAACCGAGCGACCGTGTCGTAGGGTTTGCCGTCGCGGCGCTTGGCCAGCAGGAAATAGTGCGCGGCGAGCGCCAGCAGCGGGTCGCGCACGGCCGTCGTCGCCCGTTCCTTGGACTGCCAGCGCGACCGCCGCATCAGCCCGAGCGCGCCATTGTCGGCCTCGCTCATCGCCGCCGCGACGGCCTTGCCCTCCGCACTCGCCAGCCACGCGGCGAAAGTCGGCACCGGAGACAGGGTGACGAACGTCTTGAGCGACGGAATCTCGCGCACCAGGTCTTCGACCACCTGCTTGATGAGGAAGTGGCCGAAAGAGATGCCCTTCAACCCCTCCTGGCAGTTCGAGATCGAATAGAACACCGCCGTCGTCGGGTTCTCGATCGCTGCCGGCTTCGGCGGCTCCGTGAGCAACGGGCCGATGGCGTCGGAGATCTCGTGGGTCAGCGCCACTTCGACGAAGATCAGCGGATCGTCGATCAGCGAGGGATGAAAGAAGGCGAAGCAGCGCCGGTCCTTGGGGTCGAGCCGGCGGCGCAAGTCGTCCCAACTCTCGATGCGATGCACGGCCTCGTAGGCGATGATGCGTTCGAGGATGGCCGCGGGCGTCTGCCAGTCGATGCGGCGGAGCACCAGGAATCCGCGATTGAACCAGGAATGGAGCAAGTGGCGCAGGTCTGCGTCGACCCTGTCGAGCAGCGGATCATCGCCGAGCATCTCCAGCAGGTCGCGGCGCATCGCGACGATGCCGGCCGTCGCTCCGGGGGCGAGGTTGAGGCGACGGAAGAACTCCTGGCGCGGGCTCTCGACCGCTTTCTGTAGGCGCGCCAGGGTCTCGACGCCCGGCGCGTCGGCGTAACCGCTGGCGGCGCGCGCCACATCGTCCGCGTCGGGCTGCATCGCCGAACCGAGGAACTCGAAATAGGCCCGCTTGCCCTTGCGATCGAGTTGCACATAGCAGGCGAGGATCTGGCGCGCGAGCGCGACGCCCGAAGCTTCACCCCGTCCGGAGGCCAGCGCTTGCGAGAGGGCGACGATGTCCTCCTCCCCCGTCGCCGCGAACAGCGACTTGGGCAGCAGTGCGCGGCCCTGCTCCGCGACCGTCGTCATCAGCTCCTGAAGGAACGAGACGTTCATTGGGTTCATGGACGGCATGGCGCGATCGGCCTCCGCGAGTTGCCTGGATTCCTGTCGAATATTGGCAGTCTTGCGCCAACCGACAACCATAACTTCGGTAGATCGTTGCCGCTTTCCGCCGAGCAAGGTCCGGCGCCGGCCAGAGACGAGCGATCGCGCGCAGGATGCGCGCCGCCCCAATAGTTAATTCGTTGTTAACCAAATCGGGTGACGATTCGGCGTCTGCTTCGCTCCGATCCCGCCGGGGAAAGTCCGCCGCCATGTTCGAGACCGCTGATCCGGGCCGCCTGACCTCCAGTCTCAACGAGGCCCGCAACGACACCGGACGCATCGCGTTCTGCGGACCGGTGGTGCTCTCCGCCGTCACGGGCTACTCGATCAGCAAGGTCGAGGAGGTGATCCGCGCCGGCCGCGCCCTCCCGGAAGGCGCCCAGCCCGTCATCAAAGGCACGCACGCCGAGGAGGTCGGCTCGGCACTCGCCAAGTTCGGCTACCGCATGGTGCCCGTCGCCACCTTCATGCACGTGGAGCGCAAGGCCCGCCCCACGCTCTGGACCTGGATGCAGCGCCCGCGCAACGCCTGGGCGCACTACATCCTGGCCATCCACAAGGGCAAGGAAGGGCACTGGATCCTCGTGAAGGGTGTGAAGATGTGCGACACGTTCACGGACGGCCGCTGGACGTTCGTCTGCGATGGCCCGCACCGCGGCTGCCGCATCATGGAAATCTACGAGGTCAAGCGCGACCTCGAGGTCTGATCGCCGGTCAGCGTAGGTTCGACCGCGCGTGACGACGGGCCTCGAAGCGGTCCCAGGCGTCTTGCTCGCGCGGGGAGCACCACGGATTGCCGTAGTAGCCCCAACGGCCATTGATCCGCGTGCAATCCTTGAGCGGATAGGCGGAATAGGCCCGCTCGCTGTGGCGCGCGCCGCCGGCGAGCACCGGCGCGGAGAGCGCGGCGAGGGCCAACGCCGAGAAAGCCAGAAACGAAATCGCCGGTTTGCTTGTCATTCGCTGTGTATGGGCGCTCGGGCCTTCCGGATCAAGCGGTCAGGGCAGGTCCGCGGCCGAAAGCGGAAAGCCGCCCCGATGCGACGCATGGAGGCGGCTTGCCAAGATAGTCCAGACCTCGGGGCTTGTGAGGCGCGATCCCCCGTCAGTCCTTGGCGCGCTCGACGTAGGAGCCGTCCACCGTCATGACGATCACGCGGGTGCCGGAGCCGATGTGCGGCGGCACCATGATACGGGCACCGTTCGACAGGATGGCGGGCTTGTAGGACGACGAAGCCGTCTGCCCCTTCACCACCGGATCGGCCTCGACGATCTCCAGCGTCACGCGCGGCGGCAGCTCGATCGCGATCGGGCGGCCATCGTGCAGGGACAGCGTGCACGTCATGCTTTCCTGGAGCCACTGGGCCTGATCGCCGACGACGTCCTTCGAGACGACGACCTGATCGTAGGTCTCGGGATGCATGAACGTGAAGCCCATGTCGTCCTCGAAGAGGTAGTTGTAGTCCACCTCTTCGACATGGGCGCGCTCGACCTGGTCGGTGGTGCGATAGCGCTCCGTCACCTTCACGCCATCGGCGATGCGGCGCAACTCGAGATGGGTGACGGGCGTGCCCTTGCCCGGGTGGATGTTCTCGGCGTGGATGACGACGGCGAGACGGCCGTCGAGATCGAGGACGTTACCCTTGCGCACCGAGCTGGCGATGATCTTGACCACGGAAATCGTTCTCCAGGACCGTAGAGGAATTGCGGGTCCGCGGGCGTGCCGGCATCTTGCGCGGGCAGCGGCGATCGGACAGAGTCGGCGCGTTCATACTCTGTCCCGCACCAAACGCCAAGAGCGGCGCAATAGCATGCCCCTGAGCCCCCCCTTGAAGAGGCGGTCTGCCCGCTGCCCGGCCGCTGCACGCCCAGGTCGCGCAGGATGACGGCCCCCTCCCCCTGGTGGTCGCCCGGCCGCCATGCCGACCGGCGCGGCCTGCTTCTGGCCCGCAACCGCATCAAGGCGTCCATCCGGGCTTGGTTCGAGCGCCAGGGCTTCGTCGAGGTCGAGACGGGCTGCCTGCAGGTCTCCCCCGGCAACGAGACCCATCTGCATGCGTTCAGGACCGAGAGGATCGGAACAGACCTCGCCCGCGATACCCTCTACCTCCACACCTCGCCGGAGTTCGCCTGCAAGAAGCTGCTGGCCGCGGGCGAGGAACGGATCTTCACGTTCGCGCCGGTATTCCGCAACCGCGAGCGTGGCGCCATACATGCCCCCGAGTTCACCATGCTCGAGTGGTATCGCGCAGGCGAGCCCTACGAGCGGTTGTGGGACGACTGTGCCGCCTTGCTCGCCATCGCGGCCGGCGTGACGGGTCGAACCGTCTGGGATTGGCGTGGTGCGAGTTGCGATGTGACCGGGGACTTTCGATCGACAACGGTCGTCGAGGCGTTCGCCCGATTCTGCGATCTGCCGCTCGGCCAGACGATTCGCGCCGACGCGAGCGTGGACCGCGATGCCCTCGCGGCCCTCGCCTCGAACCGCGGTTTCAAACTCGCCTCAGACGACGACTGGTCCGACATCTTCAGCAAGGTGCTAACCGACCGCATCGAGCCGCGTCTCGGCCTCGACCGGCCCGAGATACTCCACCAGTATCCAGAACATGAGGCCGCCCTCGCCCGGCCCCATCCCGAGGTCCCCGGCGTCGCGGAGCGCTTCGAACTCTACGTCTGCGGCGTCGAACTGGCGAACGGGTTCGGCGAGCTGACCGATGCCACGGCCCAACGCCGCCGCTTCGAGGCGCAGATGGACGAGCGCCAGCGCCGCTACGGAGAGCGCTACCCGATCGACGAGGAGTTCCTGGCGGCGCTCGCAGCGATGCCGCAGGCTGCAGGCTGCGCGCTGGGCTTCGACCGTCTCGTCATGCTGGCGACGGGCGCGCAACGGATCGACGACGTGATCTGGACGCCGATGGCAGAATAGTCCGCCACCGCCCAGCCGTGCCGCCACCGCCGAGTGGACGGCCCTCCACTTCGCCGCCAATTCATGCCAAAAGCCCCGGTATGTGCTCTCGGTTCCGAGTGCGTTGGGCGGCCTTGGCGGATCGCGCATGGGATTCAATCGAAGACGAGGGCGCTCCCGTCAGCGGTGTGGCCGCCGGCCGATGCGGGCAAAACGCTTTGCGGGCACACAACGCCGGGATCGATGACACGAGATCGATGACGAAGCCGCTGACCAGCCTCAAGACCGCCGACGAGCTCGTCGCCGCAGGGCTCGTGCCGCCGACCGACCGCGACGCCATCGCCGCGGTGGCGCGCCGCTATGCCGTGGCGATCACGCCGACGATGGCGGCGATCATCGACCCTTCCGACGCTGTCGACCCGATCGCCCGCCAGTTCGTGCCGAACGCCGCCGAGTTGCATGTCGCCCCGGGCGAGCGCGCCGACCCGATCGGCGACGATGCCCACGCCCCTGTGCCCGGCATCGTCCACCGCTACCCAGACCGCGTGTTGCTCAAGCTCGCGCGCGTCTGTCCGGTCTACTGCCGCTTCTGTTTTCGCCGCGAGACCGTCGGCCAGGGCGACGAGGCGATGCTATCGGCGGCGGAGCTCGACGCGGCGCTCGCCTACATCCGTGCCACGCCCGCGATCTTCGAGGTGATCGTCACCGGAGGCGACCCGCTGGTCCTGTCGCCGCGGCGTATCGGCGATGTCGCCGTCGCGCTCGCCGCAATCCCGCACGTGCGGGTGATCCGCTGGCATTCGCGGGTTCCCATTGTCGCGCCCGAGCGCGTGACGGCGGAGCTCGTCGCCGCGCTGGCGGCAGGTGGGGCGGCGGGGGGCAAGGCCGCTTATGTCGCGATCCATTGCAACCACGCGCGCGAACTCCCCCCCGCGGCGCGGGCCGCCATCGCCCGCCTCGCCGACGCCGGCATCGCCCTCGTCTCCCAGACGGTGCTGCTCAGGGGCGTCAACGACGACGAGGAGACGATGGAGGAGCTGCTGCGCGCGCTCCTCGCGGCGCGGGTGAAGCCCTACTACCTGCATCACGGCGACATGGCGCCCGGAACCGCGCACCTGCGGACCAGCATCGGCCGCGGGCAGGAGATCATGCGCGCGCTGCGCGGCCGACTTTCCGGCCTCGCCCTGCCGCTCTACGTCCTCGACATCCCCGGCGGATACGGCAAGGTCCCGGTCGATGCCGGCTTCGTCGGCGAACCCGATCCCGAGAGCGGCGAGCGCGAGGTGCGCGATGGCGCCGGCCGCGTGCACCGCTATCGCGACGCCTGCTCCGACCCGAGCCTTTGAAGCGCTGCGGCGGTCAATGGACGCCGGCGGCGCTGCGCACGGCGTCGACGATGTTGCCGACCACACGCGAGACGAGAACCTCGTCGTCGCCTTCCGCCATCACGCGGATGACCGGCTCGGTGCCCGGCGGGCGGATGACGAGCCGGCCCTTGTTGCCGAGCTGTTCCTTGCCCGCGTCGATCGCCTTCATCACGTCGCTGTTGTCGAGCGGTTTGCCGCTCCCATAGCGAACGTTCTTCAGGATCTGCGGCAGCGGCTCGAAGCGATGGCAAACCTCGGAGACGGGGCGCCCGGAAGCGACGGCGACCGCGAGGACCTGCAACGCCGAGACGAGACCGTCGCCCGTGGTGATGAAATCGGACAGCACGATGTGGCCCGACTGCTCGCCGCCGACGTTGAAGCCATGCTTGCGCATGTGCTCGACGACGTAGCGATCGCCGACCGGCGTGCGCGCCATGCTGAGCCCCATGGTCTTCAGGTAGCGCTCGAGACCGAGGTTGCTCATCACCGTCGCGACGATGCCGCCGGCCGCGAGCTTGCCGCGCCGGTGCCAGCTCTCGGCGATCACCGCCATCAACTGGTCGCCATCGACGATATGGCCCTTCTCGTCGACGATGACGACGCGGTCGGCATCACCGTCGAGCGCGATGCCGATGTCGGCCCTCACCTCGCGCACCTTCTCGACCAGCGCCTCGGGTGCCGTCGATCCGCACTTGTGGTTGATGTTGCGGCCGTTGGGATCCACACCGACCTTGATGACCTCGGCGCCGAGCTCCCAGAGAGCGAGCGGGGCGACCTTGTAGCCGGCGCCATTGGCGCAATCGATGACGATGCGCAGGCCGTCGAGGCGCAGGTTGCGCGGCAGCGTGCGCTTGGCGAACTCGATGTAGCGTTCCTGTGCGCTCTCGACCCGCGTCGCTCGGCCGATCTCGTCGGCAGCGGCCAGCAGCTCGCTCGTATCGCCCTCGATCAGCTCCTCGATGCGCGCTTCCGTCTCGTCGGAAAGCTTGTAGCCGTCGGGATCGAACAGCTTGATGCCGTTGTCGTCGAAACGGTTGTGCGAGGCGGAGATCATGACGCCGAGATCGGCGCGCAGAGACCGCGTCAGCATCGCCACGGCGGGCGTCGGCATCGGGCCGAGCAGGAACACGTCCATGCCGACCGAGGTGAAGCCCGACATCAGCGCCGCCTCGAGCATGTAGCCTGACAGGCGGGTGTCCTTGCCGATCACGACGCGGTGGCGGTGGTTGCCGGAGCGGAACAGATGGCCGGCCGCCATGCCGACCTTCAGCGCGACCTCGGACGTCATCGGGTGCTTGTTGGCGAGCCCGCGAATACCGTCCGTGCCGAAATAGCGCCTACCCATCCTGCGTCCCTCCCGTATGCGCCCGGTCCGGGACGTCCCGGTGGCGCCCCGTCCCCGCTCCGCCAGGCCGGCGGCGCGAAACCCATCGCACGGCGCCACCCCGTCCGCCAGCTCCGCGCTGCCCGACAGGCAAGGCGCGTGGCGTGGCGATCGGGCCGGATAATGTCGCGTCGGATGCGATTCTGCACCTCACGAATTGCATCTCCAAAATGTCGTGCGCATGTCAACCGACCGAAAGCCCACGTCGCCCTCCCTCCCGCGAGGCGCTATAAGGATCGTCGAATCATAACGTTGAAAAAGACAGCTTCGGCCACGTCTCGGCGCGCCTCCGTTTCGGCACGAACGTCTGGCAAGGGCATTCTGGCCGCCGGTCGAGGCCGCGAATTAGGGAGTGGGCCCATGGCATTTTTCCTGGCCGTCGCCAATCGCAAGGGCGGCGTCGGCAAGTCGACGGTCTCCGTGATGCTCGCCCACGCCATGAGCGTTTGGGGCGGCAAGCGGGTCTTGATGATGGACCTCGACTCGCAGTGCAATGCATCCCTCATCCTGATCGGCGGCCAGGGGTGGAGCGAGGCGCGCAAGGCCAACCGCACCATCGCCGACTACTTCTTCGACCTGTTCGACGGCCACACCATGCAGCCGAAGGACTACCTGCTGCACGGCGTCGGTGACGTGGCCGGAGCCGACGGCCGCGCGGCGCGAATTTCGCTTCTGCCGGGCTCCCTGCTGCTGGAGGACGTGCAGGGCGAACTGTTCCTCAAACAGGCCCAGCAGACCAACGATCCCGACATCGTCGCCAGCCGCGTGCGCGGCAGGCTCGAGCAACTCCTGCGCCGCTTCGAGGGCAACTTCGACGTCGTCATCCTCGACTGTGCGCCGGGCCTCTCGTTCGCTGCCCTCGCCGCGCTCAAAACGGCCGACAAGGTGCTGGTGCCGTTCCGGCCGGATTACGTCTCGCAGCTCGCCGTCGATCGCGTCGCACTCCTGATCGAGGGCCGGCGCAGCCTCAACGACCTCGACGATATTCCGATCGATCGGCGTCGTTACATCTGCCTCGCCAACTACGTACGCGAGGCGAACGGCCGGGAGCGGACGCTGATCGAGGAAATCGCTCTCGCGCACCCGATTCTGGAAACACGCATGCCGCAGCGGGACGGCATTGCCAACGCCTTCGACTGGGTGGCGGAGCGCCGCGGCATCGATCAGAAGTACGGCAACGCGATCGCGGACGTGAAGAAGCTCTACAACGAGCTTGCGCCGATGATCGCGCAGAAGGTCACCGCATAAGTCGGTGACGAGGGGCGTCGTTTCTTGCGCCCGCGCGCGATTCGCGCTTGTCATGGACGTGACGCCGGTCCCGAGTCCTGTTCGGGCCTGGCACGGCCATCGTTAGGAGATCGGACGGAATGCAAGGCTCGGGGCTCAAGAACCGCGCTGACAAGGAGGCTTTCTTCCGCGGCGTGCTGCGCACCGGTCGCGCGCTCGATACGGCGGAGGTCGATCGCACCGCGAAAGCCCTGGCGCGGCGCACCGGCAAGATCTGGCTCAACGACCGCACGCTCGCCACCGAGATGTCCGGCGTCCCCGAAGCAGAGCGCCAGCCCGCGCCCACGACACCCGCCGAGGCATCGCCTGCAGCGGCCGAGCGCACCGCGACGGAGCCGGCCCAAGAACACGTTGCCGAGGCAGCTCCCGCGTTCGATCCATTTGCCTTCTCTGCGGTCGTCGTCATGTCGCGTCAGGGCCGCGACGGGCTTCTCGGCAAGCTCGCCGAGATCGGTGACGTCGCACATCTTCGCCAGCTTGCCGACGCCCAGCATCTCGCCTTCGACCGCAGCCTCACCGACGTGGAGGCACTGCGCGAGGCCATCGTGAAGGGTGCCGAGCAACGCATCGCCGACCGGCGCGCCGCCGCGAGCTGAGCGCTACCTTCGGCGACAGCGCCTCCGCGCCGGTTGCGGGACTACCGCACTTCGCTACACTCCCCGAAGCCGGGCCGCGCACCGCGCGCCGCTGCAAAAGGGGATTTTCATGACGAAGCATCGCTGGGTTGGGAAGCTTGGCCGAGGTGGCCTCGTTCTCACCGTCGTCGCATTGGCGACGGTGTGTGGAGTTCCAGGCTGGGACGGTGCTTTCGTCACCACTCCCGCGGCCGCCCAGGATGCAGGAAAGGATGCGGCCGAGAAAGGGGCTTTCGAAGCCTCCAAGGAACTCGGCACCATCGAGGCGTGGGAAGCGTTCCTGAACAACTACCCGACGGGTTTCCGCGCCGATCTCGCGCGCGCCTATGTCAAGCGTCTCGCCGGTAGCCCCGATGCCTCGCCTCCCGCGGCCGGGATTGCCGCGCCCCGCTCCCCCGCCCCGGCTGGCTCGGCTCCCGCAGACGAGGTGTCGCTTGCATCGCAGACTATCGAAGTCGGCAAGTGGCCGGAGCGGGCGGCTTTCGATGGGCGCTCGCTCTGGGTCAGCGAAAGCGGCACGCGCTCCATCGTCGAGATCGACGTACAGGGCCGGCGTATCGGTAAACGCCACAAGGTCGGGCGCCTGCCGGTCGATATGGTCGCGACCGAGAACGGCGTCGTCTATGCGCTCGCCCGCACCGACAACACGATCTTCGCCGTGCCGCCCGGCGGAAAGGCGGGCGACTTTGCCGAGGTGCCGAAGTGCGCGGAGCTGATGAGCTATGCCGCGAACAACCTTTTCGTCGTCTCGAACCTCAACTGTAGCGCGCCTTCCATTCTGACGCGGGTATCGCATCTCAACGGCCGCACCGCGAAGATCGCGGACCTCGCCGCCAATCCCACCGATATGAAGGCCGCGCACGGCAGCATCTATGTTTCCCATGGCGCGGTCGGCGGGCGCGCGGCGTTCGTCGCGGTGTTCGATCCGGCGACGGGCTCCGGTTGGGCCGCACCCGATCTTCCGATCCATTATCCGCGTCTCGCCGCTGGCGACCAGGCGGTGTTCGTCGGCGGCGCCCCGGTGAACAGCACGAACGGCCTCGTCATCAAGCTCGACGCAGGCCAATCGCAGTATGGCGCCCAGCGTCAACT
>CALMPK010000055.1 GCA_937873575.1 uncultured Hyphomicrobiaceae bacterium
AGCTACCGAGGAAATCGAAATCAAGTGGTCGGCAGGACCAGGCAGGATATTTTAGATGACTGAGCGAAATCGAACCGACAAGCTTGAGGCTCCTTCGAACGCCATCGGAAAGATCCTTTCCTTCATCCGTGAGCGCCGCTATCAGCCCTCCGAACGGTTGCCATCAGAACGCGACTTTGCGGAAAAGTTCGACACCAGTCGCGGCGCGGTTCGAGAGGCTCTGGCCGCACTTGAAACCATGCGAGTGATAGAACGGCGCCCAAATTCTGGAATCTATCTGCGAAAGATCGAAGAGAGCAGCATCGATGCTCTAGTGCTTTATGCTGAATCCGGAGTTCCATTCGAGGCCAAGGAAATCGCCGACGTCATGGAGGTCCGCCGTATGCTCGAAGGGCGGGCGGTCAGGTTGGCCTGCACACGCGGGACGGCGGACACCTTTCGCGAGACCACCGCCATACTTGAAGAGACCAACAAGCGCCTATCCAAAAAGCAAAGCATAGAGCGCGAGGACGAGGCGTTCCATCTTGCGATTTTTGCTGCAACCAAGAACGACATTTTGCTGCGCGTGGCGAGATCGTTCTACGAACTGTCCAGGCATCGACGGAAGGTCTACTTTGCCGACCAAAATCGAGGTCGACAATCTTATGAGGACCATTGCACCATCTTGGAAGCGATCGAAGAGCGGCGGGTAGGCCTAGCCGAACAACAGATGAACGCTCACCTCTCGCGAACAGGGGAGGCGTGGCAAGCGCTTTTAGGAGAAACCAAAGTCACAAAACGTTAGTCTTCCCGGCCATCCCGTCCGCCATCTCTACGCGAAATACCCCAGTGTAGCGCGAAGCACGAGCCCGTGCTTCGCTCGAACAGAGCCTAACCTTTTAGCGCACCCGCCGTCAGCCCTGCGACGAAATATCGATAGCAGAACATAAAGATAACGAACAACGGCAGAGCAATAAGGGTTGCGCCGGCGAGTATCTCACCCCAACGCAGATCTTGCGCGCCAAGCATTGATGCCAAGCCCACGGGCAATGTCTTGCGATCATCACTCATGATGAGGATGAGCGCGAATACGTAGTCTGCCCAGGACAGCAGAAACGAGAAGATGCCGACCGTAATCAAGCCGGGGGCCGAAAGCGGAAGGACCACCTTGATGAAGGCGCCGAATTGGGAACAGCCGTCCACCATTGCCGCTTCCTCCAGATCGAACGGCATCGATTTGAAAAAGCCCCATAGCAGCCACACCGCCAGCGGCAGCGAAATCGCCAGGTGAGCGATTAGCAGGCCCCACAAGCTATCGGCTAAGCCAGCTATTCGGAACAAGGCGGACATCGGAATAACCAACATCAATGGCGGAAACATGTAGGCGAACAGCATGGACGCGACCAACGTCGTTTTGCCCCGAAACCGTAAACGCGTCGCTCCATAAGCAATGAATGATGACAGCGTCGTCGCCACGGCAATCGTAGCCATAGCCATCATGACGCTATTAACGAAATTCGCCGGATAGTTCGTAAGCTGCAAGAGTGACTTGTAAGAGCTTAGATCGGGTGGCCAGAAAACCAAGGATGAATCCAGAAATAGCTTTTCGGGCGACCTCAGACTGGAGAGGATCATCCAGTAGATCGGGAAGAAGGAATAGATGCAGATTAGCGCAACCGCGGCATACAAACCGACGCGGCCGGCAATCTGCTTCAGCGACTTGCCGTAATACCGCGTCGTTTTCCCGTGCGAGACTGAAGGTGTGGAGTCTGAGATTTCTCTTCCTGAGCCGCTAGAGCTATGCAACATCCGCACCGCTCGTGAACCAACGACGACAGCGGCAGCAGAGCGGGCTTGATTTTGAGTCGACATCGTCATCGTCCCTGCTTGGCCTCGTCGATCGGAAAAACCCTGAGGTAAATCAAGATAATGCTCGCCAACATCAAGAACGAGATGGTGGCGACAGCGGCCCCCCCTCCCAAGTCGAACTCGAGAAACGCTTTTCGGTAGGCCAACGTGGGAAGCGTCTCGGTTTCGTTGAGCGGTCCGCCCTTCGTTAGAAGCCAGATCACGTCGAACTTGTTGAACATCCAGATCCCTCTCAGGAGGATGACCACGATCAACACTGACCTCAATCCTGGCAGCGTGACATGCCAGAATTGCTTCATAACCCCTGCTCCATCGACCCGGGCCGCTTCATACAGTTGAGCCGGAATGGATTGAAGGCCGGCAAGAACACAGGTCACGACAAACGGCGTCCAGATCCAAACGCTAACAAGGACAATAGTCGCCTTCGCGCTCGTTGAATTACCTCCCCAATCGAACATCCCATATCCGAATGACGCGAAGACACTCTTGAGAAGGCCGTAGTTGGGATCAAGAATCCACTGCGTGATGAGGCAGGCGACGACCGTCGGAAGAAAATACGGCACGATTGACAGCGCCCGCACGACAGTCTGCCCCACAAACTGCCTATTGAGGACGAGCGCAATGGTGACGCCGAGAACGACTTGCAGCACGATCGCCGAGATGGCGATCGTGACACCGTTTAACAGCGAGCCCCAGAACAGCGGCTCACTAAGAACCTTCACGTAATTGCCAAGTCCCACCCACTGCGGCGGGTCGATGAACGACGCCGCTGTGTAGAAGGAGAGCTTTATCGAATAGAGGAGAGGTCCGCCAACAATTGTACCGAGTACCAGTACACCCCCGATGAACAAACCGATGATTCGCCAGTCCTGTCGCATAGCCTCGGGCCTCTATTCACCAGTTCCGATGCTCAGCCAATTTTTCGGATTCGATCGGCGGCGGCTTTCACGCAGTCGCTTGACGACATGTTCTTAAGAACCCGATTTTGCAGCATCTCCGGCATAATGTTCGCATCAAAGACCTTGCACGGTCGCAGATCAAACGACGGACCCGTCATATCTATTGAGTTAAGAACCGTCTTGCTGTCTTCATCAATGAACGACTTCATCTGCTCCATCGTCGCCCAATGCTTCTGAATCATCGGATGATTTTTCCACCGTGGATCTTCGTAAATGTCCAATCGCGCCGGTTGGAAATTCATCCAGGCGGAGTGCAGCCAGCGAATATAGTGCGCGTCAATAAACCATTGTAGAAACTTAAAGGCCGCCTCAGTCTGCTTAGTCTTGTAAAGAATAAAGCCATCGAAGGCGAAGGACAGTGCGTTCTGCTTACCAGCACTGTCTGGAGAAGCGAAAATACCATACTTGTTTGCGAGGTCCGGATTGCGAGCTTCCAGCGCCTCGACTACGCGGCCCGAATAGACGGTATGCGCAACCTTTCCCGTCGCGAAAAGACTCATCAGCTCAGCATAGCTGACCGTGTTCATGCCAGCCGGCATCGTTTTATAAAGATCGGCATATAGATCGAGAAAACGGCCGGTCGGTCCGGCATTCCCCGGCGCATCGAGAACGACGTTCCACTTGTCGTCATAAAACTTCGGCGCGTCTGCAAACAAGTTGCCGAAGCTCGCCCAGTTGGTGGCACTGTCACTCGCGAGCGGTATGACGCACCCCCCTCGCTCTATGTTGCCATCCTTCGCGACAGTCAGCGCCCGGCAATTCTCAAGGAACTCGGCCCATGTGTTGGGAACCTTCAGGCCCTTCTCCTGATACAGATCTTTTCTGTAGAAAACCGTCACCAAATTGTAGTCATAGGGATAGAACCAATTTTCTCCCTTATATGACCAGGTTCCCTGCTTCCCCCACGAATATTTTTTGACAAGATCCGTCAACGGCACGATGTGACCCGCCATCGCGTATTGCAAGATGTGCGCAATGTATCCCGCCGTGGCGATATCGTAAGGAGCGCCAGCATTGATGGCCGCCATCGACTTCGCATAACCACCACTAATCGGCGTCGAGTCGACGACGATTTTTACGCCGAACTTGCTCTCGTATTCATTGCACGCATCGCGCAAGGCCGATTGGCTCGCAGCAGTCGTTTCAGCGTTCAAAATGCGAAGCGTTACCCCGGACTGTGCGTTGACATAGGGCGCGGAAAGTGAGCCCGCGATGCCAGCCGCTGCACCAGCCGTCGTTTTGAGAAAACGCCGCCGATCGATGTCGCTCACGTTAGCCTTGGAACTCGGCGCGCCTAAGCTGAGCTTGTCCATGAAGTTCTCTCCCGTTGCCATTTTCGCCTTTCGTCGAGGTCCGCCTCAGTGTCTTGCCGCTCTCGCGCGAGAACAGGTGCAACTTCTCTTGAGACAAATTCACAAAAATTCGGTCGCCCGCCCTCAGCGCATCGTCCCGAGCAAATACCGCGCGGATTTTGTTGCCATCGATCTTACCCAGCACATAGGTTTGCGCGCCGATTTGCTCGACCAAGCCGACTACCAGCTCAAAAGCCGTGGAGGTTTCCGCGCGCTCGATGTGCTCGGGCCTAATGCCAAGCGTGACATCCCTTTCCGCTTCGGAGAATGACTGGGCAGGCAAG
>CALMPK010000056.1 GCA_937873575.1 uncultured Hyphomicrobiaceae bacterium
GCCGTGCAGGGACAGGCGGGCGCCGGAACGCCGCCCCGGGGGGTCCTCCCGCCCGGGGGCGGGGGCGAAGCCCCGCGGGGCGAACCCCTCTGATCCCCGCCTCTACACGAGCAATCCGGCCGAGTTCGCCAACGTTTCGCAGACCCTTGCGGGGGCTCAGGCGAAGCTCGCCGATGCCGAGACACGGTGGCTGGAGCTCGAAATGCTGCGCGAGGAAATCGCCAAGGGGTGAGGGCGCGTGTGCGCAGTGCTACGCGCCGGGCGTTAACCCGACGCGCCTTCGACGTCCAGGAGTAGACGGTCGAGATGGAAGCGCAGGGCGCTTCCATCGAAGTCG
This sequence comes from uncultured Hyphomicrobiaceae bacterium, assembly GCA_937873575.1. Classification (GTDB taxonomy): domain Bacteria; phylum Pseudomonadota; class Alphaproteobacteria; order Rhizobiales; family Hyphomicrobiaceae; genus JAEUMD01. Next base: position 338 of record CALMPK010000056.1, read on the forward strand.
ATGGCTCTCCGGAGCCCCGGTGCGCGAACGGTCGTTATTTCGACCAGTCGCTCTTCACCTCGTCGCACTTCTTGCCAATGAAGTCGTTGATGTCGGCGACGAGTGTCGACTCGAGAACGTTCAGCGTGTTGTCGGTTCCGGTCGCCGTCCACATCAGGCCCTTCACCAGCGTCGGCGCCTCGAGCTTGCCCCAGTTGATCTTGGCCTTCACCGCCTTGCCGCCTTCGAACGATACGGTCGGGGCGAACTCGACGCTGACCTTCGTGTCTTCCTTGCCCTCATTGGCGATGGTGCACAGAACGCTCTGCGTCTTGAGCGTCAGGTCGCTCTTGGGCTCGCTCATCGCCTTGGTCAGCGCGTCGCGGTCGAGCGCGATGGTGGCGTTGCATTTGACCGGTCCCCACGGCCAGGAAACCTTGGCCTTCGACACCATCTTGTCGAGCTGTTCTTTGCGCCAGGATTTGGGGATCGAGCAGTTGATCGCGGCCGGTGCCGCGGCGGGGTTGCGGAAACCGGCGCAGATCGCCACCTTGCAATCCTTGCGAGCCTCCTTCTCGACCTTCTCCTCCGGGGTCAGGTCGATGTCGCCGGACGTGATCGAGGCGGCCTCACCCGCGCGAACCGGGGTGGTGACAAGGGCCGAGGCGAGCCCGAGACCGGCCAGCAGCGCCAGGGCGGGTGCGGTGGCGGCGTGCAGGCCGGGGTTGGCGGCGAAGTTCGGCGTGGAATGAGTGGTACCCATGTTCTCGTCTTTCAGGCGAAGATGCGCTCGGGAGTGACTGTTTTTCCCCCCGGCCCGGCCCCCCTGGCCGCAGCCGCTGACACTCCAACCGTTCAATTGGCGCGGAACTGAGGCCGAATGGGCCGTCCTGGTAATTCCGCCGTGGGCGGCGCGGCGCCGGACCCGGTCTGATCCCCGGACTCGTCCCCGGACTCGTCAAGGTCGCCGGTGGATCGGCTTGAATTCCGCCCCCCTTGCCCCATATCGATTATTGAAAGAGAGAGCTTTGGAGCGCCCCGTCCGGGGGCTCCGGTTCTGCATGGGCTGAAATGCCGGCAGCAAGCGCTCGACGAGGCGGTCCTTCGGACGGCCGTGTCGGGCGGGGCTCCCTGAAGTCGCTTTTGAAGGGCTTTGGACGATGACACGCATGTCACTGCTGTCGAACCCGCTGCTGCTCGGATTCGACGAGATCGAGCGGCTGATCGATAGGGCAAGCAAGGGTGGCGATGGTTACCCCCCCTATAATATCGAGCGCATCGCGCGGCCCGACGTGGAAAGCGACCTGCTGCGGATAACCCTCGCGGTCGCCGGTTTCTCCCGCGATCAGCTCGACATCGCGCTCGAGGACAAGCAGCTCACGGTACGCGGCAAACAGTCCGACGATCGGGCGAGAGAATTCCTCTATCGTGGGATAGCGGCGCGGCAGTTCCAGCGCACGTTCGTGCTGGCCGACGGCATCGAGGTACTGTCGGCTGGGCTGACCAACGGGCTGCTCGAAATCGATCTCGTGCGTCACGAGCCCGAGCGAGTGGTGCGGAAGATCGACATCGGAGACAAAACAAAAACGTAGTTCGACGCTTTTCGTAGCAAAGCGAATCGAATCGCCGGATGATGAGACTCGAGCGCTGTCAATGCCGCCACCGGTAGGTGGTGGAACGGCAGAGCGGCATGACTGGGTCCCGAGCCTCTCGCAACCGAGGAGTTCCGTCATGAACGTGAAGAGTAGTTCCAAGCGCGCCGCCAAGCGGAACGAGGAGGCCATGCCTCTCGCGCCGGTTATGAGCGAAAACGACTTCGCCAAGCTTGGCGACGGTCTTGTCGCGTACATCAAAACCATGACATCGGAAGAGGCGAGCCGGATGTTCCCGGCCGTCGAAGGGTTGCCGCAGGGCATCAACCTTTTCGCCTTGCATGCCGCCGATGGTACGCCGATCGCGCTCACCGATACACGGTCGGCGGCCGTCGGACACGCCATGGGGGATGAGCTGGAGATCGCCAGCATCCACTGAGGTGTCACCGGGCGGCCGTGCTGGAGCGCATTGCCGGCAGACCGCCAAGCCCTCGCGCGCAATCCTCCTGCGCGCGGTTCATTCGGCCGGCGAAACCCGCAAGGGTGCGCCGGCCTTTGTCGTTCTGCTGGGTGCGCTCGAAACCATCCCAGCCAACGAAGTTGGAACGAGAGTGCGGTCGACTTCGATCGAACCGCTTTCGCGCCTTATCTCGACCGATAGCACCCTGGCAAATTCGCCAAAGCCTAAAGCATCGCCATGTGACCGGCGTGGTCGGACTGATGATGTGTATCCGGCGAGGCGGACAGGGCGGCCTGTGCGGCCTGCGCGGTAGAGGCCCCGTCTTCGAGCGCGGAGACGGCTTCCCCGAGAATTTCGACCTCGCGGTCGATCTGCTCGGCCTCGAGTTCGTTCTCGAGCGCCAGATAGAGTTCGCGCGCGCGTGTTTTCGCTTCGACCGCCTGTCGCATCAGCCCGGCCGAGCTGGCCGCTTCCGCCATGAGACCGAGGATCGTGCCGCGTGCGCGCTGACCACGTGCACGGTCGAGAGCATTGAGATGTTCGACCGGCGCCGCAAGTGCGCCGGAAACGAGGGCCAGGGCCTCGTCGAGCATCGCACCGTCATCTCCCGGGCTGTTTTCGAGCTCCGACAGCAACAGCATGCCACGGCCAAGCGCAAACTCGCCGATGGTGCGCGACCTCCCGCTCACCGCCTCCGCGTGCGGGGCAACCAGCGGCATGAGAAGATCGATCGCTTCCTGAAGCCGGTGCAAGTCGCCGGTTTCCTCGGCGAGGCGCACCAGCGTTTCGCCGAGCGTCGCGTTGGCTTCCTGCCATAGCGCGGGGGTCATGCCTCGGGTGAGGACGCCGAGAGCGGCGCGATAGGCGAAGACGGCGTCCCTGAGTATCACCACATCGCCCTGGAACGTGCCCTGCCCGCGCAGGGCGTGCGCCAAGCCGATTTGGCCGCGCGCCCAGCCATCCATGGATCGCTCGCGCGTCAGAACGTCGAGCGCCGGCTTGAAGTGCAACGCGGCGGCGAGAAAGCGCTCTGGCCGGCACTGGCGATCGCCGAGGCGGAGGAGCAGTGCGCCGAGTTCCAGATTGGCCTCGGCCCATTCGAGCGGAAACTCGCTTTCCGAGGTTATGCCGCCGGCCTCGGCGTAGACCTGTGCCGCTTCTCCGAGCACCGAGAAGCGTGCGCCGGGCATCGCGGCGAGGCGGGTGAGCGCACGGGCCTCCTCGAGCTTGAGGCGCCAGCGCGAGACGCGATCCTCCGCCGGGCATGCGCGATTGGCGCAGTGAAAATGCTGGGCCGCGAACCGCCAGGCGGAAAGATGACCGGCGATACGTCCGCGTGCGTCTATGGCGCCGACGAGCAACTCGCGATTGCGCGCGTCGTCGCGGTCTTCGGACGGCGTTTTCAACGTGGGAACGATGTCGGCGAGCACCGCGTCGGCGGCCTCGAGACGGCCTTCTCGCAACAGACGCGCGACGTCGAGCAAGCGCTCTTCGAGACGGTCGTCGCTGCCGACGAGGTCGCTCAACCGACGCAATTCGTCGAGTGTCTCGACGACCTCGGCGACGCTCTCATCCATCTCATCGACGATGCTGCTCGAAGCGATTCCGGTCGCGAGCCTGGCGGCGACGAGCGCATCGATGAGCGCGCGTGGCAGGCCGAGATCGAAGGCAATGCGGTCGGCGTGCTCGTCGAGCGCGTCGTCGTGCCAGGCTGCCTGCTCCGAGCCGGGCGACGCGCCGTGCCGGGGCGCGGTGGCGGCGGCGAGTATCGCGGGGGCGACGGCCTCGATGCTGGCGGCCTCGGCGATCAGCGCGCGGAACAGCGACGCCAGGGTTTCCCGAGCGTCGGCGAAGTGCACACCGGCGTGGTCGATGGAGCCTTCGATCACGGCCGCCGATAGCACGCATTGGGTGAGGCGCGAGACGGCGGCGTCCGCCGCGTTGCAGCGGGCCTGTTCGCAGTGTACCGCGCGCGCAGTCGCGAGCGCCGCAGCGGATGGGGAATGGCGTTGAAGGATCGTGCTCGCCGAGGCCACGGCATGCGCTCGAGCGGATTCGATCGCCGAACTTGCTTGTAGTTCGGCCCAAAGCTGTGCGGCGACACGCTCGACGAGTGGGGCGATGCCCGGCACATCTGCCGCAAGGCACCGTCTGATCAACTCGCCGCCTGGAGCGCGCGAATGCGCCATGGGGCCGTCGCTGCCGCGATCTGCGAACAGCACGAGTCCAACACCGACGAGGTCGAGTATCGCTCTTTCCATTTCCGGCCCAGCTCGGGGTGCAGCCAGCGCCGTCCGCCACCGCCATGACGCCCGCGCCGCAGCACGTGCCGCGTAACGCTCGACGTTAACCATCGTATCGTTCAGAAATCGTTATCGCATCGCGGTTTCGCCGGCTTGTGTGCGCCGGCCGGTGCCGCGAGCGGACGATTTGCTATTGTAACGGGGCCGGTCCGGACGCCGAGGGCGGCCCCGGCGAGCGAACGGAGCTGAGTAATGTCCGACATCGATTCTGGCCTGGTCGCCGCACTGGCGCTCGAGCGCGCCACGATCACTTCCGGCAGCCAAGCCGCTTTCGATCGTTTCGCCCGAGCCTTGTTCGAGCGGCTGGCCGAGGCCGATCATGTCGACATACCGGCGCGGATGCTCGCTGGCATTGCGCACCGCCTCTTTACGATGATCGGTGAGCCGTCGGCCCGCCGCCAGATCGACATCTCGAGTGGCTGGGCCGGGGCGCAGTCGAGCGGCGCGCGTGGACTTTCGGTCGTCGCGGTGCATGGTGACGACAAGCCGTTTCTCGTCTCATCCGTGGTTGGCGAAATCCTCGCGAGCGGCGTCAGGACCCGCCTCGTCCTGCATCCCGTGTTGAGCGTCATCCGCGATTCCACCGGGCGGTTGCTCGACGTACGAGGCAAGCACGCGACGAACGGCGCCGCCAGGGGAGCAGACGCATCGCCAGGCCGGGACGAGAGCCTGATCGTCGTCGTCGCGTCGGGCCTCGACGAGGCAACCGCGAGCGCGCTGCCCGGCGCAATCGAGCGCGTGCTCGGCGAGGTCGACGAGGTCGTCGCGGACTGGCCCGCCATGTCAGCGCGCCTCGAAGCGGCGATCACGTCGCTGGAGGAGCAGGCGGTGGCCGCACCCGCCGAACTCGTTGGCGGGACGATCGCAATCTGCCGCTGGATGAGGGAAGGGCAGTTCGTGCTGCTCGGCATGCGCGAATACCGCCTTGACGGGGAGCCGGAGACAGGCGGACTCGAGGTCGTCGAGGGTTCCGGCCTTGGCCTGCTGCGCGACGAGGCGGTACAGGTGTTGCGGCGCGGGCGTGAGCTGGTCGCGCTCACCGACGAGGTGCGCCGCTTCTATCTGAAGCCCGCGCCGATCATCATCACCAAGGCGAACGTCGTCTCGCGGGTGCACCGGCGGGTGCACATGGACTATGTCGGTTTGAAAACCTATCGCGCGGATGGCCGTCTCGCCGGCGAGTTGCGCATCGTCGGGTTGTTCACGGCGGGCGCCTACACCGAGCGCCCCGGAGAAATTCCGTTCCTGAGATTGAAGGTGGAGCAGGTGTTCGCGGCGTCAGGCGTGCGCCGCCAAAGCCACGAGGCGCGCGTGCTCCAGAATATCCTCGACACCTTCCCGCGCGACGAGCTGTTCCAGATCGGCGTGCGCCAACTCGCGAGCTGGGTGCCGGCGCTGCTGCAACTCGAGTTCGATCCACGCCTGCGCTTTTTCGTGCGGCGCGACCGGTTCGATCGCTTTGTCTCGGTGCTGGCCTTCGTACCGCGCGACCGCTTCTCGACATCTGTGCGCGAGCGCATCGGCGAAATGCTGGCGGAGCGGTTCTACGGCCGCATGGTCGCGTTCCAGCCCTATTTCACCGCCGGCCCGCTGGTGCGGGTCCATTACATTATCGGCCGTTACGAAGGCGAAACGCCGGCGGTGCCCGAGGAGGAACTCGAGGCGGCGGCACGTAAGATCGCGGCGACATGGGACGACAGGCTCGACGAGCTGCTCGCCGACGTGCGGGGCGGGTATGAGCGTTTCGCCGGCGCCTTTCCCGCCGCCTATTCCGACACGTTCCCGCCCGAGCGGGCGCTCGCCGATATCGAGCGCATCGACCGGCTCGGCGACGACGTGCCGGTTGCCATCGACTTCTATCGCGAGGACGGCAGCGACAAGTCCCAGTTGCGTTTCGCGATCTACAGGTTCGATACGCCGATACCTCTGAGCGAGCGCGTGCCGCTGCTCGAGAACATGGGCTTCGCCGCGATCGACGAGCGGACCTACCGCGTCGCCCCCCGGTTCGACGGGGCCTCAAGGGTCGTCTCGATCCACGACATGGCGCTGCGGACAGCAGACGGGCGTGACCTCGACCTGACGGCGATCGAGCAACTGCTCGAGGAATGTTTCATCGCCGTGTTCTCGGGGCGGGCAGAGAACGATACCTTCAACGGCCTCGTCGCCGGTGCCGGTCTCGATTGGCGGGAGGCAGCGATGCTGCGGGCCTACGCCGGTTTCATCCGCCAGCTTGGTTTGCCGTTCTCCCCGCGCTACGTCGCCGAAACTCTCGGCACTCACCCGATGCGCGCGAAGGACCTGGTGCGCCTCTTCAAGATGCGCCTCGATCCTGGATCGCCGCTCGCCGCCAGCGAGCGCGCCGAACGCGAGGCGGCGGCCCGGGGTGCGTTCGAAGCCGCGCTCGCGGAGGTACAGGTTCTCGACGAGGATCGCATTCTGCGAACGCTGCTCGGGCTGATCTGCGCGACGATGCGAACCAACTTCTTCCTCTGCGACGAGCGCGGCAGGTTGCCCGACACGATTGCCTTCAAGATCGCGAGCCGCGAAGTGCCTGAGGCCCCCGAACCGCGCCCCTATCGCGAGATCTGGGTGACGTCGCCGGAGGTCGATGGCGTGCACTTGCGTTTCGCGCCCGTTGCCCGCGGCGGCCTGCGCTGGTCGGACCGCGCGCAGGACTTCCGCACCGAGGTGCTCGGCCTCGCCAAAGCGCAGCAGGTGAAGAACGCGGTCATCGTTCCGCAAGGCGCGAAGGGCGGCTTCGTCGCCAAACGCCTGCCCGTGCGCGGCAGCCGCGACGAGATCGCGAAGGCCGGCGTAGCGGCCTACCGCTCGTTCGTCTCGACGTTGCTCGATATCACCGACAATCTCGTCGAAGGTGCGACGGTGCCACCCGATGGTGTCGTGCCCCGGGATGGCGACGATCCCTACCTCGTTGTCGCGGCAGACAAGGGCACCGCGAGCTTCTCCGACATCGCCAACGCGATCTCGGCCGAACATGGATTTTGGCTCGACGATGCGTTCGCGTCGGGTGGGTCCGCCGGCTACGACCACAAGAAGATGGGCATCACCGCGCGCGGTGCGTGGGAGTGCGTGAAGCGGCACTTCCGCGAGATGGACCACGACATTCAGAGCGAAGCGTTCCGTGTCATCGGCGTCGGCGACATGTCGGGCGACGTGTTCGGCAACGGCATGCTGCTTTCGCCCGCAATTCGCCTTGTCGCCGCGTTCGACCATCGTGACATTTTCCTCGACCCCGATCCCGATGCCGCAACTACGCTCGCCGAGCGCCTGCGGATGTTCGCGCTGCCGCGCTCGAGCTGGCAGGATTACGACCGCACACTGATCTCGAAGGGCGGTGGAATCTACTCGCGGGCGGCGAAGTCGATCGAGCTCACGCCAGAAGTGCGAGAGATGCTGGGCGTCGCCAAGGAGCGGATGGCGCCATCCGAGTTGATCCGCGCCATTCTCGCGAGCGAGGCGGATCTGCTCTGGCTCGGCGGTATCGGTACATACGTGCGTGGAGAGCACGAGACGGATGCCGAAGTCGGCGACCGCGCCAACGATCCGCTCCGCATCAGCGCGCGCGAGTTGCGCGTGAAGGCCGTCGGCGAAGGCGCAAACCTCGGACTGACGCAGCGCGCGCGTATCGATGCCGCGACGCGTGGCATACGGCTGAACACGGACTTCATCGACAACTCCGCGGGCGTGAACTCCTCGGACCAGGAAGTGAACATCAAGATCGCTCTCGCTCCGGCGCTGGCGAGCGGCCGTCTCGATCGCACAGCGCGCAATTCGCTGCTGGCCAGCATGACGGAGGATGTCGCCGCGGCCTGCCTCGCCAACAACTACGCACAGTCGCTCGCCATCAGCCTCGAGGCGCGCGATGGTGCTCAAGGGCTCGGCGCGGCGATGCAACTGATGCACGCGCTGGAGCGGCGCGGCCTGCTCGATCGCGGGCTGCAGGCGCTGCCCGACGATGCACAATTGAAGCAGCGCCGTGCTACGGGCGGGCCGGGCCTCACTCGACCCGAGATCGCGGTGCTGGTCAGCCACGCGAAGCTTGCGCTGTCGCAAGACCTGATCGCCTCGACCATCCCCGAGAACCCGGCCGGTTCCAGCGTCCTCTCCGCCTACTTCCCGCAGGCGCTGCGCGAGGCGTATGGCGGAGACATCGCCGCGCATCCCCTGCGCCGCGAGATCGTCGTGACCGAACTTACGAACCGCATCGTCAATATCGCCGGGGCCGATCTGCCGAGCCGCCTCGCGACGGACTGGAGCATCGGCATGGAGGGCGTGGCATCGGCCATTCTGACGGCTCTCGCAGTGCTCGACGCGGAACGCCTGTTCGATGATATCGGCGCGCTCGACAATCGCGTCCCCGGCGCGTTGCAACTCGCGCTCTACGCGCAGGTCCGCGCCGCCGTCCGCGATCATGCGGATTGGGTCGCCGCGCATACCCGACAGACCGGCACGCTCGAGGAGGTCATCCAGCATCAGGGCGCAGTCCGGGCCGTGCTGGCTCAGAGCTTCGACGTGGTATCGACGATACGGCGGCGCGAAGCGCGCGCAGCGGACGAGGCGGTCTGGCTCGGGCAGGGCGTCGCGCGCGCGATCGCACGAGACATCGCGGGGTTGCGGGCCTTGCGCGAGGTGGGCGATATCGCGCTGCTCTCGACCGGCGACGGGCAGCGCGACGTTACCGGTCTCGCCCGGACCTATTTCGAGATCGGTGATGCGCTCGGGCTCAGCGAACTGAGAGACGCCGCTCATATGCTCGCACCCGCTGACCGCTACGATAGGCTGGCGATCAATAGTGCCGTCACCATGCTGTCGGCGAGCCATCGCTCGCTGTCGCGCGAAGTTGCGGCGGCGGGCTCGCTCGCGAGCTGGCAGGCGGTGCACGCCGAGGCGGTCGCGCAGCTCGAAGCTCGGCTGTCCGATATCGTCGGTGGTGCG
>CALMPK010000057.1 GCA_937873575.1 uncultured Hyphomicrobiaceae bacterium
CAGACCGCCGTGCTGATCGAGACGCTGAAGGCGCTCGGCGCCGACGTCCGCTGGGTGTCGTGCAACATCTTCTCGACGCAGGATCACGCCGCGGCCGCGATCGCCGCCGGCGGCACTCCGGTGTTCGCATTCAAGGGCGAGACGCTGGTCGAGTACTGGGACTACACCGCGAAGCTCTTCGATTGGCATGGCGGCGGCGTGCCCAACATGATCCTCGACGACGGTGGCGACGCCACCATGCTTGTTCACTACGGCCTCAAGGCCGAGCAGGGTGACACCGCGTTCCTCGACAACCCGGGCTCGGAGGAAGAGGAGATCTTCTTCGCGCTCATCAAGCGCCTGCTGAAGGAGAAGCCGCAGTACTGGTTCGCTGAGGTCGCGACCTCCATCCGCGGCGTCTCCGAGGAGACGACGACGGGCGTGCACCGGCTGTACAAGCTCGCCGAGCAGGGCAAGCTGCTGTTCCCGGCAATCAACGTCAACGACAGCGTCACCAAGTCGAAGTTCGACAATCTCTACGGCTGCCGCGAGTCGCTGGTCGATGCGCTTCGTCGTGGCACCGACGTGATGATGGCCGGTAAGGTCGCGTTCGTCGCCGGCTTCGGTGACGTCGGCAAGGGCTCGGCCGCATCGCTGCGCCAGGCAGGCGCCCGCGTCATCGTCTCGGAGGTCGACCCGATCTGCGCCCTGCAGGCGGCGATGGAAGGCTACGAGGTCGCGACCATCGAGGACGCGCTGCCGCGCGCCGACATCTTCGTCACCGCGACCGGCAACAAGGACATCATCACCACCGACCACATGCGCGCCATGAAGGATCGCGCCATCGTCTGCAACATCGGCCACTTCGACAACGAGATCCAGGTCGCGGGTCTCAAGAACTTCAAGTGGACGAACGTCAAGCCGCAGGTCGACGAGATCGAGTTCCCCGCCGGCAACCGCATCATCCTGCTCTCCGAGGGCCGCCTGGTGAACCTCGGCAACGCGATGGGCCACCCGTCGTTCGTGATGTCGTCGTCGTTCTCCAACCAGACGCTGGCGCAGATCGAGCTCTGGCAGAACCGCGACAGCGGCAAGTACCAGAAGCAGGTCTACACGCTGCCGAAGGTCCTCGACGAGAAGGTCGCGGCGCTACACCTCGAGAAGCTCGGCGTGAAGCTGACCAAGATGAGCCCGGAGCAGGCCGCCTACATCGGCGTGCCGCAAGCCGGCCCGTTCAAGCCGGACCACTATCGCTACTGATCGGGCGGACAGAGCGCTTTCGACCTCGATGGACCTGCGTTCGCGCTCCATCGAAGGTGTCAAACGGACAGCATGCATCGCGATGAGGAACCGGCGGCGGGCCATACAGCCCGCCGCCGGTTTCGTTTTTGCCCCCGCCCCGCATCCCTGAGCCACGGCCGGCGGGTCTGCCAACAAAGACAGCGTGGCGGATGGAACCGACGCCCTCCGCCACGAATTCTGTTTCAGATCAGAGCTATAGGTCGTCCGCGCCGCCCGGCGCCTCCACCGGGCGGACCATAGATCCAATTGACGAGTTCCTTCGCCTCTTGACGGCCACGTTAATCTCGACAAATAAAACGAACGTTCGTTTTGTCGGCAACGGAAGCCACGCCGGAGTGCGAAGCTGCGCCGACTGGCTGATCCACATCAGGAAATCGAGCGGCGGACGCCGAGCAGGTGAGAAAGATGCCGAGACTGAAGCCCGATACCCAGCGCGCCCGTCGCGAGCACATCCTCGACGCCGCCGAGACGTGCTTCGCGCGCGCCGGCTTCCACCGCACGACGATGCAGGACATCTGCGCCGAGGCGAGCGTCAGCCCGGGTGCGCTCTACGTCTACTTCAAATCGAAAGAGGACTTGATCGCCGGCCTCGCCGAACGCGACCGCGCACAGTTCCAGAACCGCTTCGAAGGCATCGCCGATGCACCCGACGTCATGCAGGCACTCGCCACCATCGGCGAGAGCTATTTCGTCGGCGACCCGGTGCGGAAGCAGCGGATGTGCGCCGAGATCGGCATCGAGTCGACGCGCAACGAGACGGTCGGCCTGATCTTCCGCAACGTGGACCAGCACATCGCGTCGAGCTTCCAGCAGCTCTTCGAGCGCCTTCACCGCGAAGGCCGCATCGACCCTGAATTCCCGCCGCCGGTCCTTGCCCGTCTGCTCAACGTCGTCGGTGACGGCATGATGTGGCGGCGCGCCGTGGACCCCGATTTCGACGCCGCAACCCTGATGCCGGCCGTCGTCAAGCTCGTCGGAATGATGCTCGGCCGGCCCGTGGCCGGTGCCGCTTCTCCCAATCACACCGATGCCAACACCGGAACCGCCACCCGGCGGCCGTTCGAGGATGCCGCCCGATGAAAAAGAGAAACATCGCTCTCTTGATCCTGCTCACCGCCGCGCTCGGCGCCGGCGCGGCATACAAGTCCGGGCTCTTACCGGAAAAACTCACCGGGCTCCTCGCCGAGCACCTCGGCGGCGGCAACGCAGCAACGCCTGGGTCGGCGAAGCACAAGACGGAAGCCTCGCCCATCGCGCCTGCTGTGACCGTCGCCAAGGCGACGATCATGCCGCTTGTCGAGACCACGCTCGTCACGGGGACACTCGTCCCTCGCGACGAGATCCTGGTCGCTCCGGAGGTCGATGGCCTGCGCGTCGTCGAGCTGCACGCCGACGCGGGCGACCGCGTCCAGCGCGGTCAACTGCTTGCCACGCTGGAGAAGGCGACGCTCGAGGCGCAGCTCGCGCAGAGCACCGCTTCGCTGGCTCGCGCCGAAGCCGCCATCGCGCAGGCGAGGAGCCAGATCCTGCAGGCGGAAGCGGCCGCCAAGGAAGCAGCCGCCGCGTTCGATCGCGCGAAGCCGCTCAATAAGGACGGCATCGTTTCCGATGCGGTCCGCGACCAGCGCGAGGCCGCCGCCCGCACCACTGCGGCTCAACTCGTCGCCGCCCGCGACGGCCTGAAGGTTGCCGAGGCGGCCAAGGCAGAATTCGAGGCCCAGCATTCCAATCTGCTCTGGCGTCTGGACAAGGCCGAGGTGAAAGCACCGCGCGCCGGCATCGTCAGCCGCCGTACCGCAAGGATCGGCGGTCTCGCCAGCGCCGCTGCCGAGCCGATGTTCCGCATCATCGCCGAAGGCCAGATCGAACTCGACGCGGAGGCGACCGAGAGCCGCCTCGCGCGCATCAAGGTCGACCAGAAGGCCGTCGTCGAGATCGCCGGCGTCGGCAACGTCGAGGGCACCGTACGTCTCGTGTCTCCCGAGGTCGATCGCCTCACCCGCCTCGGCAGCGTCCGCATCCTGATCGGTGACGATCCGGGGCTGCGTATCGGTGCGTTCGGACGCGGCCGCATCGTCAGCGCGAGAACGCGCGGCATCGCGGTTCCGGCATCCGCGGTTCTATTCGGCAGCGACGGCGCCGCGACGGTCCAGCGCGTCGTCGATGGCAAGGTCGTCGTCGTGACGATCCGCACCGGCCTGCGCACAGAAGGATCGGTCGAGGTGACGTCGGGCCTCGATGAAGGCGCCGTCGTCGTCGCCAAAGCCGGGACGTTCCTGCGCAACGGAGACCTCGTTCGGCCCGTGCTGCCCGACGAGCGGATCAGCGCGGCCCGCCCGGCGCATCATGATCGCAGCGGGGCGCAGACGGTGGACGTTGGCCAATGAACCTCAATATTTCTGCCTGGTCCATCAGACGCCCGGTTCCGAGCCTCGTGCTGTTCATGGTGCTCATGACGCTCGGCGTCTTGAGCTTCAAGGCGCTGCCCGTCACGCGCTTTCCCAACATCGACGTGCCGGTGATTCAGGCGCAGATCCTTCAGGCGGGCGCTGCGCCGGCCGAGCTCGAAACGCAGGTGACCAAGCGCGTCGAAGACGCCATCGCCGGCATCACCGGCGTCAAGCACATCAGCTCGACGATCACCGAGGGCGTCTCGCAGACGATGGTCGAGTTCCGTCTCGAGACCGACGTCGATCGCGCACTCAACGACGTCAAGGACGCGATCTCGCGCATCCGCTCCGACCTGCCGCGCACGATCGAGGAGCCGATCGTCCAGCGCGTCGAGATCGAGGGCCTGCCGATCGTCACCTATGCCGCGGTCGCGCCGGCCATGACGCCCGAGGAGCTGTCCTGGTTCGTCGACGACGTGGCAAAGCGTCGACTGCAGGGAGTGAAGGGCGTGTCCGCGGTCGATCGCATCGGCGGCGTGACGCGCGAAATCCGCATCGCGCTCGATCCCGACCGGCTCAATGCCTTTGGCATCACCGCAGGTGATGTGAACCGGCTGTTGCGGAGCACCAACGTCGATCTCGCTGGCGGACGTGGCGAGATCGCCGGACGAGAGCAGGCCATCCGCACGCTCGCCGGCAAGGAAACTGTGGACGCACTCGCCGAGACGGCCATCGCGCTGCCGGGCGACCGCTCCGTGCGCCTCTCCGAACTCGGCAGCGTGACGGACAGCTACGAGGAGCCGCGCAAGTTCGCCCTGCTCGACGGAAAACCAGTGGTGGCGTTCGCCATCAGCCGAGCGAAGGGCGCGAGCGATACCGTCGTCGCGAGCGAGGTCGCCGCCGCCGTCGAAGGTTTGAAGGCGGCGCATCCCGGCATCGACATCGTCCGCATCGACAACACCGTCGACTACACGGTCGGCGTCTACCATTCGACCATGAAGACGCTGATCGAGGGCGCGGTCCTCGCCATCGTCGTCGTGCTCGTGTTCCTGCGCGACATGCGCGCGACGGTGATCGCCGCGATCGCCCTTCCGCTCTCCATCATTCCCGCGTTCTGGGCGATGGAAGTATTGGGCTTCTCGCTCAACCTCGTCAGCCTGCTTGCAATCACCATCGTCACCGGCATTCTCGTCGACGACGCCATCGTCGAGATCGAGAACATCGTGCGCCACATGCGCATGGGAAAATCCGCCTACCGCGCAGCACTCGAAGCCGCCGACGAGATCGGCCTCGCCGTCATCGCCATCACCACGACGATCATCGCCGTGTTCGTGCCGGTGAGCTTCATGGGCGGTATCGCCGGGCAGTACTTCAAGCAGTTCGGCCTGGTCGTCGCGTTCGCCGTGTTCTTCTCGCTGCTCGTCGCGCGTCTCGTCACACCGCTGCTGGCTGCGTATTTCATGCGCAGCACCGATCACGTCGAGGTGGAAGGGAGCCTGCTGCGCGCCTACACGCGCCTCGTCGGATGGTCGGTGAAGCACCGCGTGAAAACCGTGCTGTTCGGTCTCGTGATCTTCGCCGGATCGATCGCCAGCTTCTACGCCTTGCCCGCAGGCTTCCTGCCAACCGAGGACTCCGGCCGATCTCTGCTCGCCATCGAGCTGCCGCCGGGCTCGCGGATGGGCGACACCGAGCGGGCGACCAAGGCCATCGCCGAGGAGATCGCCAAGCGCGACGACGTCGCAAGCGTGTTCGTGAACGGCGGCACCATTCTGGGCGCTGGCGCAGAAGTGCGTCAGGCGACCCTCGTCGTCACGCTGAAGCCCGCCGCCGAGCGCAAGCTGCATCAGGCGACGATCCAGGAGCAGATCAGCCAATCGCTATCCAACGTGCCGGATATCCGCTTCTGGTTCCTCCAGGACAACGGCCAGCGCCAGTTCCAGCTCGTCGTCGCCAGCCGCGACGGACAGGCGGTGAACGACGTCGCCGCGCGCTTGACCAGCGAGGCGAAGCGGCTGCCGCATCTCGTCAACGTCGTCTCGACGGCGGAGCTCGACAGGCCGGAGCTGCGCGTGCGCCCCAAGGCCGACGTCGCCGCCGAGCTCGGCATCTCGACCGAGACCATCTCGGAAGCCGTCCGCATTGCCACGATCGGCGATGTCGGCGCCAACCTCGCCAAGTTCGATGTCGGTGACCGGCAGGTTCCGATCCGCGTGCAGCTCGTCGAGCAGGCGCGCGCGGAGGCCGACGTGATTGAAAGCCTCAAGGTGAAGACCAGCCGCGGCAGCGCCGTACCGCTCGCGGCAGTGGCCTCATTCGAGTTCTCCCAAGGGCCGACCTCCATCGATCGCTATGACCGGCAGCGCCGCATCCTACTCGGCGCGGACCTCGTCGGCACGACGCCACTCGGCGATGCCGTGGCGGCCGTTCTGAAGCTGCCGGGAGCACAGAACCTTCCGTCGGGCGTCACCATCAAGCAGTTCGGCGATGCAGAAGTGATGGCTGAAGTGTTCGAAAGCTTCGGTCAGGCGATGGGTGCCGGCCTGATGATGGTGTTCGCGGTGCTCGTGCTGCTGTTTTCGAGTTTTCTGCAGCCGGTCACCATTCTGTTCTCGCTGCCGCTGTCGATCGGCGGCGCCATCGTCGCGCTCGCGCTCACCGGCAATCCCATCAGCCTGCCCGTGGTCATCGGCATCCTGATGCTGATGGGCATCGTCACCAAGAACGCGATCATGCTGGTCGACTTCGCTGTCGAGGAGATCCGGCGCGGCGTTCCTCGCTATGACGCCATCGTCGATGCCGGCCGCAAGCGCGCCCGGCCGATCGTGATGACGACGATCGCGATGGTCGGCGGCATGTTGCCCTCTGCGCTGGCGCTCGAATCGGGCGGCGAGTTCCGCGCGCCGATGGCGATCGCCGTGATCGGCGGCCTCATTTCCTCGACGCTGCTGAGCCTCGTGTTCGTTCCCGCCGTGTTCGTTCTCATGGACGATGTCGGCTGCATGATCTGGAAGATCTTCGGGCGCTTCGTCGGACCGAACGAGGAGGCAGCGGAGGAAGGCCGCGCGTGCGGAACGGCCGCGGACGGCAACCCCCCGGCCCCGCAACCGGCTGAATAGGGCGGGGCCATCGCGCACCGGCAACGTCCAGCACTGCTCTTGGTTGAGCCGTGGATAGATCCCCGGCCGTAGGCTTCGGACGCGTGGCCTTCTCTCGCTGGAAGCGCGTGGGCTGCCAATTCGGCCCACGGCGCCACAATCCGCGCGCGCCCAGCGGAGCAGTTATTCCGCCGTGCCGCATGTTTGTCATGCGTGGTAGTCTTTATGTGAGAACCAAGCCCGGTTGGGTCACAGGAGGATCGCCATGTTCGACGCGAAAAGCATTCTCGAGGCACTGGTCAACGGCGCTGCGCCAAAGTCGGCGGCGGCCCCATCGGGCGGCGGCATGGGAGGTCTCGGCGACCTGCTCGGCGGGCTCGTCAAGGGGCAGGGCGGCGCGGGTGGT
>CALMPK010000058.1 GCA_937873575.1 uncultured Hyphomicrobiaceae bacterium
CCGGGCCGCGGTTGCGGCCTGAGCGGCTTGCGCCGCTGCCCCCCGCTCCGATCGTTCGCACCCTTCGATCGCGAACGTCGATCGGCAGCGGCAACACACTGCTCCGATCGTCGCGTGCATTCCACGCGGCGTAAAGCGGCAGCAGCGACACACTGCTCCGATCGTCGCGCGTTTTCCGCCGCGGCGTGAATCGGCTGCAACAACAAACCGCTCCGATCGTCGCGCGTATGCCGCGCGACGTGAATCGGCAGCGGAACCAAAATGGGTTGGGGCGGCTACGTCCGTCTCTAACCGCGGGAACGCGGGACAGCGCGAGACATGCAGAAGGCGATCTTTCTCGGCATCGCTGCCGGCTGCGCGGCGGCCGTGGTCTTCCTTTCGGCGACCACCGGGCCGCTGCTCGCGCGCATTATCCTCTATCTCGTGACGCCGCTCCCCCTGTTCCTGGTCGGGCTCGCCCACGGCTGGACCGCCTCCGCCATCGGCGGCTTGGCGGGCAGCTTCGCGATCGCACTCGTCATCGGCCCCGCAGTCGGCGGCGTGTTCGCTGCGTCCGAGGCGGTGCCCGTTGCTGTGCTCACGTACCTCGCGCTGCTGAGCCGGCCTGCCGTGGCGGCTGGTCCCGACGTCGATCCGGCGACGGGGATCGAGTGGTATCCGGTCGGCCGGCTGGTCATCTGGGCGGCGATCATATCGAGTGCCATGTCGGTTGCGGCGATGCTGCTGCTCGGGCCCGATCTCGATACCCTCAAGGTCGCCATACGCAAGTTCATCGACGAGGTGCTGAGGGCGCAGATCGAGGCGATGGGCGCGGGCAAGCCTCTCGAGGAGGAGGACCTCACCCGTCTCGCCGACCTCGGCTTGTATCTGCTGCCAGCCTTGACGGCGCTGTCGTGGATGCTGACCGTGCTCTTCAATCTCTGGCTCGCGGGCCGGCTCGCGGCGTACTCCGGTGGCCTCTCGCGTCCCTGGCCCGACATTGCCTCGATGAGTTTTCCGCGCTGGGCGCCGCTGGCACTCGCCGGCTCGACGGCGGCGACCTTCCTGCCGGGGTATCCCGCGCTCGCTGCCTCCGCCGTATCCGGCGCGCTCTACCTCGCCTATGTCCTGCTTGGCCTCGCCGTCGTGCACTACATCACGCGCGGCCAGCCATGGCGGCCAATGGCGCTCTGGGCGCTCTACGCGGTTCTCCTCGTGCTGAACACAGGTGTTTCGGTGATCGTCGCGATCGTCGGTCTGGCCGACAGCTTCATTCCAATCCGCCGCGCCCGCCCGCCGCCAGGCCCACCTGCGGGCCCGCCGTCACGGCAGATGCCGCCGCCCGGCGCCTGATCCACCGAGTTTCAACCCGATCTTTTCATCAAAGCCACGAGACCGCGCCCCAGGCGCCTACCCAACCGAACCACGAAGGAGAATACCCATGGACGTCATCCTGCTTCAGCGCATCGGCAAGCTCGGCCAGATGGGCGATGTCGTGACCGTGAAGAACGGCTACGCGCGCAACTACCTGCTGCCGGAGAAGAAGGCCCTCCGCGCCACCGCCGAGAACCGCAAGCTGTTCGAATCGCAGCGCGCTCACCTCGAGGCCAACAACCTCGCGCTGAAGAGCGAGGCCGAGGCCGTCGCCGAGAAACTCGCCGGCCAGACCTTCGTCGCCATTCGTCAGGCGGGCGACACGGGCCAGCTCTACGGCTCGGTTTCCACGCGCGACGTCGCCGATGTCGTCAAAGCAGGCGGCTTCACCATCGACCGCAACCAGGTGGTGCTCGACAAGGCGATCAAGAACCTCGGCCTGCACGGCGTCGAGATCGCTCTGCATCCCGAGGTCGTCGTGAGCGTCATGCTCAACGTCGCGCGCTCCGAGGACGAGGCCGCACGCCAGGCCCAGGGCGAGGACGTCACGGTCATCAAGGGCGAGGCACTCGAGATCGAGACGTTCAACCCGGACGAGTTCGAGGGCGAGGATCACGCCTGATCGCGCAGCCATCGCGGTTGCTTTGCTCAGTCCCCGGCGCCTCGCGCGCCGGGGACTTTTTCATGTGTCTTCAGCGATGCGCGCGTTGGCCACCGGAAGGCTCGTGGGCCGCGCGGCAGGCCGCGCTTCAGCCCGACCGGGCTTGAGAGCGGAAACGATTCGCACCACCAAGCAGAATTTTTGCGCCCTGTGAGTTGCGGGCAAGATAGACGCGATGGGGCGAGGCGAGCGGCCCGCGCTGTTCTAGGGTCCGCCCGACTCGAACTAGCTTCAGGGCCATGGCACAGAACGCACTCCTTCCGACCGACAAGCTCCGCGCCGCAGCAAGCGCCGAGGAGCCGCTGACGTTTCGTCAGCCGCCGCACAACATCGACGCCGAGCAGGCGCTGCTCGGCGCCATCCTCGTCAACAACGAATCGCTCGACCGCGTTTCGCAGTTCCTGAGGCCCGAGCACTTCTTCGATCCCCTGCACGCGCAGATCTACGAGACGGCGGGCAAGCTCATCCAGGTCGGCAAGCAGGCCAACCCGATCACGCTGCGCACCTATTTCGAGAACGCCGAGCCGATCGACGCGCACCTCACCGTGCCGCAGTACCTCGGCCGCCTCGCCGCCAACGCGACGACCATCATCAACGCGCACGACTACGGCCGCACGATCTACGATCTCTCGATCCGGCGCCAGCTCATCGGCCTCGGCGAAGATGTCGTGAATACCGCGTTCGACAGCCCCGTCGATCATCCCCCCGAGGTGCAGATCCAGGAGGCGGAATCGCGCCTCTATGGCCTCGCCGAATCGGGCAAGTACGGCCAGGGCTTCGTCACGTTCGGGACCGCGCTCACCGCCGCGATCGACATGGCCGACAGCGCCTTCAAGCGTGCCGGCCATCTCTCCGGCATCTCGACCGGCCTCACCGACCTCGACAAGAAAATGGGCGGCTTGCAGAAGTCCGACCTCATCATCCTCGCGGGCCGTCCGTCGATGGGTAAGACGGCGCTCGTCACCAACATCGCCTACAACGTTGCGCGCAATTACCGCACGACGCCGCGCCCCGATGGGACGGACGAAGTGATCGACGGCGCGGTGGTCGGCTTCTTCTCGCTGGAAATGTCGTCGGAGCAGCTCGCCACCCGTATTCTCGCCGAGCAGGCCGAGATCGGCTCGGAGAAGATCCGCCGCGGCATGATCGACGAACGCGAATTCGGCAAGCTGGTGCAGGTCTCCCAGGAGATGAGCCGCATTCCGCTCTTCATCGACCAGACCGGCGGCCTCACTATCGCCCAGCTCGCCGCGCGCGCGCGCAAGCTGAAACGCCAGAAGGGCCTCGGCCTCCTCATCGTCGACTACCTCCAGCTTCTCGCCGGCTCGTCGAAATCGCAGTCCGCGGGGCGCGTTCAGGAAATCACCGAGATCACCACGGGCCTCAAGGCACTCGCCAAGGAGCTGGAGGTGCCGATCATCGCCCTGTCACAGCTCTCGCGTCAGGTCGAACAGCGCGAGGACAAACGCCCGCAGCTTTCCGACCTTCGCGAATCGGGCTCCATCGAGCAGGACGCCGACGTCGTCATGTTCGTGTTCCGCGAGGAGTATTACGTCGAGCGCTTGAAGCCTTCGGAGGGCGACGCGAAGTTCCTCGAATGGCAGCAGAAGATGGTGCAGGTGGCGGGTCGCGCCGAGGTCATCATCGGCAAGCAGCGCCACGGTCCGGTCGGCACGGTGGACCTCGCCTTCGAGGCGCAGTACACCCGCTTCGGCAATCTCGCGAAGGACTACGTGCTGCCCGAGCGCATCAGTGACTAAGGGGCGGCAGCGCGCGCGGCGCGGCGGCATGTGTCTGCCGGTGCGCGATCCGGCCACGATGGGCAGGAGCTATCTTTGATCGAGCCTAGGCTCTCAATCGCCACCGAGGCGGCGCAGGCGATCCCGGCGAGCGCGACCGGCATCCTGCGGGTCGATCTCGGCCGCATCGCGGAGAACTGGAAGGCGCTCGCGGCCCTCGTGGCACCTGCGCACTGCGCGGCAGTCGTCAAAGCCGACGCCTATGGGCTCGGCGCAAGCCGCGTCATTCCCGCTCTGGCCGCCGCCGGCTGCCGCACGTTCTTCGTCGCAACGCTCGCGGAAGCGGTGGCCGCTCGCGCGCTCGCCCCCGCCGCCGCCATTCTCGTTCTCGACGGACTCGTCTCGGGCTCGGCGCCGGACATGCTGGAGAGCGGCGCCATACCGGTGTTGTCGAGCCTCCCCGAGGTCGAAGCCTGGGCGGCGCTGTCGGAACGTCGCGGCCGGCGCAATCCATGCGCGCTCCACGTCGATACCGGCCTCAACCGCCTCGGGCTCAGCGCCCGTGACGTCCACGCCCTCGCCGGCGACATGCATGCGCTCGGCTCGCTCGACGTGCGTCTCGTCATGAGCCACCTCGCCTGTGCCGACGACCCTGCGTCACCGAAAAATGCCCAGCAGCGCGAGGTCTTCGATCGTCTCCTGCCGATGCTGCCGAGCGTGCCGGCGAGTCTCGCGGCATCCGATGGGCTGATGCTCGGCGCCGCGTTCCATTACGATCTCGTTCGCCCGGGTTACGCGCTTTACGGCGGACAGGCCTTCGGCGGCGGCAGGACACCCGTCGAGGCTGTGGTCGAGTTGCATGTCAAGGTGCTCCAGGTTCGCGACGTGGCGCCGGGCCAGACGGTCGGCTACGCGGCGAGCTGGTCGCCGACACGCGCTTCCCGCATCGCTGTGATTGCCGCGGGCTACGCAGACGGCCTCTTCCGCCACCTGAGCCGCGGTAGCGATGCAACGGAACCCTCGGGCGCCGTCGCGATTCGCGGAAAGATCGCGCCGATCGTCGGGCGTGTTTCGATGGATCTCGTTACGGTCGATGTGACCGACATCGACGGCGGCGTGGAGCCAGGTGAACTGGTCGAGGTGATCGGTCCTTCGCTGCCGATCGAGGCCCTCGGCGCAGCAGCCGAAACCATCGGCTACGAGGTCCTGACGAGCCTCGGCCGCCGCTTCCATCGTGTCTACGTCGGCGGGGGAAGCTGACGGCCATGGCCAAACCTGCCAAAAACGCTTTCGTCTGTCAGTCCTGCGGCGCTGTCGCGTCGCGCTGGGCCGGCAAGTGTCCCGGCTGCGGGGAATGGAACACGATGGTGGAGGAGGCGTCCGGTCCGCCACCACCCGGCACGGGGCTCGCCAAGGCGTCGTCCGGCCGCAAGCTGGCGCTCGAGACGCTCGACGGCGTGAGCGCCGAGGCCCCGCGCTTCTCGACCGGCCTCACGGAACTCGACCGCGTCACGGGCGGCGGTGTCGTACCCGGGTCCGCGCTGCTGATCGGCGGCGAGCCCGGCATCGGCAAATCGACGCTGCTCCTCCAGCTCGCCGCCGCCGTCGCCAATGCGGGCCGCCGCGCCCTCTATTTCTCGGGCGAGGAGGCCGCCGCCCAGGTGCGGCTCAGGGCCGAGCGGCTCGGCCTTACCTGGGCCCCGGTCGCGCTCGCTGCCGAGACGAACATCGCCAACATCCTGGCGACGCTCGGCGCGGAAAAGCGGGCTGATCTGGTCGTCGTCGATTCCATTCAGACGCTATGGACCGACGCGCTCGACGCCGCGCCCGGCACCGTCAGCCAGGTGCGCGCGGCGACCCAGTCGCTGATCCGATTCGCCAAATCGCATGGCGCCGCTCTGCTGCTGGTCGGGCATGTCACGAAGGACGGCCAGATCGCCGGCCCGAAGCTGATCGAGCACATGGTCGATACCGTCCTCTATTTCGAGGGCGACCGCGGCCACCCGTTCCGTATCCTTCGCGCGGTGAAGAACCGGTTCGGAGCGACCGACGAGATCGGCGTGTTCGAGATGGCGGGCGCTGGACTTCGCGAAGTGCTGAACCCCTCGGAGCTGTTCCTCGGCGATCGCGACGCGGCGAGCCCCGGCGCCGCCGTGTTCGCCGGCATGGAGGGCACCCGGCCGATCCTCGTTGAAATTCAGGCGCTGGTCGCGCCCTCCCCGCTCGGCACGCCGCGCCGGGCGGTGGTCGGCTGGGACGCGAGCCGGCTGGCCATGCTTCTGGCCGTGCTCGAAGCGCGTTGCGGCGTTTCGTTCGCGCAAGCCGACGTCTATCTCAATGTCGCAGGCGGACTGCGCATTCAGGAGCCTGCCGCCGATCTCGCGGCCGCCGCCGCCCTGCTGTCGTCATTTTCCGGTGTTGCGCTTGCGCCGGATCATGTCTACTTCGGAGAAATATCTCTCTCCGGGGCGGTGCGTGCGGCAACCCACATGACAACCCGGCTGAAAGAGGCGCAGAAGCTCGGATTCAGGAAAGCAGTGCTCCCGGCCGCCGGTGAAATCGACGCCGGCGCCGTTACGCTTGCGACCCAGAGGATCGAGCATCTGAAGGCGCTGGCGGAGGAGCTGGCATCGTGATCTTCGGGCCGTGGCGATATAGTTTACACTCCGGCGCGAGGGCGATGCCCACGGCGCGAGAACGATTGCCGATGCCTGAGAAACAGGAGCCTTACCGATGATCGGGCCGCTCAGCTACCTCGACGCCGCGTTGCTGGCGATCTGCTTCATTTCCGGCCTGCTCGCGATGTATCGCGGCCTGACGCGAGAGCTGCTGTCGATCCTATCGTGGGTGGTCGCGGCCGCGGCGACCCTTTACTTCGTCCTCAACTATAAGAGTTTCGCCGCGGACATGGCGGCCCAGATGGGAACGCAGGTCGCGATTGCTCAGATCGCCGTCGGCGCCGTGATCTTCCTCATCGTGCTCATCGTCGTCCACCTCATCACCGGCCGCATCTCCGATTCCGTGCTCGACAGCCGGGTCGGCATGATCGACCGCGTGCTCGGGTTTTTGTTCGGCGTGGCAAGGGGTTTCATCCTGATCGTCATCCCCTACATGTTGTATGAGGCGTTCATCGTCGACCCGAAGAACCCTCACAGCGAGTGGGCCTGGGTGAGCAAGTCGCAGTCGCTTCCGGTGATCCGCTCGACCGGAAACTCGGTCCGCTCGATCCTGATGCAGTACATGCCCTCGTCCCTCACCGCCCCGCCGAGCGCACCTCCGGCGGGCGAGCAGCAGGGGTTGTGGATCGACCAAGGCTCGCGACAGACGCTCGAATCGTGAGGATGGGACAAAACTGGCACTGGTGTGCCAGCTCCCTTATCATATATGTGTCACGTTCTATCGGGGGCGGCTGGTTGAGCCGGCCCTTTTCGCGGTCCCCGCGCCGGCAGAAGCCGGGTTCGGACGGACCGCCCGCGTTGCGATGTGGAGGAGGCCGCCATGGCGCAAGGATGTGACAAGGAACCGGTTCAGCCTGCCGCTACGGCAGCTGTGACGCCGGCAACGTTCGATCCAGGGTTCTCCCGATACGGCGATGACAGACTCCGCGAGGAATGCGGGGTCTTCGGCATTTTTGGGCACCCCGATGCCTCGGCCCTGACCGCCCTCGGCCTGCACGCCCTCCAGCACAGGGGCCAGGAGGCCGCCGGCATCGTCTCCTACGACGGTCAGCAGTTCCATCAGGAGCGGCGCATGGGCCTCGTCGGTGACAGCTTCAACAACGCCACCGTCATCGGCCGTCTCAAGGGCAACATGGCGGTTGGCCACAACCGCTACTCGACCACCGGCGATACTATTCTGCGCAACGTGCAGCCGCTGTTCGCCGACCTCAACACCGGCGGCTTCGCCGTCGCCCACAACGGCAACCTGACGAACGCTCTCGCCATTCGCCGCGAGCTGATCCAGGCGGGCGCCATCTGCCAGTCGACCTCCGACACCGAGGTTATCCTTCACCTCGTCGCGCGCTCGCAGAAGGCGCGCATCGTCGAGCGCTTCATCGATGCGATCCGTCAGGTGGAGGGCGGCTATGCCTTCGTCTGCCTGACCAAGGATGTGATGATCGCCGCGCGCGATCCGATCGGCATCCGTCCGCTGGTGCTCGGCCGTCTCGCTGGTGCCTACGTGTTCGCGTCGGAGACCTGCGCGCTCGATATGGTGGGCGCCGAGTTCGTCCGCGAAGTGGAGAACGGTGAGGTCATCGTCGTCACCGCCGCCGGCATCGAGAGCCATCGCCCCTTCCCGATGCGCCACGCGCGCCCCTGCATCTTCGAGTACATCTACTTCGCCCGCCCCGACAGCGTCATCGGTGGCAAGAGCGTTTATGGCATCCGCAAGCAGATGGGCGTCGAGCTCGCGCGCGAATCGCCGGCCGAGGTCGATGTGGTCGTGCCGATCCCCGATTCGGGCGTGCCGGCGGCGATCGGCTATGCCAGCCAGTCGGGCGTGCCGTTCGAGCTCGGCATCATCCGCAACCACTACGTCGGCCGCACGTTCATCGAGCCGGAGCAGCGCATTCGTGCCCTCGGCGTCAAGCTCAAGCACTCCGCCAACCGGCATGTGATCGCCGGCAAGCGCATCATTCTCATCGACGACAGCGTCGTGCGCGGCACCACCTCGAAGAAGATCGTGCAGCTCATGTACGATGCGGGTGCGAAGGAAGTGCATATGCGCATCGCCTCGCCGCCGATCACCCACCCGGACTTCTACGGCATCGACACGCCGGACAAGAAGGATCTGCTGGCCGCGAACTTCGATCTCGAGGGCATGCGCCAGTTCATGGGCGCGACGACGCTGGCGTTCCTCTCCGTCGACGGCATCTATCGCGCCGTCGGCTACGATCAGCGCGACCACCGTGCGCCGCAGTTCACCGACCATTGCTTCACCGGTACCTACCCCACCCGGCTCGTCGACCAGTCGGGCGAGAAGGCGTGCAACACGCGCCAGCTTTCGATGCTCGCCGAGGTGAGCTGAGAGCAAGACGCGAAGCCGCGCTGTGCAAAAGCGCGCGGCGCCGATGTCCTGATGGGTGACGCACAAAATGACGCCCCGCCTCCTCACCGGAGACGGGGCTTTTTGTGTGCCGATGAAGCGGCGAGTCGCGCCTACTTCTCGTAGTTGTCGGCGACCATGCGGTCGAGCAGCGCCACCCCCCAACCCGAGCCCCAGCTCTGGCTGATCTCGTTGCGCGTCGCATCCATCGCCGTGCCGGCGACGTCGAGATGCGCCCACGGCGTATCCTTGACGAAGCGCTGGATGAAGGACGCCGCCGTGCACGCGCCGGCCCAGCGCCCGCCGATGTTCTTCATGTCGGCATTCTTCGAGTCGATCAGCTTGTCGTAGGCCTTGTCGAGCGGCATGCGCCAGACCTTCTCGCCGCTGGCGGCGGAAGCGGCGTTGATCTCGGCGACGAGCGCGTCGTCGTTGGAGTAGAGGCCGGCGTACTCCTTGCCGAGCGCCACCATGATGGCACCCGTGAGAGTCGCGAGGTCGATGACGAAGCGCGGCTTGAAGCGCTCGATGGCGTAGGAGATGACGTCGGCGAGCACGAGACGGCCTTCCGCGTCGGTGTTGAGGATCTCGATGGTCTGGCCGGAATAGGATTCGACGATGTCGCCCGGACGTGTCGCCGTTCCCGACGGCATGTTTTCGACGAGGCCGATCAGACCGACGACGTTGACGTTGGCCTTGCGCGCGGCGAGCGCGTGCAGGAGGCCGGTGACGCAGGCGGCGCCGCCCATGTCGCCCTTCATGTCCTCCATGCCCTGCGCGGGCTTCATCGAGATGCCGCCCGTGTCGAACACGACGCCCTTGCCGACGAAGCAAAGAGGCTTCGACGCCTTCTTCGACTTCGAGCCGTTCCACGACATCACCGCGACCCGGGCCGGGCGCTCGCTGCCTTGCGCGACGGCGAGAAGCGCGCCCATGCCGAGCTTCTTCAGCTCCTTCTCGTCGAGAATTTCGACCTCGACGCCGACCTTCTCGAGCTTCTTGGCCTCGGCGGCGAACTCGACCGGGCCGAGCGCGTTGGCCGGCTCGTTGACCAGGTCGCGGGCGATGATGATGCCTTCGGCGAGCGCCCGCAGACGCTGGAACGCGGCCTTCGCCTTGTCGGGATGGCGGGCATGGACGACGAGCTTCTGCAGGCCCTCGACGCGCGCCGCGACCTTCTTCATGACCGCGGTCGTCTCACCCTTCTCGAACTCGCGGCTGATCCCGTCCGCCTCGTCCTTGCGCGTCAGATATTTGCGGAACGTGTAGTGGCGCAGCAGGGCGCCGAAGGCCATCTGCGCGGCGATCGCATCGGCGCTGATCTCACTGTCGCCCGGCTCGACATCGACAACGAGGCTCGCCGAATCCGCCTTGCGGTGCGCGATCTGGCCCATGGCGTAGCCGCCGAGCAGCGCCCAGTCGTGCTCCTTGGTGTCCGACGCGGTACCGACGCCGACCAGCAGCAGCCGCTTGTGCGGTAATCCGGCCGGCGCCAGGATCTCGATCGAATGGCGCGCCTTGCCCTTGAACTCGACCGCCTCGGCCGCCTTGACGAGGCCGCCACCCGCCTTCTCGTCCATCTCCCGCGCCACCGTGCCGAGCGCCAGATTGTTGGCCGCCAGCAGGGCGGTGACCGCCTCGGTCTTCTTGTCGAGCGCTACAAACGATATTTCGAGACGATCGGTCATGAGAGTTCGGGGCTCCTGAGTGCCTGATTAGGCTTGCGGGATACGTTTGGCGCGGGCGCTCGCGAGGGCGGGCCGCGCGAATGTCGGTCGGCGAGCTTGCGGGCGGGCTTGCTCGGTGTGCCGGCGGGGTCCTCATCAAGCCCGGCTTTGCGCCGTCGCGGCCAATCAACTTGACGAGAGGTGGCGCGGCGTGAAGGACACGCCCTGCCGCCGCATGGGGACTTGCGGCAGGGCCGACGCACCGGCGCGCGGCCCGCCCGACATTATCGCCCGTTTTCCAAAGTGCAAGCGCCGCCGCCCCGGCCCGAGGCCGCCGCGAGCCCTCAGTCGGCATGGTCCCGGCCGGAAATGTCTTGGCGGCGGACGGTCTCGGCCCCTCACACGGTCACGCGCACGCCGGAACGCTTATTGACCTCCCCCATGGCGGCTGATTTACCATCCAACCGGCCGGCCCAGCGGCCGAATTTCCGCCACCGTGCTATGGAACCCCGAGAGGGGACCGGGCTGCGATTCCGCGGGCGTGCAGAGCGTGCCGGCGCGTGCCCGGGCGGGGGCTGATGACACTCTTCGGGCGCTACATCTTCCGGCAGGCTGGCGGCGCACTGTCGCTGATCCTGATGTCGCTCGGCGGCATCGTCTGGATCGCGCTTGCGCTGAAGCAGCTCAACGTCGTCACGACGCAGGGCCAGGACGTGTTCACCCTGCTCAAGATGACGACGCTGGCGCTGCCGAACCTGCTCGCCATCATCGCGCCGTTCGCGCTTCTCATCGCCACCCTGCACACCCTGAACCGTCTCGCCGGCGACAGCGAGCTGATCGTCATGACGGCCGCCGGAGGCCCCGTGTGGGTGGTTGCGCGGCCCTTCCTGGTTCTAGCGGCGATCGTCGCGGTGGCGGTCGCCATCGTCAATCACGTCGCCCAGCCGTGGAGCCTGCAGCAGCTCAAGGCGTACATCGTGCAGGCGCGGACCGATCTGCTCCAGCAGGTCATTCAGCCGGGGCGCTTTTCCAGTCCCGAGCCGAATCTCACGTTCCACATTCGCGAGCGTTCCAACACCGGCGAGTTGTTCGGGTTGCTGATCCACGACAACCGCGCGCCGAACGAGTCGAGGTCCTATCTCGCGGACAGCGCGCTCATCACGAAGCAGGACGATTCCGCCTACCTCATCATGTCCGCAGGCCACATCCTGCGCCGTCGCGGCAAGGACGAAGCGCCTCAGGTCGTCGTGTTCGACAAGTACGTCGTCGATCTCGACGGCTTCGATAAGAAGGTTGCCGGTCCGACGAACTTGAAGCCGCGCGAACGCTTCTTCGACGAGCTGGTATGGCCGCAGGACGCGCCGAAGGATCTCGCGAGGATCAAGGGGCAGCTCCGCTCCGAGTTGCACGAGCGTTTCTCCAACCCACTCTATCCATTCGCTTTCGTGCTCATCGCGCTGGCAGCGGCAGGGCAGGCCCAGAGCACGCGCCAGAACCGTAACGAGCGCCTCGTCATCGCTTTCCTGCTCGCGGTCGGGCTCAGGATCGGGAGCTTCGCCGTCAACAACCTGGTGACGCTGAAGGCCGGGTTCGTGCCGCTGCTCTACGGCGTTCCGCTCGGCGCCATGGCAGTATCGGTTTGGCTGATGATGCGTGGAGCACGTCCGCACCGGAGCTATTCGCTCGTGGAAATGGTGCAGGACCGCCTGGCGCCTCTCCTGGCACCTCTGCTGGCGCGTATTCCTGGCCTCGCGCGCCGTGGCGCCGCATCCGGTGGGGGCGGCGCGCAATGAGTTGGCTCGGCCTCGCCACGATCGACCGATACCTCGTCCGCCGGTTCGCGACCGGCATCTTCGGCGCGTTCCTGATCTGCTCGCTGCTGATCTACATGATCGACATGGTCGAGCTGCTCCGGCTTTCGGGCAAGTACGGCGCGGTCAAGTTGTACCAGCTCGCATGGCTCGCGCTGTTGCGCCTGCCCGCCTACACGGAATTTCTGGTCGGCTTCGCGGTCCAGGTGGGCTCGATCGGCGCCCTGCTCATGCTCAGCCGCAAGAGCGAGCTCACCATCATGCGCGCCAGCGGCATGTCGGTCTGGCGCTTCCTGCGCCCGGCCATGCTGGTTGCCCTGCTGATCGGCGTCGTCAGCACCGCTCTCTATAATCCGATGGCCGCCTGGGCCAGAACGGAGGGCGAACAGTTCTATGCCGAGCTGTTTGGGCGCGAGACGAACTTGCTCGGCAGCGACAGCAAACAATCGTGGCTGAGACAGGACGGCCTCGATGGTCAATCCGTCATCGGAGCTGCGGCCGCCGCCGACCGCGGGTTGAAGCTGACGACCGTGACGGCGTTCGTCTACGACCGCTCCGGCCGCTTCGTCGAGAGGGTCGACGCGCGTGCCGGAACACTCAAGGAAGGCTACTGGGAACTCGAAGGCGTCTGGGTCACGCGGCCGGGAGAAGAGCCGCAAACCTACGGGTCCTATCTGCTCTCGACATACCTCTCTCCGGAGCGCGTCGCGGACGCTCTCGGCAGCGTCTACGCGGTCTCCTTCTGGGAGCTGCCGGCTTTGATCGAAGTTGCTGAGAAAGCAGCGCTTTCGACCACCCGCCTTGCACTGCAATACGAGGCCTTGCTGGCCCGCCCTCTGCTCTGCGTGGCGATGGTGCTTTTGGCGGCCACTGTGTCGCTAAAGTCATTCCGGTCAGGCGGCATCCAGACTATGGTCGTCTCGGGAATGGTTGGGGGATTTGGCTTCTTCTTGCTGGCTGAGGTTTCCAGACAACTCGGGTCTGCCGGTCTGGCGCCCGTTTGGGCGGCGGTTTGGCTGCCGATTTGCCTGGCAATTCTCGTCTCACTGACTGTGCTGCTGCACCAGGTGGACGGCTGAGTGATGCGTCGTGCGCGACCGATGAAGGGTTGCGAAGACCTCGGTAGGGACCTTGAGCGCTCGAACGAGCGTGCGGGGGCTCGGGCTGCGGCCGC
>CALMPK010000059.1 GCA_937873575.1 uncultured Hyphomicrobiaceae bacterium
CCTGAGCATCGCCAGTTGCCTTCTCGCGAAGGCGACCATCGCCGACGCCCTGCGCGCCGGCTAGCCACTCCTCATGGGAGTCCCAATGTTTCGTTCGCACGCCTATTGGCGCGCCATGCTCGCCACGGCCGCCCTGATCTTCGTTACCTCGCTTGCTCCGCTCGCATGGGCGGCTGAGCATTTCAGCTTCTTGGCTACCTCGACCGAACTTCCGGCCGAAAACGCTGTCCGCTTCGATGTGCGCGTCCTGGACGACGCGGGCCAGCCAATCCAAGCCACAGTAAACCCGATCGCTCTCCGGCTCGACATGGGACCTGACGGCATGCAGGGCATGACGACGCGTATCGTTGCCGTGTCCACCGACACACCTGGTCTCATCACCTTGGAAGCCGACTTCGTCATGGCCGGGCGCTGGGCTTTGACCCTGACGGCCACGGTCGACGGCGTGGAAGTCACCGGCACCATCGTTCTTACGGCGGTCCAAAAGGCCGCTGAGGCGACTCCTCCGGCAGCTGCGGAGGGCGAGCGGCGGATCGCCTATTACCGGCACCCGATGGGCTTGCCGGACACGTCGCCCGTGCCGAAGAAGGATGAGATGGGGATGGACTACATCCCCGTCTACGAGGACGAAATTGCGGGGCCTCCAGGATCGGTTGCGCTGACGCCGCAGAAGATCCAGCGCAGTGGCATTCGCACCGTGCGCGCGGAACGGACGCCGATCGCTGCCGCGCTTCGTGGCGTCGGCCTGATCGCGATCGACGAGCGCCGACAGGCGATGCTCAGCGTCAAGTTCGAGGGCTTCATCGAAAAGACCCTCGTCAGCGCAACCGGCGACGTGGTGCGCGCTGATCAACCCATCGCCACCGTATGGATCGAGAGCGCGGACATCCTGCAGAAACAGGCCGATTTCCTGTCGGCGCTCAAAAGCGGAAATGCCGAGCGGGCGGCAGCCAATCTCCGGCTCTTCGGCATTCCCGACGAGGTGATTGCCGAGCTGCGCCGCACCGGCAATCCGGTGCGATCCTTAATCCTCCGCGCGACGCAAGGCGGAACGGTCATGGAAAAAATGGCGGTCCCCGGGATGCGCTTTGATGCCGGCGAGATGCTTTATCTCCTGGCCGATCTCTCGACCGTCTGGGTCATCGCCGAATTCAGCGAGTCGCAACTGCCGTCGATCGCCGTCGGCCAGTCCGCAACCGTGCAGCTCATCAGCGGCGGCGCACCGCGCACCGGCCATGTGACGTTCATCTACCCGTCCCTCGACATGACGACCCGCACCGGCCGTGTTCGCATCGAAATTCCAAACGCGGACGGGGAGCTGAAGATCGGGCAATACGCCGATGTCAGGATCGATGTTTCGGGAAAGGGCGACGATACCGTCACCGTCCCCGACAGCGCGGTGCTCGATAGCGGCACGCGCCAGATCGTCTTCGTTACTGCTGACGGCAGCCTGTTCGAGCCCCGCGCGGTAACCCTTGGCCGTCGCGGAAATGGAAGCGTCGAAATCCTCAGCGGCGTCGCCGACGGTGATGCCGTCGTGATTTCCGGTAACTTTCTTCTCGATGCGGAGAGCAATCTGCGCGCCGCCCTTGCGGGCATGACGCCGGAAGCGCAAACGCCGTGATCGCCAAACTCATCGGCTGGTCGGCACGCCATGTCGTGCTGGTCCTCATGGCGTCCGCCGTTGCTCTACGGCCTTACCCACGTCGCCGTCGATGCGTTGCCGGATCTCAGCGATACGCAGGTGATCATCGCGACAGACTATCCGGGCCAGGCGCCACAGGTGGTCGAAGACCAGGTGACCTTCCCGCTCACCAGCGCGATGCTGAGCGTACCGCATGCGCGCGTGGTGAGAGGCTTCTCGAACTTTGGTGTCTCGTTCGTCTATGTCATCTTCGACGAGGGCACTGACATCTATTGGGCGCGCACCCGCGTCCTGGAATATCTGAGCGCCGCCAGCGGCCGGTTGCCAGCTGGCGTCACGCCGTCGCTCGGGCCGGACGCCACCGGCGTCGGCTGGGTCTACCAATACGCACTCGTTGGAGCCGGTCTCGGGCTCAGCGAGCAACGTGCCCTGCAGGACTGGCATCTGCGCTTCGCGCTGTCACGAACACCGGGGATCGCCGAGATCGCCAGCGTCGGCGGCTATGTCAAACAATATTCCATCACGGTCGACCCGCAGCGCCTCAAGGCGTTCGGTATCAGTCTCGCGGAGGTGCGTGATGCGGTGCGTGCAAGCAATCGAGACGTCGGCGGTCGCACCATCGAGCTCTCTGAAACCGAGTTCATGGTGCGCGGCCGCGGTTATCTCACCGGTACGGCCGATCTTGAAGCGATCGTGCTCGCATCACGCAACGGCACACCGGTCCGCATCGCCGATATCGCGCGCGTCGAAATCGTTCCCGACGAACGGCGCGGCATTGCCGAACTGAACGGCGATGGCGAAGTGGCAATTGGCATTGCTATTCAGCGCTACGGTGCCGACACGCGCGGCGTCATCGAGGCCCTCAAGGTGCGGCTGGCAGAGGTGCAAGCAA
>CALMPK010000060.1 GCA_937873575.1 uncultured Hyphomicrobiaceae bacterium
TGAAAACTCTAGCTTCGAATGAGGGCACGTTGGGGCTCAGAGCAGGAGGCTGAAAACTCTAGCTTCGAATGAGGGCACGTTGGGGCTCAGAGCAACTGAGACCCGCCTACACGTCGAACGTGCTCAATGCGTGGGCTCCCCAGCTTCCACGCTTTTCGCCGCTTGCGCGGCTATCGAGCTGATTTTTCTCGCGCTTATTTTGGGTGCGCGAATGGGAATTGACAATCAACCCAGGTTGAGGCCCTAATTATTAAAATTTTTTGCAGATTGGTACTTTTATAGTCGGCTGGAGTATTTCGATGCCCATCTCAATTTTGAGTGCGAGCGTCTCGACGGCCAGTTCCGAACCACAAGCCAATACCGCCCGAGACTTCGTAAAGTTGGTGAGCGAAGGTATCGATCTGATCAACAAGTTCAGCGACAACCTTGCGCAAAATGCGCGCAGCCTCGCGGTGGAAATTCAAAACTATACCTCCTATTCGTTGGAGAAGGGAGGAGATCACTTCGACCACGGAGGGTTCACCGCGATGTTCCCCCCGCAGCAGATCGATCCCTTCCAGGTCGTCGCATTCGGCGTGTCCAGCAATGGCCTGGCGACCGGCGTCAATGGAAGCATTGATTTCGTGGTCGAAGGTGGCGGCCTGATCCGGTTCGGGTATGACAATCCTTTTGTCGGTACGAACGGGCGTTACGTGAGGCCCGACCCCTTGGCCGACAGCAAGGTCGCGATTCCGAGTGTCATCTCGGTCGGGAACGACGCTCATGTTCGTTTCTCCATTTACGACAAACTCGGCAAGGGCGCGCGTCGGCAGGAGCAATGGCGATCATGCCATAAATGCCAGCAGCTCTTTTATGACGGGCACGATTTCAAGGGCGTTTGCCCCGCAGGTGGCGGTCACGAGTCGGCAGCAAGTTTCAAATACTTCGCCATTTTCAATGCGAACGGATCGTCAAAACTCCAGAACGACTGGCGATCATGCCGGAAATGCCAGACCTTGCATTATGGTGGCATTCCCGGAGCGTGTGCCGCCGGAGGTCCGCACAACAGCGAGCAGAGTTTCGAATACGGCGTGCTGTTCAATGCGAGTCCAACTGCGAGCCGCCAGCTAGGCTGGTGCTCATGCAACAAGTGCCGGGCCTTGTTCTACGCCCCACATGGCGGCCGTTGCGCGGCTGGTGGACGGCATGACGCCTACGCGAGCTTCCAGTATCTCCTCGACTTCAAGGTTTGACGCGTTCGGCTGGTGTTGGCCCTGGGCGGCGGCGGCCGGTGGGCGGCGGGATCAGACGTCGGCAATTCGCCGTGCCTGGATAACGTCCGGCGCGGTACTGTCCGTTTTCCGGGCCGGGTCCAGATCTCATAGCGTTCAGATTGCCGGCTGGATCGCATCGCCGGCCAAGGACCGTGACGTTCGCTAACGATCGTCCGTATCGCCCTGCACTCCAAGTTGTGAAGACACGATGTGCGGCCATGCATGCGGGCCGCCACGTGCTCTTGCCGATACCCCACTCGATAGTGCTATTCACGACTTCGAAGGATCGCGGACGCGAGCCCTTCGAAGTGCGAAAGCGCTCCTTGCGGAGGACGGCATGCTGCGCTGGGCGATGATAGGGGCGGTGCTGCTGGTGGCCGGGCTCGCCGCGGCCGGGTGGTACTCCTTCGCCGTGCCGGGCCGATCGCACTCGGGTCCATTGCCGGCGCTTTCGGCCGACGAGCGCGCACTGGCCGATCGCTTGCGGGCCCACGTCACGGCCATCGCCAGCGAACCGCACAATCTTGCCCATCCCGAAGCTATGGATCGCGCCGCGGACTATATCGCCGGGACGCTACGCGAGATGGGGCACGCGCCCGAGGTGCAGCGCTTCGACGTCGAAGGGATGACGGCGCGCAACGTGTTCGTGACGATCGACGCGAGCCGGGCGCCCCCCGTTCGCCGCACACTCGTCGTCGGAGCGCACTACGACAGCTTCGGCGAGGCACCGGGCGCCAACGACAACGGCACGGGCGCGGCCGCCGTCATCGAGCTTGCCCGCCGCCTCGCAAGTCTCGAGACTGCCGACGCTCGATTGATCCTCGTGCTGTTCGCCAACGAGGAGCCGCCCTATTTCCGCACGCCGCACATGGGCAGCGTGCACTTCGCCCGCCTTCTCTCCGAGCGCAGCGAGCCGGTGAGGGCCATGTTGTCGCTCGAAACGATAGGGTTCTTCTCGGACGCGCCAGGCAGCCAGCAGTACCCCAGGCCCCTGGCGAGCCTCTTCCCCTCGACGGCGAATTTCGTCGCCTTCGTCGCGATGCCGGGGTCGCGCGATCTCCTGCACCGCGCGCTCGCGTCGTTCCGTGAAACCACCGCGTTCCCGACCGTCGGCGGCGTCGCGCCCGATCTCATCCCGGGTATCGGCTGGTCGGACCATTGGGCTTTCGCACGCGAGGGGTTCGAGGCGCTGATGGTGACCGACACGGCGCTGTTTCGCTATCCGCACTACCATCTTCCGACCGACACCCCCGACAAGGTGGACTTTGCGAAGCTCGCGCGCATCACGCTCGGTATCGAGCATGTCGTTCGGGCGCTCGCCGCTGGCGCAAGGCTAGGCGATTAAGGGGCGGCGCGCGGGCCGACAGCCCGCCATTGCGCATCCTTGCGCAACCTGGGCGCAACCCGGGCATAACCCGGTCGCAGCAGGTCCAGGCGCGGCATGCGGTCTCTCGCGCAACTTGCCTAACCGCGCACCGCGCCCTGTGCTCATCGCCGCGCAATAGGCGCGGCCTGGCCGGGTTTTGGTTGATAACTTTGCGCGCGGCTGCGCCACCTAGGCCCGCTCCGCCGGCTGTCACATCCCTGAAATACGAGTCTGGTCTTTCACGCCATACAGGAGCTGCGTGGGAGGGCGGGAACGTGGATACGGACCGCGAAAGAACCAGGGAATACCGAGCCGTCTTCATCTCGGACTTCCATCTGGGAACCCGGTCGGCACAAGCGCCGGCATTGCTGGACTTCCTGCGCCACGTCGAGGCCGACACCATCTACCTCGTCGGCGATATCATCGACTTCTGGAAAATCCGGCGTGGCCCGGCTTGGCAGCAGTCGCATAACGATGTGTTGCAGAAGCTGTTGCGGAAGGCGCGCAAGGGCACCCGCATCGTCTTCATTCCCGGCAATCACGACGAGGCGCTGCGCGACTACTGCGGGCAAACCTTCGGCGGCATCGAGATCGCACGTGACACGGTTCACACGCGCGCCGACGGTCGCCGCTACATCGTCATGCACGGCGACGAGTTCGATGTCGTCGTGCGCTACGCCAAGTGGCTGGCGTTTCTCGGCGACCGCTCCTACGAGCTGGCGTTGTGGACCAACACGCCACTCAATTGGCTGCGGCGGCAGTTCGGCCTCGGCTTCTGGTCGCTATCTGCGTATCTCAAGCATCGCGTCAAGACGGCCGTCAATTTCATCGGCGAGTTCGAAGAGAACCTTGCCGAGGTGGCGCGGCGCAACGGCGCCGATGGCGTGATCTGCGGGCATATCCATCACGCGGCCGACCGCATGATCCGAGGCGTGCACTATCTCAACTGCGGTGATTGGGTCGAGAGCTGCACGGCCATCGTCGAGACGAACGCGGGCGAGATGCGCCTGCTGCATTGGGGTGTGACGAGCGCCAAGCCGGCCACACGCACCGCGGCCGATCCCGTGGGGGTCGCCGCCTGATGCGCGTTCTCATCGCCACCGACGCCTGGCCGCCGCAGGTCAATGGAGTCGTGAGCACGTTGACGAGGCTCGAAGCCGAGCTCGAGCGTCGCGGCGTCGAAGCCGTGTTCATCACGCCTCACGATTTCCGCGGCATTCCGCTGCCGGGCTACCGGGAGCTGCGCGTCGCGGTGCCGGGGCCGGGAGCCGTCGCGCGACTGATCGACGAAGCATCGCCGGACTACATCCACATCGCGACCGAAGGACCGATCGGCTGGTCGGTGCGCCGGCGCTGCCTCATCCAGGGCCGCGCATTCACGAGCAGCTATCACACCAAGTTCCCCGAGTACGCGAACAGGATTTTCGGCATGCCGGAGTCCTGGATCTATGCGCTGGAGCGGCGCTTTCACGCGCGGAGCGCCGGTGTGATGGTTGCGACGCCGTCGCTCGAGTCGGAGCTGCGCCAGCGCGGGTTCTCGCGGCTGCTGCGCTGGACGCGCGGTGTCGACACCGAGCGGTTCAGGCCTTCGGCGCGGCCATTTCGCCGGTCCGAGCCGCTGTTCCTCTACGTCGGCCGCGTTTCCCGCGAGAAGAACATCGAAGCGTTTCTCGACGCGCCCATGCCCGGCTGGAAGCTGGTGGTGGGCGACGGGCCGCAGCTTCCCACGTTGAAGCGTCGTTATCCCGATGTGGTGTTCGCCGGCCGCCGCGAGGGTGCGGAGCTCGCGGCGATCTATGCCTCGGCCGACGTATTCGTGTTTCCGAGCCGAACGGACACGTTCGGCCTCGTGCTGCTCGAAGCTCTGGCATCCGGGCTTCCCGTCGCGGCCTATCCGGTGACGGGCCCGATCGACGTCGTCGAGAACGGCGTCAGCGGCATCCTCGACGACGATCTTTCGACCGCAGCGGAACGCGCCTTGTCCCTCGATCGGGACGCGGCGCGAGCGCGAGCGGAAAAGTTCACCTGGGCCCGATCGGCCGAGCAGTTTCTCGACAACGTGGTTTCCGCGAACGCGGCGGCTGCGAAGCATGGCCGCGCCCCGCGCCATGCCTTCAAAGCCCGCACCGTGGCCGACAGCGGACTCCGATAGAAGCGAAGGAAGAAGATAGATGACCGCCACCGAAGCCGCAGAAGGGTTCGAAGTCACGCGACGTCGCAGCCGAGAATTGGTGAGCGCCGCCGTGCACCGGCATTCGGCGTGGTCGTTCGCCGGCCTGAGCGAGCGCGCGTTCACGCTGGCGTTCTCCGATCTCGTTTATGCGCAGATCTGGGAAGACCCGGTCGTCGACATGGAGGCCCTGGCGCTCGAGCCGGGCCTGCGCATGATCACGATCGCGTCGGGCGGCTGCAATCTGCAATCGTATCTCACGGCTGCGCCGCTGGAGCTGACGGCCGTCGATCTCAACACCGCGCACGTCGCGCTCAACCGGCTGAAGCTCGCCGCCGTGCGTCACCTCGGTTATGACGAGGTCTTCTCGCTGTTCGGCAACGGTGCCGCGGCGCGCAATGTCGAGATCTTCGATCGGATGCTGGCGCAGCACCTCGACGTCGACACGCGCGACTATTGGAACGCGCGCGACTGGCGTGGCCGCCGCAGGATCACGTGCTTCACGCGCGGCCTCTACCGGCACGGCCTTCTCGGTCGCTTCATCGCAACGGGACACGCCCTTGCCCGGATGCTCGGCGGCAATCCGCGGGCGATGATGCTCGCGCGCTCGCCCGAAGAGCAGCGCGAAATCTACGATCGCGAGTTGCGCCCGCTGCTCGCCAAGCCGCTGGTGCGCAAGATCCTCGACCAGCGTTCGGCACTGTTCGGTCTCGGTATCCCGCCGGCGCAGTACGACGCGCTGTGTGAAGGCCGCTCGATGCACGAGGTGATCGAGGAACGGCTGGAGCGGCTCGCTTGCGGCTTCGATCTGCGCGACAACTACTTCGCCTGGCAGGCATTCAATCGCGCCTATGCCTTGGACGGCAGCGGCCCGCTGCCGCCATATCTTGAGCAGGCGAACTTTGCGGCGCTGAAGGAGAATGCTGCGAACGTGCGCGTGCTCAACGTTTCGTTCACCGAGCACCTGTCGCGCCTTCCCGACGCGAGCCTCGACCGCTATTCGCTGCTCGATGCCCAGGATTGGATGACGGATGCGGACCTCGATGCGCTCTGGCGCGAGATCACCCGCACCGCGCGCCCGGGGGCGCGCGTGATCTTCCGGACTGCCGGCACGCATACCATCCTGCCGGGTCGCATCGCCGATGCGACCTTGCGGCAGTGGGAGTATCGCCACGACCATTCGCTCGATCTCACGCGCCGCGACCGCTCGGCGATCTACGGCGGCTTCCATCTCTACGTGAAGGCGGGCTGAGATGGCCGAGCTGACCCTGCGCTCCGATGCAGAGCGGATGGACCGGCACTACCGGTTCCAGCGCTACATCTACGATGCGACGCGGACCCATTACCTGGTCGGGCGTAAGCATGCCTTGCGCGAGCTGAAGCCGGGCGATGGCGATAGCGTTCTGGAGATCGGCTGCGGTACGGCCTGGAACCTCGTGCGCGCCGCGCGCCGCTACCCGCGGGCGAAGCTCTATGGCGTGGACGTGTCCAATGCCATGCTGGAGACGGCACGCGCTTCGCTCGACCGTCAAGGGCTCGGCGGCCGGGTCATGCTGCGCCAGGGCGATGCGACGTGTTTCGATGCGGCATCGACATTTGGCGTCGCGCAGTTCGACCGTGTGCTCATCTCGTATGCGCTGTCGATGATTCCGTGCTGGCGCGAAGCACTCGAGCATGCCGGGACCATGATCGCTCCGGGCGGATCGCTACACATCGTCGATTTCGGCCAGTGCGAGCGGCTCCCCGTGATTGTCAAACAGTCGTTGTTCGCTTTCCTCCGCCACTACTCGGTGACGCCACGCGCCGATCTCGAGGAGCGCTGCCGCGAGTTGGCGAGCGAGCGGGGACTCACGTTGCGTTTCGAGCGGCTGCATCGCGGTTACAGCGACTACGCGGTGCTGGCGCGCCCTGCGCGGACCGAGGAACGTCCGGCGTAATCAAGCGACCGGCGTGAAGGTTCCACGTCGAACCAAGGTGCGCGGCGCATTCAGAAAGCATCGCGTGGAGCCTGCGCGCGACATCAAGGTCTCCGTCAGCGTCGGCGTTGCCATACCCCGCTCGGTGACACTGCACGTCGTCCATCAGGACGTCATCCCGCTCGTGCCAGGCTATCGTGAGTATCGCTACCGCCTCTACGATGGCCGCATCCACATCGTCGATCCGGATCGTTGCGTGATCGCCGATGTGATCGTCGACGTGCGACGCGAGCGGCTTCGGCCGTAAGTGGCCGATCGATTCCAATTGCTTCCGATTGGCTGGCGAGGGCCGCTTGGGTGGTCCCCGCCCATGCGCTCTGCTCGATCTCGAAAACTTGCACGGACGGCGGAGCTGTGCTGACATTTCTCCGACGAGGCAGCCGGAGAAGAAGCCCATGACACAAAACAAGATTGCACTCGTCAGCGGTGGCAACCGCGGCATCGGGCTCGAGATCGTGAAACAGCTCTCGCGCCTCGGCATCGTCGCCGCTATCGGCGCCCGCGATCAGGAGAAAGGGCGGGTCGCGGCAGAGTCGTTGGCCTCCGAAGGGCTCGATGCACCGGTCGTGAAGCTCGATGTGGCCAATCCCGCGAGTTGCCGTGCCGCGGTCGAGGGGGGGGCCGGGATGTTCGGCCGGCTCGATATCCTCGTGAACCATGCCGGCGTGCTCATCAGCCGCGACGGGCAGGACGCGAGCGTGCTGACCGTGTCGCCCGATGCGATGCTGATGTCGTACCTGACCAACACGCTCGGTCCGCTGTTTCTGATCCAGGCTGCGGTGCCGCTCATGCGCCAGCAGGATTATGGGCGCATCGTCAATCTCTCGTCCGGCCTCGGCCCTACACGACGCTCTTCCGATCTGGCGGGCTGCCGGCTTATCGCCTTTCCAAGACTGCGCTCAATGCGCTGACGCGGACGACGGCGGGCGAGCTCCACGGCACCAACATCAAGGTGAACGCGATGTGCCCTGGCTGGGTGAAGACGGACATGGGCGGAGGCGGCGCGACGCGCGAGGTCGAGGAGGGAGCGGCGACGGCGGTGTGGCTCGCGACGCTCGACAATGATGCTCCAACCGGCGGCTTCTTCCGCGACAAGAAGCCGATCCCGTGGTGAAGCACGAAAGATGAAACCCGATCGGTGACTGGTGATCGTGGCCGGTGACGTGCGAGTGGCGCGGGGGAGCAAGTGGCGGCGGGGCTCAAAGCCCGCGAACGATGACGCCGGTCATCAAGATCAGATACGCCGTGATCGCCAGCCAGTATTCCTGATGCGGCAGGTAGCGGGGCATATGAACGAAGCCGAGCTTCGTCACCATGGCGACGGCCGCGATCACGAGCGAGATCAGAAAGATCAGGATGGTCGGTGGGTTGAGCCGCATACGATCACTCCGATAGCTCCAAGGCGATTGAGCACCCGAACGCGCCCTTCCGGCGCATGCAACGGGGTGGAGAATCGCCAATCATGCAGCGGCTCTCGCTTCCATCACGAATGATCTCCGCCGGGCGAGCCGATCTTACACGCAGGCGATGACGAGCCAAAGCACGGATGGCTCGGCGCCACTCAGAGGACGTTGGCGTGAGCGCGCGCGAGCGGTTGCAGCCCGGCGAGCGGGGCGCCAGCGTCCACCACCATGCGCACGAGGCTCGCCTGGACACTGCCGACGACGCGGAGGCTGACGAGAAGCTGCGGCTTGCCGCCGGTGCCGCTGACCTCGGCGGCGCTGGTGCCTTCCAGCGCGCGGACCTCGACCACCTCGAGAATGCGCTTCCCGCCTTCGCCCGAAAGCTCGAAGCGGTCGCCCGGTGTCAGGTTCGTGGAGCCCGTCGCGAACGCGGCCGGTTCGACCGGAGCAGACTTTGGCGCGAAATCGAGCCAGAAGGCTTCGTTGCCGACCAGAGGGGGCGTCGCTTCGGCGCCGGCCTGGCGTCCGGGATCGACGCTGGTGCGGCTCCCGAGTGCCTTTTCGAAGCTCGTCGCCAGATCACGGTCACTGTCGAAGGCCTCGCCGGCGAGGCTTCCAAGGCCGAGAGCAATGGCTACGAA
The DNA here is from genome assembly GCA_937873575.1 of uncultured Hyphomicrobiaceae bacterium. GTDB lineage: Bacteria > Pseudomonadota > Alphaproteobacteria > Rhizobiales > Hyphomicrobiaceae > JAEUMD01. The sequence continues at coordinate 8,810 of CALMPK010000060.1, forward strand.
TGCCACGGCGGGGAAGCGGGTGCGGGTAAGGCTCGGCAGATCCGTCATCGAGGGGCCTCGGCAAGCGGTGGAACGAGTCGAACCAATATAGGAGCGCGCCGCGATGCGGCAAAGATGTGGCGCGCCAGATTTGCCCCGAAGAGTGAACCGATCGCTTTTTGAAGCCTTGCCGCCGTCTGCGGCGGCTTTTTGGCCGGGCGCGAGCGGGTTCAGGGCCGCTTCGTCTCGGACGACCAGCCGTCGATGGTCGTTCCGGGTGCGGAGGGCTCGTCGTCGCCCGTCATCGGCGGGGGGCCCCACGAGCGGGGCGGTCCCGGGCTCGTCCCCATCCTTCGGGGCGGCACCCCGGGGGGGGAGGGCGGCATCTTGGAGACTTCGCGGGAAAAGCCCGGCGCGACCAGCGAGAGCGGGTTGACGATCACGTCGGGCGAGGCCATCGCGCCCTGGATGGCGAAGGTGATGCCGAAGATGCCTTCCCCGCGCGGACCCGAGAGGATCTGCCCGAGCAACGGGATCTGGCCGAAGGCGTTGTTCAGTCCTTGTAGCGGGATGTAGGTGCCACCAAGGCTCATGCGCTCGGTCTTGTAGTCGACCTTGCCGCGGATCGATGCGCCGAGCAGCGGCCCCCGAACGAACGCATCCTGCATCACGAACTGGCCGTGGCCGACCGAGAACGGCACATGCATGGTATCGAACTCGAATACCTGCCGAACCACCCGCTTGCCCGGGCGCGCGCCCGGGCTGCCGCTGATCGGCGGGCGGCCCTCGTCGATGCTCGACACGACCTCGGCGACGACAGGATCGCCGAGCACGCGGAAATCGTCGACCATCAGGAGCCCGGTCTTCTCCGCCGCGCCGGCGCCGTCGACGTTCACCTCGAGGCGCACGCGGCCTTTCTGGACGTTGGGATAGAAGCCGGTGAGCTTGAAGGCCTGGCCCGCGTCGGTCGAATCCGCGCGCAGCCGCCGCCGGCCCGCCTTGTCCTTGTCGGGCACCACGGCGAGCGGCGGCCCCCCATCCAGCGAGCCGCGGGCCCCGCCCGCCGAAAGCCTGCCGCCACGCCGCGAGAGCGAGAGCTTCAGGCCGCGCAGCGAGACGTCGGAGAAGCCGAGCACCGTGTCGATGTCGGTCTCGAGGTCGAGACCGGAGCGGCTCTCGCCCGAGTCCTGATGTTCGGAGACACGGCCGACCGAGAACAGCGCGCGGAAGAAGTCCTTGCCGTCGAACGTCGGCCCGTTGGCCTTGATGTTCCAGATGCCGTTGCCGCCGCGTGTGCCCTTGACGGCGAGGCGCGTGACGAGGTTGAGCGAGAAGACGGGGAAGCTGAACTCGCGCAGCTTGCCGTCGGAGCCGAGGCTTGCGGTTCCCTCGATGGCGATATTGTCGCCGGCGACGCGGAAGCCTTGCAATTCGTGCTTGTTGCCGGCGACGGGTACGATGTCGAACTCGGCGAACGCGCTGCGGCCAGGAGGCTTGGTCCACGAGATGGCGTCGAGGATCAGCTCTGCGCTCGACAGGTCGGCACGCAAGTGCACCTTGGGGTCGCCTTCTCCGGGCAGAATCTGGACGTCGACCGGAATCTCGCCGTGCAGCATGTGGTTGACGTCGAGGCCGAGCTGGGTGCGGTCGGCGTTGTCGAGCGTGGCGTTGATGCGCAGCGGCGGCTGCTGCTGGTCGCCGGTCGCGTCGAGGATGCGATGCCAGCCGATGCGCATCGGCACGCCCGCGACGAGCGCATCGCCCTTTGCCTCGACGGCGCCGTTCGAGAGGTCGACGGAGACGCTGGCGCCCTGCACGTCGTAGCCGCCGAGCACCTTCTGCGCCTTGCCATCGGTAAGCCTCGCCGTTCCCGTGTAGGCGATCTGCGAGCGATCGAGGTCGCGCGCGAGCGGGAAGTTGAGCGTGAGCTGCGTTTCGACCTTGCCCTGCAACTTCAGTCGCTCGTTGTCCAGCGGGCGTATGAAGGCGAGGCCGGGCGAGGATAACAGCTCGATCGCCTGCGCGGCCTCGGCCTGGGCGCGGAAGGCAAGCGTGCCGGCGGAGGGTTCCGGTCGAACGTCGGGCGAGGTGAGGCGGATCGTCTTCAACGCGATCTGTTTGCCCGAGGGCAACAGCATCGCGGCTTCAGGGACCGAGACCTCCAGGGCGTCGTTTTCGACCTGGATGAGTGCGCGCGGGGCCTTGATCGGCGGCAACGAGCGGTCGGCGCGGAATTGCGACGGACCCGCTTCGATGACGAGCGAGGAGGCTTCGTCGCTACCCGGAGAGACGGGCTTGCCAGGCTCGACATAGACGCCGCTCGCGAGCCGCCACGTCAGGCTGCGAATGCCTCCAGCTTCGACGTTGCGCGCCACCCATTGGCGCGACAGCGGGGCCAGGAACGGTGGCCATGCCGACTTCACGGTCGCAATTTCCGCCGCCTGCATCGCAGCTTCTACCCGAACACCTGGGCGCGCGGCAGCGGTGCTGAACTCTCCGGCGAGCCGAATGCTGGTGCCGCCGCCGCGGATGTCCAGTCCGTCGAGCACGACGACATCACGAGACGGAGTCCACGAACCCGTCGCGCGAAGGGCTTCGACCGCGATCGGCCCGGCCCCGTTCTCGGGTGCGGAAAGCGTGCCTTCGAGCGAGCGGATATCGAACGCCCACAACTCCTCGCCAGCGCGCTGGGCTTTGCCCGCGGTTCCCGCCAGCGTCAACGACGTGCCGGCGGAACGAAGCGTCGAGGGCTCGATGTCGATCGTGTTGGTGGAGGCGTTGTAGCTCGCCTTGATGAGCGCTGCCTCGAGATCGATCGGATGGCGGCGATGCTGAAGGCTCGAGAGCTCGATGCGCCCTTTGCCGAGTGCGAGCACGATATCGCCGCCGGCGACGGAGCCATCGGCGGCGATCGCCATGGAGACATCGGCGCCGACCGGCAGATCGAGACGCGACAACAGAGGCAATGGCCCCTTCCCGCTGGCGAAGGCCGAGGGCACGAGATCGCGGATCGAGGCGTGCAGCGCGACCTTGCCGTCGGCGTCCTCTGTATGGAACGCCATGCGCCAGCCGCCATGGTCGGACGCGACTCGCGCTTGCCCCGAGATCACGGTCGTCGCGCCACGGTGGTCGAGGTCGAGTGTGAACTCGGGGACGTGCCACAGGCTCTCGGCGCCGTCGTGATCGATCAGCACGGAGGCGTCCCGCAGGCCGAATTCACGCAGGAAAGACGTCGTCGTGCCCGAGCGCGTTTCCGCCGACATGCGCCGCAGCAGCGCCGCGGCGTCGAGGCGCTTCAATTGAGCATCGCCATCGGCGGGTGCCACAGCGGCGGCGCCTTCGCGGGCGGTCGGGAGTGCCGGAGGCTGAGGCGAATTCGCCCCTTGCTCCTCCGTTGCCCCCGGCGGGCGGGCCGGTCGCGGCGCCGGCACCGCCACTGGTGCCGAGAAGCTGAGCGAAAGGCCGGCCCGCGGGGAGTAGGAGAGGAAAAGGCGCGGCTCGATCAGCTCGACGCGGGAGGGGGCGAAGCGGCCTTGCAGGAGGGCCCTGTGACTGAGCTCCAGCGCGGCGAGCGGCGCGGAGGCGACGGTATCGCCGTCCTGCTCCTGGAAGCTCACCTGGGCCAGGCGGAATTCGAGGCGGCCGTTCTCGGTGAGGCGGACGATGGCGTCGCCAATGCGGGCGTTGTAGCCGACGAGCTCGGCGTTGATGCTGCGCTCGATCGGTCCGGCGAGGAATGCCAGTGAAATCGGGCCGTGACGCAGGCGGACGTAGCTCAGCGCGGCGCCGAGCAGCAGCAACACGATGAACGGAAGTACGGCGAGGATCGCCCATTTGAAGCCGCGGCCTGCGTGGCGCATGGCCCGGCGGCCGCGCGTCGGCTGCTCGCCGGGCGCATCCTCGTAGGCTACATGTGGGCGGTGCGGGGGCATGCCCTCGTACCGCGATCGCCGCTCATGTCTCACGATAACGGTAACTTCCCGCAGTCAATCCGAGGCGACGCCAGCAATCCGAGGCGACGCCAGCCGCACGCTGGTGGCCACGCCGCCTCCCGAGGCCCTCGCGGCGACGCGCCTCTCCGGCCCTCGGCGCCTTACCGTCATGGCTTAGCACCTTCACTTCCGTCAAACATCCCGCCGCACATGCGCGAGCCGGTTTCTGGAGCGGCTCCCCGCGAAGCGGCGGGCCGCGCCATCCTTCTGCCAAGTCGTCCACGATTGTGCCCGGTTTGAGGCGGCGGACCTGATTGGACATGGAAGGACTTGGATTTCCAAACTGAATGGTTGCGCGACGCCGACAGCGGGCTACCGTCTATTCGGACGCGACACCTGCCCGGGCCGGGCAGCGGCGGGTCGCCCTGGCCGAAAAGCGACGAAAGAAAGGCATCGGACAATGCTCGAGGTGGGTGACAAGGCCCCCGATTTCACGGCGCAGCTCGACGATGGCTCATCGGTGAAGCTCGGCAAGCTCAAGGGCGGCATAGTGGTGCTCTATTTCTATCCCAAGGACGACACCTCGGGCTGCACTTCGGAGGCTAAGGACTTCACCGCCCTAGCGAGCGAATTCGCAGCGGCGGGAGTGCGCGTGATCGGAATTTCGCCGGACTCTGTTGCCCAGCACGTCAAGTTCAAGGCCAAGCACGGGCTCGAAGTGGCGCTCGCCGCCGATGTCGAGCGCAGCATCGTCGAGGGGTACGGGGGTTGGGTCGAGAAGTCGATGTATGGGCGCAAGTACATGGGCGTGGAGCGCACGACATTCCTGATCGACGCCAAAGGGCGCATCGCTCGGATCTGGCCCAAGGTGAAGGTTCCCGGCCACGCGGCCGCGGTGCTCGCCGCCGTCAAGGAGCTTGGCAAGGCGTAAGCGATAGCCCGCCTTGCGGCATAACAGGCTCATTCCGGCCTCTTTCGCCGAACATTGTGCCCCCGGCACGCTCGGCGGCGATGACGCCTGACAGCGAGTGTGCTAATGCAGCCGGGGGATGGAATGCTTCTCAGGGCTTTCGAATGTACGTGGGACCGGCGCCGGAGCGCGGCGGTCCGCGCGTAGTGGTTTGGCGTTGCCGTCGTTGGCGTTGCCGTAGAGTGCGGAGGGATTTTTCGACATGCTGCCGAATTTCAAGAAGTCCGAGACCGAGCCGGTGAAGTCACCCGCTGGTCCGGGTGTCGCACCGCCATCGGTCCAGCCGCCCCGTCCTTCCCCGCCCAACATCCGCACCTCGGAGCGCGGCGCCCCGTCGGTCATCGGTCCCGATCTCATCATCACGGGCAACCTCGTCTCCAAGGGCGAGATGCAGATCGACGGCGAGGTTCAGGGCGATATCCGCGGCACCAACATCATCATCGGCGAGCGCGCGCGTATCACCGGTACGGTGATCGCGGAAGAGACGGTCATTCGCGGTCAGGTGATGGGTTCGGTGCGCAGCCGCCGCGTCATGCTGCAGACCTCGAGCCGCGTCGAGGGCGACATCTATCATCAGTCGCTGGCGATCGAGCAGGGTGCCTACTTCGAGGGCAAATCGCGCCGCAGCGACGATCCGCTGGCCGGCGCTCCGGCGATGGCCGGCGAGACGACGGTGCCGTCGAGCTCCTGATTTCCAGGCCACAATGGTCCTGACCTGGGCTTGGCGCTGTCAACGGCGCCACCCCGGGAACGATCCGGATTGTGCTTGTGGGGGAGTAACGGGCCGGAGCTGCCCCGCTCGTTGGCCGATATGAGCCGGTTCGCCGATATGAAATGCAGACGGGTCGCCCCGAAGGGCGACCCGTTGTCGTTTTGCAGGGTGTCTCGTCGGATCAGCGGCCGACGCGGGGCAGCCACCAGAGGCGGCGGCGGGCATCGTGCTTTTCCTCGTAGATGTGGGCCGACGCCTGCTTCTGCTTCCAGGTCAGGTCGTGCGACTCGCGCTTGGTGAGGCGGCCGTCATCGAGGTAGTCGTTCTTCAGCGCCTGGATCTGACGCTGCTCCTTGCGCAGCTTCTTGCCCTCGAGCCAGGTGATCGAGCCGTCGCGGCGGCCGTCCTCGATGCGCTCGGCCTGGATGGCTTGGCGCTTCTCGACGGGCTTGACCGAGTGAGCGGAGGCGCCGAGCGTGCCAGCGGTAACGAAGAGGGTGGCGAGGGCGAGGGTAGCGACTTTCATGTTCGTCTCCATCGAGTGGCCGATGCGTTCCGGCCGGGTTGGTCTTGAATTCGATGGAACGGAGAATGCCCGCGTCGCCTTGAACCCACTCTGAACGCCGTTTTAATCTGTGGTTCATGTTCCACAGGGGCATCGCAGGCGGGGGTATGGTCCGCGGGTTGGTGTCCTCGAATGCCGGTTTGGGCCGCGATCGACGCTTCCAGCGAGAGCGTTGAGCGCTTTGCGTCTCAACTATCGCTCGGCGTTCGCTCAGGCCGCGACTGCGACCCCGCGCTCGTGCGCCGTCACATCCTCACGGCGGGCGGGCCGTTGGACGACGGTGATTTCAGCTTGTGTCGGGAAGGCGCCCGCTCGACAGCGGCTTCAGCCGCTCAGGCCGCGACTGCGGCCCGGCGC
>CALMPK010000061.1 GCA_937873575.1 uncultured Hyphomicrobiaceae bacterium
CCGGCGCCGCCCCGCCCCCCGCGGCCCCCGCCCCCGCCCCCCCGGGCCGCGGCCAGGCCGGCGCCGCGGAACCGGGCGGGGGAGAGAAACCCCGCCGGCACGTCGCTCGAGGATCTCCGCAAGGCTCTCGCGGAGGCTCGCGAAGCCTATTCGGCCGGTAAACCCGAAGCTGTCGCCGCCTATTCCGACCTCGCCCAGCGCTTCCCCGACAATCCGGACGTCACCGGCGAGCTCGGCAACATCCTCTACCAGCAGGGCAAGCTGACGGAGGCCGGCGAGCAGTTCTACGAGACGGCGATCCGTCTGATCCGCGCCAAGCAAGAGCCGCGCGCCGCCTGCCTCGTCGAGATCGTCCGTCAGCTCAATCCGTCGCGGGCACGCGACCTCGAGGCCAAGACCACCGCCACCTGCCCGGTTCCGGCCAACCGATAAGCGGCAAGGTCGCTGCACCCCGGCCGTCGACGCGCCCGGAAACTGACCCGCAAACGGCGAGCGCCCGGCCATCGGATGGCCGGGCGCTCTCTTTTTGGGTCCGCTCCCGCCAGCGCACGACCGCTGCGGGAGAACTTGTCTGTTGGCCGACAGGGCGAACTCTCGACCCTGTCGCATGGGGCTCGGGCAGTTGGAGCCGTGGACCTAAGCGCGATCGACTGGTGCTCAGGGGGCGATCAAGGGCAGAACGGTCGCGCCGATCGCAATGCAGAAGACCGAGAACAGCACGACGGTCTCGAGCAGCGCGTTGAGACAGCCGTCACAGCCGTAGCAACAAGGATCCTTTGCCATCATCATCATCTCCGGTTGGCGATAGATCTTGACGGCAGGCTCTCCGGGGCTCGGTCGTTTTTGTCCGTATATCCCTCCTGGCCTGCTTGGCGGCGCAACCGCTCGTTGAGCGATTGGACACGCTCGCGGAGGGTGCGTCGCGTCGGACCCTTACGTCAAGGTCAAGAGGTGCGGCGGGTTGTCGTCCGCTGACGGCGAGCGGAATTCATCTTTAGCTATTGAAAAACATCAGAGAAAATCAACCGGCGGAGAGTGGTTGTTGCAAAGTCGCCACATAAATTGTGGCATTACCAGGGCATGAAGCTGTTCATGAAGTTCATTGGTTTCTGAATCGAGCGATTCATGGTGGCGATATTCCACCGCATCATGTCCGTGTGCATTGCCATGCTCTGAACCGCCTGGTTCATGGAACCCATTTGACGGTCGATGTTGTCAAGCCGGCTCATGTGCTTGGCCATCTCGTTGGTGTCCGTCGCCATCGCCGCAACCCGGTTGCTCATCGTATCGATGTTGCGCGACATCTGAGCGATGTTGGCGGTCAGCGTATTCATCGACTCCGTGAGCTGCCCCATCTGCTGGCCCATCTGCGGGCGAAGCTGCTCGGCCAGGAGGCGAAGCTCGCGCGACACCGAGTAGATCTGGTAAAAGCCGTAGATCGCAAGAAGTGTGAAGATGACGACCGCCGGATAGGCCACGAATTCCCAGCGCCGTGCACTGCGCTCGAACGCGACGGCGAGGCGCTCGACGGCGTCACCCTGCACGTTGGCAGCGGACCCTGCGCCCTTGCCGATGACGGCGATATTGCCGACCGTGCTCACGTTGGCGGGATCGATAGGTGTGCGGCTCACTTCGCTCTCTCCCCCGGCTGGGCGTCACGTCTTTCGCCCTGCGCCATGCTCCCAGGATCGCGGTTCACTCCCCGCTTTCCGGCCCCTGCCGGAAGGCGGTTGCAACTCGCAATGGAAACAGCTTACGCCCAAATCCTTTAGCATCATAATATTCAAGCATTGCGGCACAATAGGGGGTTCTGCACGAAACAGAAGCTCCTCGCACATTGCGTTGCAGCATATTCCGAGCCACCCCTAGTTGAGGCGAGTAGATTTCTCTTTCCAAATACTGCGCTTGGTCGCTCAGACACGATGCTGCATTGCAGCGAAAGCCAAAGCTCTTCGCTGCGCTAGATCATTAACTTAGATGAAAACATGGTTCCGCCCGCCGTGGCAGGTCGTCCCGCGACCAAGCGTCATCGGTCACCGGGACGAATCTTGCGCGGTTCCAGGCAGCCTATTGGGGATTGCACGGCCTCGAGCCGGACCCGGGTGTTTGGCGGAAAGCGCAATCGATCCCGGCAAGAACATGAGCGCTCGACCGGCGGCCAACCACGTCGCGGGAAGGTGTCCGCACCGCAGACCGCGCTATTGTCCTCGACCAGACCGCAGTCGCGATCCGATCAAGTCGCCTGCACTCTGTTTGATGCGCCTAGGGTGCGATACCGTTTGGCGGCGGCGGCGGCGCATCCGGATCGTTCTCGGCACCACCGTGCAACGTGCTGCCATCGCGGCCGTAGAGATCGGTGCGGAACTGCACGCCACCACCCGGCTCTGCCCATGCGGTGATGTAGGTGAAGATCACCGGAACGGGACGCGAAAGCTGCAGGTCGATGGCTTGCCCCGTCTCCAGCACCTCGCGGGCGCGGCCAGGACGGTCCCAACCCGCTTCACTCCTCGCGAGCCATTCGGCGAGATCGACCACGCCCTGCACGCGCACGCAGCCGGCGCTGAAGGCCCGCCCGCGCTGGTCGAACAGGTTCTTCATTGGCGTATCGTGCATATAGACGCCGTGCTCGTTCGACATATCGAGGCGGACCAGACCGAGGGCGTTGCGATCACCCGGGTCCTGCTTGAAGCGGATGCGGTTCTGATCGACCATCGACCAGTCGATCTGGGTCGCCGGAATCTCAGGCCCGTCGTAGCTGCCGTCGTAGACGCGGATGCCTTCCTTCTCCAGGTAGTCCGGCTCTTTGCGTAGGCGCGGGATCAGGTCCAGCGTCGCGACCGAGGTCGGCACGCGCCAGTAGGGGAAGAAATTCACCGCGCGGATGCTGCCGCGCAGCGAGGGCGTCTCGCGGCCCTCACGGCCGACGATGACGCGGTGGCGCTGGACCACCTCGTAGCGCTCGACCGCCTCGAGCTCGAAGGCCGGAACGTTCACCAGCACGTAGCGATCGTCGGTGCGCGGCTGCATCAACTCGACGATGCGCTGGCGGTTGAGGCGCAACTGGGCCAAACGGTCCGCCGCGGAAATATTCATGGCCTCGATGGTGGCGCGATCGATGCGGCCCGTGACTCGGAGGCCGTTGCCGCGCTGGAACGCCCGCACGGCACGCTCGACCGAATCGTCGAGGGTCAGTGTCTCGAAGTAGGCGTCCGAACGAGCCAGCTCGCCGGTGGCCCTCAGACGCTTCTTGACCAGCGGCATCCGCTCGTCGTCGTCGCCGGGGCGGATGGTGCGCCCCCGTGGCACGTTCGGCCAGCCGCCGCGCTCTACGATGCGCTGATAGCGCTCGATACCGGAATCGATCGCCGCGACCATGTCTTCACTGAGCCACGGCGTCGCGTTGGGGCGGAGATCCTCGAAGGTCTCACGCGCTGCTTCCGCACGCCTCGGCTGCTCCGATCGCCTGCGCTCGTTGTATCCCGTGCCGAAGCCCGGGATCTGCTCCCACCACTCCGCGCTCTGCGCGTGGGCCATGGGCGCCGCCGCACCAACTACTCCGACGAGCCAAGCGAACGCCGCCAGACCGCCACGACGTCGGACCAACCAACGGCCTGACGATTTCGACCACACACTCGGCCGCGAAACCATTGTGCGCCAAGCCAAGGTGCCGTGATCGCCCGCCATGATCTTCCCTGTTCTAATCAAGGACTTCCGTCCGAAGTCGTCTGATGCTCGCTTGGACTCGCCGTGTCATGCCCACTGGAGCGCCCCGTCCAACGATGCCATGCACCGGTCCGGCCCCCCCCACGGCAGGCCAGAACCCCGGTTTGGCCAGAACCAGCGCGTGGTCCGAAACCAGGAGGCTCGCGGCGCCAACTTCCACGATGGAACATCGGCTTACCGGCAACCCTCGCCCCGCGGTTCGCCGACGCGGCGCATGCGGGAATCGATGTTTCGGCCCGAGTTAACTAGTTGGGACCGATATGGCCAAACCAAGACATCTCGCCAAGATGCGGCCCCTAACTTCCTGCATTTGGCCGCCAATTGTTGCTGCGATGCAGCATAGCGACTCATGCGTCGGATGGAAATGCCGTGTCGCTGTTTCGCCAAGGCTTGCGACGAGCCTGCATCACTGCGGACCGCCACCAAGCTTGGCTCATCCACGCGCGTCGCCTACAGGTGCTCCCAGCCGGTCGACGATAGCCTGACGGCATTTCCCTCCGCGTCGAGAAACCTGATGTTGCGCTCGTCGACAATACGACCGATTGCCGTAACCGTTACACCGGCGGCGGCGGCCGCGGCCTCGAAGTCGCTCGCATGCGCCTTGGGAACCGTCGCCAGCACCTCGTAGTCCTCACCCCCGGCGACGAGCTGCCCGATGCCCGCCCGCCCGCTTGCGAGCGAACGGCGCGCGGCCGCGGAGAGGGGAATCCGGTCGAGGTTGATCTCGCCGCCGACTTCCGACACCCGGCAGAGCGTCAGGAAGTCCTTGGCGAGGCCGTCGGAAACGTCGAGCGCTGCGCTTGCGTACTGCCGCAGCACGGGCGCCAGCGCGACTGGCGGACGCGGAGTTTCGAAACGCGAGAGCAGCGCCTGGGTGCTGACGCGGTCCAGTTCGTAGCCGTCGCGCAAGCTGGGGTCCTTGCGCAGGGCGAGGCCAAGTGTCGAGTCGCCGATGGTGCCGCTGACGTAGACCACATCGCCCGGTTTCGCCCCTGCTCTGCGCACGATCTTGCCCGCCGGCACCGCGCCGATCGCCGCGATCGTGAGAGTGAGAAGCCCGCCCGTCAGATCCGTATCGCCACCGAGCAGATGACAGCCGAACACGGCCTGGGCCGATGCAAGCCCGGCGGTGAGCTTGGTCATCATCCGTCGGGTCGGCAGCGATGGAAAAGCGAGCGTCAACAGGTAGCCGAGCGGCTGGGCGCCCTTCGCCACGAGATCGGAGACGTTGACGGCCAGCGCCTTGAAGCTCGGGACGTCGCCAGGAAGGAAATGGACGCCCTCGACGAGTGAATCCGTGGTCAGCAGCAAGTCCATGCCTGCGGGCGGAGAGAGAACGGCGCAGTCGTCGCGCAGCGCCAGCGTTCCAGCGTCCCCGTCCGTGAGCGGCAACAGGAACTGCTCGACGAGCTGCGCCTCGCTTTCAATTGTCTCGTCGGTGTGTTCGCTCACCTAACGTGCTCCTCGGGAACAATCAGCCCTGGGTCTCGGCAGCACCAGGCTCTTTGGTCTGAAACTCGGCCGGGCGGAGCCGGCGCGCCAGACGGTCTAGGATGCCGTTGACGACCTTCGGCTCCTCGTCTGCGAAGAACGCATGCGCCACCTCGATGTATTCGTTGATGACGACGCGGGCCGGCACGTCGCGGCGCTCCTGCAGCTCGAATACGCCGGCCCGGAGAATGGCGCGCAGGATCGAATCGACCCGCACCAGCCGCCAGCCGCTGGCGAGCTGATCGTCCACCACCGGGTCGATGTCGCGCTGACGGCGCACGACGCCGCGCAGGATGTCGGCGAAGAACTGCGTGTCGGCATTGGCGACGAGATCGTCCTTCTCCTCGCCGGTGAAGCGCGTCGTCTCGAACTCGCGGATGACCGCATTGAGATCGGTTCCGGCGATGTCCATCTGGTAGAGCGCCTGAACTGCGGCCATGCGCGCCAGCGAGCGCCCGCCCGGTGCCGTTTTCGCTTTCGTCTTGCTCGTCATGCGCCGAGCCCCTCGAATTGTCGGACGATATCGATCAGCGAGAAGCAGGCCCTTGCCGCATCGCCGCCCTTCCCCCGTCGGCCGCCCCGGGCCCGCTCGAACGCCTGCTCGCTCGTATCGACGGTGAGGATGCCATTGCCCAAGGGCACGCGGTGGCCGGTCGCGATCTTCATGAGCCAGTGGTTGGCGTTATCGACGACGACGTCATAGTGCGAGGTCTCGCCACGGATGACACAGCCGAGGACGACGGCGCCGCAGAAACGACTCGACGGTGCGCCGCGCGGAATGATGCCGCAACCGACCGCCGCCGCCAGTACCTGCGGAATTTCGAGCGCACCCGGAACCGTGACGCGCTCGTAGGTTGCCCCCTGCGCTTCGATCTCGGCGATTGCGCCTGCCGCGAGCTCGTCGGCGATGTCGTCGTAGAACCGCGCTTCGATGATGAGGATGCGGCTCGACGGGCGGCGCAACGGCGTCGCGCCGCGCTGCTCCTCGCCCATGCCCTCAGGCCTCCGCGTCTTGCGCTGTACCATTGCGTGTTTCCGATTCCGTGTTTCGCCGTCGTCGCGCCGAGCTGTGGTCCGGCGACGATACGGGTTCGATCTCTGCCTCGCGTCCGCCATCAGCGGAGCCTCTGCACCGCCTCACGGCGGAGCCTCGGCCGCTCGCTGCGGCGTGACGGTTCAACCGATCTTGCGTGTATCAACGATCCTGAGACCGAAAGCCTCGAGACCGACGTAAACCTGCTCGGGCGAGTTGGTGAGCAGCACCATGTCGCTGACGCCGAGATCGCGAAGGATCTGCGAGCCGACACCGATCTCGACCTGGCGACGCTCGTGGTTGGCGGCCTTGCCACCCGGACGCCGCGGCTGCTCGTGGATTCGCTCCGAGAAGGTGCGTGGGTTCAGGTCGCGGATGACGATGACGATACCGCGACCCGCGGCATCCACCGCCCGCATCGCCTGTTCCACAAGCCCGATCGACGACGCATAGCCGACGCCGACGAGATCGACCAGGGGGTCGACGGCGTGGACACGCACCAGAACCGGCTCGCCGTTGGCGACGTCGCCCTTCACCAGCGCGATGTGCTCGCCCGGCTCCACCGTCGTCGCGTAGACGCAGAGATCGAACTCGCCGCCGTAGTTGCTCCGCACCGGCTTGCACGCGATGCGGCGAACGATGGTGTCGTTCTTCAGCCGGTAGGCGATGAGGTCCTCGATCGAGCCGATCTTGAGACCGTGCTCCTTGGCGAAGGGAACGAGATCGGGCATCCGCGCCATCGTGCCGTCGTCGTTCATGATCTCGCAGATCACGGCCGCTGGATAGAGGCCGGCGAGGCGCGCCAGATCGATGCTCGCCTCGGTATGTCCGGCGCGGATCAGCACGCCGCCGTCACGGGCGACGAGCGGGAAGACGTGGCCCGGCGAGACGATGTCGTCGGCGCCCTTGGTCGGGTCGATGGCCGTGGCGATGGTGCGCGCGCGATCGTGAGCGGAGATGCCCGTGGTGATGCCCTCGCGCGCCTCGATCGATACGGTGAAGGCCGTCTCGCGGCGCGAACGGTTATCGCGCACCATGCTTTCGAGACGAAGCTCCTCGGCGCGCGCCTTGGTGAGGGTGAGGCAGACGAGGCCGCGTCCATGCTTGGCCATGAAGTTGATGGAGTCGGGCGTCGCCATCTGCGCGGGGATGACGAGGTCGCCCTCGTTCTCGCGATCCTCGGCATCGACGAGGATGACCATGCGGCCGTTGCGCAGTTCCTCTAGAATCTCAGGCGTGGTGGCGAGCGCGCGTCCGCCGCGCGCCGCTGCCGAAGCCGGCTTCGCCGCAGCGGTCTTCGACGGGGCGGAAGCAGGCTTCGCCGACCGGGTAGGCCGTTTGGTCACGGGCGGAACTCCATCAGGCGAGCCACGTAGCGCGCGAACAGATCGACCTCGAGGTTGATCTCGTCGCCGGGCTTTTTGCGCCCCCAGGTGGTCTGGGTCAAGGTGTGCGGAATAATGTTGACCCCGAACCGGGCGCCGGCAACCTCGTTCACCGTCAGTGACGTGCCGTCGAGCGCGACCGAGCCTTTCGGGGCGATGTAGATGGCGAGATGCTCGGGCGCCTCGAACAGGAAACGCTGACTGTCGCCGTCCGGCGTGACCGAACCGCCCCGCGCGCGGCCATCGCCGTGGCCTGAAACGATGCGCCCGCCGAGTTCGTCGCCGGCACGCAACGGCCGTTCCAGGTTGACGGCGCGGCCGGGCTGCCAGGAATCGAGCGTCGTCTTGGCCCGCGTCTCGTTGGAAACGTCGACGGTGAAGTGGGCGCCCTTGCCGTGCGGAGCGAGGGCGGTGACGGTGAGGCACACGCCGTCGCAAGCGATCGACGCGCCGAGCGGTATCGTCGTCGCGTCATAGGCCGTCTGCAGCGTGAAGCGCCCGCCATCGCGAGCGACGACCTCGCCGACATCGCTGACAAGTCCCGTGAACATTCTCGCCTCCTTCGGACACCCGCCGCGGCGGGCGTCATACCGATACGCGCCCGCTGCGCTGTCTGAATACGAGCATATCGTCGCCACCGAGCCGCCGCCGCTCGGCGAGGTCCAGCCCTGCAATCCCGGCCACGGCCTGGAGCACGGCGCGCGCCCCGTTCTCCGACACCGGCAGGCCACCGTCGCGGGCTTGGAACAGAACTACCTCGTCAAACAGCCCGTGGCGCACGAACGATGCCCAAACTCCCGGGCCGCCTTCGACCAGCAGCCGCGTGATGCCCGACTGGGCCAAGCTCTCGAGCACATCCGGCAACCACAGGCGGCCAGCGACGAGACGCGTCGGCGTGATCTCGACACCGAGCGCGCTGAGCGCCTGCGTCGCCGGGCCGGCGGCCGCCGTGAAAAGTTGCACGGGCCCCAGCCCCGCGCCCCGGGCGAGGCGGTTCTCCGCCAGCCCCGCCGCATCGGCAGCGAGCACCACGCGACGCGGCGATCGTTCCGCCAAACCCGGCAGGCGGCAGGTGAGATCGGGATCGTCGTCGCGCACCGTACCGTGCCCGACCAGGATGGCGTCCGCCTCTGCCCGCATCAGATGGCCGCGCGCCCGCGCCTCCGCCCCGGTGACGAAGAGCGGTGCGCCCCCTGTCCCGCGCGGTACCTTGCCGTCGGCGCCAACCGCGATCTTGAGCTGCACGAAAGGGCGCCGCTCCGTGACGCGTACGATGTGCCCGCGCGTCAGCCAATGCGCTTCCTCGGCGCGGATACCGCGCGTCACGGCGACACCGGCTCTTCGGATCTGCTCCAGGCCCCGGCCGGAGACGCGCGGATCAGGGTCCTGCAAGGAGACGACGAGCCGTGCGATGCCGGCCGCGAGCACCGCATCGGAGCACGGCGGCGTCTTGCCATGATGCGAGCACGGCTCGAGCGTGACGTACATGGTGGCGCCACGGGCCCGCGCGCCCGCCTGCGCCAGCGCGACCGGCTCAGCGTGCGGACGCCCGCCCGGCTGGGTCCAGCCCCGCGCAATCACCTCTCCCGTCTGCGGCTCGACGATTACCGCTCCGACCGTCGGGTTCGGCGCCGTCCGCCCGAGGCCACGCCGCGCCATGCGCAACGCGATGCCCATCATGTGATGGTCGATCCGTTGCTGGTCGCCGGCAGTGGGCGGCTTCGGCGGCATGGCCCGGACTCAGCCCTTCTTCGGCAGCGGCAGGGCGGACGACCAGTCGTCTCCAACGGCGCGCGGCGCGGTTGTGCCACGCTCGGCGGAAGGATCACGCGCGATCTCGCCGAGCACTTCGGCGAAGTCGGACGCCTCGCGGAAATCGCGGTAGACGGAAGCGAAGCGAACGTAGGCGACGGGATCGAGCCCGCGCAGCGCCTCCATCACCGACTCGCCGATGACCTGCGACGGGATCTCCGTCTCGCCCGAGCTTTCGAGCTGGCGAACGATGCCGGAAATCATGCGCTCCACCCGCTCCGGTTCGATCGGGCGCTTTCGGATGGCGATGTTGACGGAGGCGAGCAGCTTGTCGCGATCGAACGGCACCTTGCGGCCCGAGCGCTTGACGACGACGAGATCACGCAATTGCACGCGCTCGAATGTGGTGAAGCGACCGCCGCAATCGGGGCAGACGCGGCGCCGGCGGATGGCCGCGTTTTCCTCCGTCGGCCGGCTGTCCTTCACCTGCGTGTTCTCGCCCGAGCAATAGGGACAGCGCACCTGTTCAGTCTCCCGCGAAGCAAAAAGCGCCGGCGGCGATCACGCCCCGGCGCACATCGTTTAGACCCCCGCGGGAACCTCGAACAAGGCCCCTTTTCGCCGTTCTGCCCCGCCCGAGGCAACTTCACGGTGCCTCTCCCGGCTGCACGCGAACCCGCGAGGCGATCAGCGCCTGGAAACAGGGGGCGAGCGGTCCGAGACTCGACCTAATTCGTCCGACCACGTGCCCCGCTCGCCGTTCCAGCTCTCCGATGGATTCAGTTGCGGCTGAGGCCCGTGTGAGTCGCACCACCGTATTTGGCGCCCTCGGTGAAGGTGCCCGTCTTCAGGCATTTGGTGAACTTGGCTTCGCACGCGCCGCCGCCGCCCCGGCTCTCGCAGGTCGCCTTCCAGCTCGAGCACGATGCGGCGAATGCGGGCAGCGGCGCCGTGAGCAGGGCGGCGGTGAAGGCGAAAATGACAGAGTTCAGCGTCGCGACACGCATGGCCATCTCCCAAACAAAAAGCGCGGCCGGATAGCCGGCCGCGCCATTGTTCGTCAGTTATCTGACGCAATCAAGCGTAGATGGGGAAGCGGTCGCACAGCGCGATGGCCTGCTGCTTCACCTTCGCCTCGACCGCACCGTTGCCCTCCTCGCCGTTCTTGGCGAGACCGTCGAGCACCTCGGCGATCAGTCGGCCGATCTCCTGGAACTCGGCGACGCCGAAGCCGCGCGTGGTGCCGGCCGGGGAGCCGAGTCGGATGCCCGACGTCACCATCGGCTTCGCCGGGTCGAACGGCACGCCGTTCTTGTTGACCGTGATGTTGGCGCGGCCGAGTGCCTTCTCGGAGATGTTGCCGGTGAGGTTCTTCGGGCGCAGATCGACCAGGATGAGGTGGGAATCCGTACCGCCTGAAACCAGCGCGAAACCGGCCTGCACCAGCACTTCGCCCATCGCCTTGGCGTTCTCGATGACGTTCTTCGCGTAGATCTTGAACTCGGGCTGCAGCGCCTCACCGAAGGCGACGGCCTTGCCGGCGATGACGTGCATGAGCGGGCCGCCCTGGATGCCCGGGAAGATCGCGGAGTTGACCTTCTTGGCGATGTCCTCGTCGTTGGTCAGGATCATGCCGCCGCGCGGACCACGCAGCGTCTTGTGCGTGGTGGTGGTGACCACGTGGGCGTGCGGGAACGGGCTCGGGTAGAGGCCGGCCGCGACGAGGCCGGCGAAGTGGGCCATGTCGACCATGAACACCGCGCCGATCTCGTCGGCGATCTTGCGGAACGCGGCGAAGTCGATCGTGCGCGGGTAGGCCGAGCCGCCGGCGATGATGAGCTTCGGCTTGTGCTCCAGCGCCTTCGCCCGAACGTCGTCCATGTGGACGGTCTGGGTATCCGGGCGCACTTCGTAGTGCACCGGCTTGAACCACTTGCCCGACTGGTTGACCGGCGCGCCGTGGGTGAGATGGCCGCCGTGGGCGAGCGAGAGGCCGAGGATGGTATCGCCCGGCTGCAGCATGGCGTTGAACACGCCCTGGTTCGCCTGGCTGCCGGAGTTCGGCTGCACGTTGGCGAAGCCGCAGTTGAACAGCTTCTTGGCGCGGTCGATGGCGAGGTTCTCGGCAACGTCGACGTACTGGCAGCCGCCGTAATAGCGCTTGCCCGGATAGCCTTCGGCGTACTTGTTCGTCAGCACCGAGCCGGCGGCCTCGAGCACCGCTTTCGAAACGATGTTCTCGGATGCGATGAGCTCGATCTCGTGCTGCTGGCGGCCGAGCTCCTTGGCGATGGCGGACGCCATCTCCGGGTCGGTTTCGGCGAGAGCCGCCGAGAAGAACTTCGCCTGCGTCGGTGCGTAGTCGGCCTTTGCTATCGACATGAAGGGTTTCCTCGTTCCTTGGGTTCTGGTTCTTCTTCAGTCCGGGCCTGGAGAGTGGGACCGGACTTCGACCAATTCGGCCGGCTGCTCGCGCCTGCCACCCTAGCAGGCACCCCCCGATTGGCGGCAAGGTGCCGTTCAGGCATCACAACGCTCAGTGGCGGCTTAACTACCATAGTCTAAATCGGCGAAACAAGGCGGCGGCGACATGCCGTCGCGCCATTTTGCGGCGGATTCGCGGGGGTTTTTGTAAGCGGCAGTCGTTCTTTCCCAGGCGGGGAAAGAACCTCCCACCCCGCCGGGCCAGGGCGCCCCGGGCGCCGCAGCGCAACACACTTCACAAACGAAAATGCCGGACGGGCGGCCACCCATCCGGCATCGAAATGAAGTCCTCTCGCCTGAGCGCGCGGCCCTACTCGGCGGCCAGCCTGACGTACTGGCCCTTCGCCACCGGACAGCGCTCCCAAAGCTCCTTGAGCGAGGCGACGAGGTGATCCATCTGTGCGTCGGTATGCTGCGGCGAGGGCGTCAGGCGGATGCGCTCGGTCCCCTTCGGAACGGTCGGGTAGTTGATCGGCTGAACGTAGATGCCGTAGCGGTCGAGCAGCGTGTCGGTGACCGCCTTGCAATGCACCGGGTCGCCGACGATGACGGGGACGATGTGGCTCGGTCCCTCGACCACCGGAATGCCGGCCTCGGCCAGACGGCGCTTGAGCGTGCGTGCCCGCTCCTGATGGCGCGCGCGCTCGATCTGGCTGCGCTTCAGGTAGCGGATGGAAGCGAGTGCACCGGCCGCGACGGCGGGGGCGACGGACGTCGTGAAGATGAAGCCCGGCGCGTAGGAGCGGATCGCGTCGCAGGTATCGCGGGTCGCGGCGATGTAGCCGCCCATCACGCCGAAGCCCTTGGCCAGCGTGCCGTTGATGATGTCGACGCGGTCCATCACGCCATCGCGCTCGGCGATGCCGCCGCCGCGCGGGCCGTACATGCCGACCGCGTGCACCTCGTCGAGGTAGGTGAGTGCGTTGTACTTGGCGGCAAGGTCGCAGATCGCGCCGATCGGAGCGATGTGGCCGTCCATCGAGTAGACGCTCTCGAAAGCGATGAGCTTCGGCGTTTCGCGGTCATACTTCTGGAGGCGCGCCTCGAGGTCGGCGACGTCGTTGTGACGCCAAATCTCGCGCTTCGTGCCACCGCGGCGAATGCCCTCGATCATCGAGGCGTGGTTCTTCTCGTCCGAGAAGATGACGAGCCCGGGGATGAGCTTCTGCAGCGTCGACAGCGTCGCGTCGTTGGCGACATAGGCCGACGTGAACAGCAGCGCGGATTCCTTGCCGTGAAGATCGGCGATCTCGGCCTCGAGTTCGTTGTGGTAGCGCGTCGTGCCGGAGATGTTGCGCGTGCCGCCGGAGCCGGCGCCAACCGTGTCGATCGCCTCGTGCATGGCGGCGAGAACTTCCGGGTTCTGGCCCATGCCGAGATAGTCGTTCGAACACCAGACGGTGATCGGCCGGGTGCCGTTGGGAGTGAAGTGCTTGGCGGAGGGGAACTCACCACGTTGGCGCTTGAGATCGGCAAACACGCGATAGCGGCCTTCAGCGCGAATGGTGTCCAGCGCCCCGCGAAAGATCTTGGCGTAGTCCATTATGCCTTCCACTCCCTGACCGATGCCCTATAGCATCACGAGCGGGCATCGGGATGCAATGCCGCTTTGAGGCGAGGCTTGCAGCCGATTGTCGCGAGAGAGTGCTCCCGCGCCGGCCGTCGATCCTCGTTATCCCACCCGGACCTCTAAGTCGCACATGAGTTGGGTGATGCCAAGCGGGTGCGACCATGCAACTGCATGACACGGCCGGTCCACGTTGATCTTGACCGAAGTCAACATGTTACCCCGAGGCCGAGTGAGACGAAAAGACCAGGGCCGCCACCGCCCGCCGGACGAGCGCGGCGAGCGCAGACGGCCCCGGCCGATAGGTGGGAATCCGACCGCTGGAGCGCCACCGGCGACGCCGAAGGAAACGCCGATTTGCGTCCCCCCGGACGATCACTCCCGGGGCGGGCCGGCAGCCTTGCGAACGGGCTATCCGAGGCACATCAGGGATCAATAGGCGCTCGCAGTATCCCCGACGCCGTCCTTCAAGTAGAGATCGCGCCGGAACTGGACGATGCCGTCCTCTGTGGCCCAGGCGGTGATGTAAACGAAGTAGAGCGGGATCGGTCGCTTCAACTTTACGTCCTTGCGCTCACGCTTCTGCTTCAACACCTCGATCTGTTCTTTGGTCACGCCCTGGTCCTCGAGCAGCCAGGCGGCGAGGCTCTCGATGTTCTGGACACGGATGCAGCCTGAGCTGGCGGCGCGGAAATTTCGCCCGAACAGCGTCTCGGACGGCGTGTCGTGCATGTACACCGAGTGATCGTTGTGGAAGTTGATCTTGAGGAAGCCGAGCGGGTTCTCCTTGCCCGGCTGCTGGCTGTAGCTCAGCCCGTGCGGCATGGAGCCCGACCAGTTGATCTTCTCCGGATCGAGCTTCTTGCCGTTGCCGTCGTAGGCATCGATGCCGAATTTGACGAGCACGTTCTTGCCCGCCTTCTGCATCTGCTGGCCCTTGGGGATCAGGTCCTTCGTGATCACCGTCGGCGGCAGGCGCCAGACCGGATTGAAATTCAGCTCGTGGATCGACGACTTCAGCAGCGGAGTTTTGCGGTCCGGCTTGCCGACGACGCCCGTGTGGCGCGAGGCGACTCGCCCGTTCTCGACCGCTTCGACCTGGGCCGAGGGGATGTTGACGACCACGTACTTGCCCTTGCCGGTGCCGCCGGCGTACTGGCGCAGACGCTCGAGGCCCTGCTTCAACTGCTTGAGGCGGCTCTGCGCCGGAACGTTGAGCGCGGCGAGCGTGCGCTTGTCGACGATGCCGGTCGGTGTCAGGCCATTCGACGCCTGGAAGCGCTTGACCGCGCGCTCGAGACCGCTGTCGAAGCTGTCGGGATAGTAGCCGTCTTCCTTGAGGTCGCCGGACACTTTGAGCCGCTCGCGCAGCTCCGCGACGGCCGCGCCGCTGGTTCCCGGCTGCAGCTCGGTGGAGCCGAGCGGCTTCCACCCGCCAGCTTTGACGATGTCCTCGTAGCGCTTAACCGCAACCTTCGTCGCCTCGATGTTGGCGGCGGAGAGCGTCGGGTAGCCGCGCGGCGGGTTGGCCTCCCACTCGCGCACGAACTCGCGGTCGTAGGTGCTCGCAGATGACGAATAACTTGATCCGCCGTCGCCGCTGGGGCCGAACTTCAGCCAGGAATTGCCATCGTAGGCGAATGCACCGGGCACCATCGCGAACGCGGCGAAAACCGCTCCCGCAATACCCCGCGCGACAGCGCTGTTGATCGCTTTCCGGTCGAACATTGTCCCTCCAGCTCGTTCCTGCACCCGCCGGGTTCGCCGCCCCCTCGGGCATCCTCACGGGCATCGGCCGCACCCGCGACCAGCACGCCCCATCGCCCACGACCGGT